>NZ_JBVJIA010000015.1:0-197348 GCF_055586505.1 Streptosporangium sp. NPDC050148 | reverse complement strand
TCAGAGGCAGGAATGTTCGGGAATCTAGAGGACCCCTGCCCCACAGGGGGGGGCCGGGGCCCGTCCGTCCGCGGTCCGAGCCTTCGCGGGCCCGCCCGGCTCACCCGCCGTCCGGACCGTGCGGGCCGTGCTGGCCACCCGGCCGCGCCGGGACCGCAGGGTCCGGACGGAGGCGTTACGCCTTCGCGCTGCTCAGCGCGAGCGGGTCACGCGGCGCGTCGGCCTTGGCCTTGGCCATCTGCTCGCCCAGCTCCTGGAGCCTCTTGCGTCCCATGGCCTCACGCACCTGCGGGAACCACTCCTCTTCCTCCTCCTCGACGTGGTGACGGACGTTCTCCATCAGCACGCTGACCTTGGCGTCGAAGCGCTCGTCCTTGGGGTCGAGGCGGGTCAGCTCCGAGAGCATCCAGACCACCACGTGGTGCTCCTCCACGCTCTCCAGGATGTGGTCGGAGGTGTCCGGGGCGCCCTCGCGCGCGGCCGGGTAGAAGATCTGCTCCTCGATGTAGGCGTGCGTGGTGAGCTCCTCGACGATCTTCGCGACGATCTCCTGCTTCGTCTTGTACGCCTGCTCGCCCGCCTTCTCGAACTCCTTGAACAGCTTCTCCACCGTCTTGTGGTCGTCCTTCAGCAGCACGATCGCGTCCATTGCCGTCCTCTCGTCGTCTGTTGCGTGGGTCAGGGGTTGAGCAGGACCTTGACGGCCCCGTCCCGTTTCTTCTGGAAGATCTCGTAACCGTGCGGGGCCTGGTCCAGCGGAAGGCGGTGGGTGGCCAGGTCCATGACACCGAGCGGGTCGGCGTCGTCGGTCACCAGCGGCATCAGGTCGTCGATCCAGCGCTTGACGTGGGCCTGGCCCATCCGGATCGTGATGCCCTTGTCGAACATCCTCAGCATCGGCATCGGGTCGGCCATGCCGCCGTAGACGCCGCTGATCGAGACCGTGCCGCCCCGGCGTACCGTGTCGATCGCCTGGTTGAGCGCGGCGAGCCGGTCGACGCCCGCGCTGGTCATCAGCGGGGCGGCCAGCGCGTCCGGCAGCAGGCCGGTGACGGCGTGGGCGAACTTGGCCACCGGGGAGCCGTGCGCCTCCATGCCGACCGCGTCGATCACCGAGTCGGTGCCCCGCCCGCCGGTCATGTCCCTGACCGCCTGGGGGATCCCGCCGGTCACCGCGGCGTCGAGGACCTCGATCCCGTGCCTGCGGGCCATGGCCAGCCGCTCCTGGACGCCGTCGACGCCGATGACCCGGTAGCCGAGGTGCTTGGCGATGCGGCAGCACATCTGCCCGATCGGCCCGAGGCCGAAGACCGTGACGCTCCCGCCCTCGGGCACGTCGGCGTAGGCCACCGCCTGCCAGGAGGTGGGGAGCACGTCGGACAGGTAGACGAACCGCTCGTCCGGCGGCCCCTCGGGGACCTTGATCGGGCCGAACTGCGCCTGCGGGACGCGCAGGTACTCGGCCTGCCCGCCCGGCACCTCGCCGTACAGCCTGGTGTAGCCGAACAGGGCCGCGCCCATGCCCTGGTCGCGGACCTGGGTGGTCTCGCACTGGGCGTACAGCTGCATGCCGCACATGTGGCAGTGGCCGCAGGAGATGTTGAACGGGATGACGACCCGGTCCCCCGGCACGAGGCCGGTGACGTCCGGGCCGACCTCCTGCACCACGCCCATGGCCTCGTGGCCCAGGATGTCGCCCTCCCCCAGGAACGGCCCCAGCACCTCGTACAGGTGCAGGTCCGAACCGCAGATCGCGGTGGTGGTGACCTTGATGATCGCGTCGTTCGGTTCCTTGATCACTGGATCGGGGACCTCGTCGACGCGCACGTCGCGCTTGCCGTGCCAGGTGAGGGCCTTCATCGCGTACCTCCGTGTGGAGTTCCGGGGCGTACGGCCCCGGAGAGGTGTCCGGGTGTTCCTCCTGTTCGACCTGCCGCGGGGCGCGGCGGGGGGCGGGCCCGCCCGGCGGGACCGGGCGGGCCTGTCGGTCAGCGGAGCCGGGGCAGGACCTTCTCGGCGTAGAAGTCGAAGAAGGCGTCCTGGTCCTGGCCGATCTGGCTGATGTAGACCTCGTCGAATCCGGCGTCCACGTACTCCTGGATCGCCTTGATGTGGACCTCGGGGTCGGGACCGCAGGGCGAGCCGACCTCGTCCTCGCTCACCATCTCGGCGAGCTCCTCGAAGTGGCGGGGCAGCGGCAGGAGCTGCGACGCCTCGCCCTGGATGCCCTGGGTCGGCCACAGCCTGTGCACGGTCTTGCGGGCCTCGGCCTCGTCGGGGCCGTAGCAGACCTTCGTGCCGGCCTGCGAGGGCTTGCCCGCGCCACCGGCCTTGTGGAACTTGTCCACCAGCTCGGCGCTGGGAGAGGTGCAGATGAAGCCGTCGGCGATCTTCCCGGCCAGCGTCACCGCCTTCTCCCCGAACGCGGACATGTACACCGGCGGCGGCTCGTCGGGCAGGGTGTACAGCCGCGCGGTGTCGACCCGGTAGTGGGTGCCCCGGTGGGTGACCAGGCGGCCGCTCCACAGGTCCCGCATGAGCTCGACGGCCTCCTCGAGCATCTCCAGCCGCTCCGCGGCCGGGGGCCAGCGCGAGTCGAGGATGTGCTCGTTGAGCGCCTCACCGGTACCCACCCCCAGCGTGAACCGCCCGCCGGTCAGCGCCGCGGTGGTCGCGGCGGCGTGGGCGATGATCGCCGGGTGGGTGCGGACCAGCGGGCAGGTGACGGCCGTGGTGATCGGCAGCGAGGTCGCCTGGGCCACCGCGCCGATCACCGTCCAGACGAAGGGGCTCTGCCCCTGCACGTCCAGCCAGGGATGGAAGTGGTCGGAGATCCACAGTCCCTCGAAACCCGCCCGCTCGGCGAGCTTGGCCTGCCGTACGAGCTCGGCCGGGCCGTGCTCTTCACTCGACAGAAAATATCCGAATTTCGTCATGTTCGTCCTAACTCCATCCCCTGAGCTGCGGCAACGACCTCCTACCCCGTGCGCGGAGGTCAAACGACCCCTTCGCGGCCCGGCCGGGCGGCGGCGCGGCCGGGGTCGGTACGGCCGGGATCAGTACGGCCAGGTCCAGTCGCGGATCTCTGCGGGGTCCTCGCCGAACGCGCGGGTGTGCGCGCGGGCCGCGAGCCGGGAGTCGACCATGTGCTGGCGCAGGTACGCCGCCCGCTCGGCCAGGCCGGGCACCCGGTCGATGACGTCGATCACCAGGTGGAAGCGGTCGATGTCGTTGAGCATGGCCATGTCGAACGGCGTGGTGGTGGTGCCCTCCTCCTTGTAGCCGCGCACGTGGATGTTGGCGTGCCCGGTACGGCGGTAGGTCAGGCGGTGGATCAGCCAGGGGTAGCCGTGGAAGTTGAAGATGACCGGCTTGTCGGGGGTGAACAGCGTGTCGAACTCGGCGTCGGACATGCCGTGCGGGTGCTCGCCGGGCGGCTGCAGCCGCATCAGGTCCACCACGTTGACCACCCGGACCTTCAGCTCGGGCAGGTGCTCGCGCAGCAGCGCGGCCGCGGCCAGCGTCTCCAGGGTGGGCACGTCGCCCGCGCAGGCCATGACCACGTCGGGTTCGGTGCCGGCGTCGTTGCCCGCCCACGGGACGATGCCCAGGCCGCGGGTGCAGTGCGCGATCGCCTCGTCCATGGTGAACAGGTCCAGGATCGGCTGCTTGCCCGCCACGACCACGTTGACGTAATCGCGCGAGCGAAGGCAGTGATCGGCCGTCGACAGCAGCGTGTTGGCGTCCGGCGGCAGGTAGACGCGCACCACCTCGGCCTTCTTGTTCATCACCACGTCCAGGAAGCCCGGATCCTGGTGGGAGAAGCCGTTGTGGTCCTGGCGCCAGACGTGGGAGGACAGCAGGTAGTTCAGGGAGGCCACCGGACGCCGCCAGGGGATCTTGCGGGAGGACTCCAGCCACTTGGCGTGCTGGTTGAACATGGCGTCGATGATGTGGATGAACGCCTCGTAGCAGTTGAACAGGCCGTGGCGGCCGGTCAGCAGGTAGCCCTCCAGCCAGCCCTGGCACAGGTGCTCGCTCAGCACCTCCATCACGCGCCCGCCCGCGCCCAGATGATCGTCGCCGTCCAGGAGCTCGGCGTTCCAGGCGCGGTCGGTGGCCTCGAACACCGCCGACAGCCGGTTGGAGGCGGTCTCGTCGGGGCCCATCAGGCGGAAGGTCTCGGGGTTGGCGGCGATGACGTCGCGCAGGAACGCGCCCAGCACCCGGGTCGGCTCGCTGGAGTGCGCGGCCGGGGACTTGGTCTCGACCGCGTAGGCGCGGAAGTCGGGCAGCACCAGCGGCCGCAGCAGCTCCCCGCCGTTGGCGTGCGGGCTGGCGCTCATCCGCCGCGTCCCCGCCGGCACCGTCGCCAGCACCTCGGCCACCGGGCGGCCTTCGCCGTCGAAGAGTTCCTCGGGGCGGTAGGAGCGCATCCACTCCTCCAGCATCGCCAGGTGCTCGGGGTTGTCGCGCATCCCGGCCAGCGGCACCTGGTGCGAGCGCCAGGTGCCCTCCACCCGCACCCCGTCCACCTCCTTGGGGCCGGTCCACCCCTTGGGGGTCCGCAGGATGATCATCGGCAGCCGGTCGGCGCGCCCGGCCCGGTAGTCGGCGATCTGCTCGAACACGGTGTCCAGGGTGCGGGCCATCAGCGGGTGCATGACCTGCGGATCGTCGCCGGAGACGATGTGCGGGCGGTGGCCGTAGCCCTCCATGAGCTTGACCAGCTCGTCCTCGGGGATACGGGCCAGCACCGTCGGGTTGGCGATCTTGTAGCCGTTCAGGTGCAGGATCGGCAGCACCACCCCGTCCCTGGTCGGATCGAGGAACTTGTTGGAATGCCAGCTCGCCGCCAGCGGACCGGTCTCGGCCTCACCGTCGCCGATGACGCACGCCACCACCAGGCCGGGGTTGTCGAACGCCGCCCCGTAGGCGTGCGCCAGCGCGTACCCCAGCTCGCCGCCCTCGTGGATCGAACCGGGCGTCTCCGGCGCCACATGGCTGGGGATGCCGCCGGGGAAGGAGAACTGCCGGAACAGCCGCCGCATCCCCTCGGCGTCGCGGGAGATCGCCGGGTAGCGCTCGGTGTAGGAGCCCTCCAGCCAGGCGTGCGCCACCGCCGCCGGACCACCGTGCCCCGGACCCGCGATGTAGATCATGTCCTGGTCGCGTTCGGCGATGATCCGGTTCAGGTGCGCGAAACAGAAGTTCAGCCCCGGCGTCGTCCCCCAGTGCCCCAGCAGGCGCGGCTTGATGTGCTCGGGCCTGAGCGGCTCGGCCGGCAACGGGTTGTCCAGCAGATAGATCTGTCCCACGGACAGGTAATTGGCCGCCCGCCAGTACGCATCGATCCTTTGAAGTTCATCCATACCCCGACAGTTCCTCCCCTGAGGCGTTCGAACCGGAACCCGGCGTAAAACCCCGGGGAACTCGGTGGGCACGGGACCCTCCGGGCGTGCCGGGGCCGCGCCGGGCGGTCGTGACCACCCGGCTCCCGCTCCCGGGACGCCGCCTCGTCCGGATCACCGGTCAGGATCACCCCCCTACCGTTATGGAGGGCGATATAGGAAGATCTCCGGATGATCCGGCGAATGATCTGATGACGCCGTGATGATTCGAGGCGCGGTGGGCCCCATCGCGGGAACGTCGGGAGTGAGCGATGAGGTTCGTCGGGTTCCGGGACGGCCGCCGGGTCCGGGTCGGGGTGCTGACCGGCGGTGACCGGGTGGCACCGCTGGCCGAGGTGGGCGAGTTCTACGAGGACCTGCCCGGCTGGAGCGCACGGGCGCGCGAGCTCGCCGACAGTGTAGGCGGTGTAGGCGGTGTCGCCGGTGAGCTCGCGCTGGGCGAGCTGGAGGCGGCCCCGGCCGTGCCGGACGCGGCGCGGGTGGTGTGCGTCGGGCTGAACTACCGGGCGCACGCCGCCGAGGGCGGGTTCCCGATCCCGGAGACCCCTGCGATCTTCGGCCGCTGGACGGCGTCGCTCGCGGTGGACGGGACACCGGTGCCGGTGCCGCCGGACGAGGCCGGCCTGGACTGGGAGGTCGAGCTGGCCGCGGTGGTCGGGACGAGCCTGCGGTGCGCGGACGAGGAGACCGCGCTCGCGGGGGTGTTCGGCTACGCCACCTTCAACGACCTGAGCGCCCGGCGGGCGCAGCGGCTGACCGCCCAGTGGACGCTCGGCAAGAACTCCGACCACAGCGGGCCCATCGGGCCGATCGTGACCGCCGACGAGGTGGGCGACCCCGCGGACGGGCTGCGCCTGGTCACCCGGGTCAACGGCGAGGTCGTCCAGGACGGCGACACCAAGGACATGATCTTCTCGGTGGGGCGGGTGCTGGCGCACCTGAGCCGGACCATGACGCTGCGTCCCGGGGACGTGGTGGCGACCGGCACCCCCGCCGGGGTGGGTCACGCCAGGACCCCGGTGTGGTTCCTGCGGCCCGGTGACGTGGTCGAGGTGGAGATCGACCGGCTGGGCGCGGTGCGCAACCCGATCGTGGCCTGGCCGGAGGACTGAACGATGCCGCAGGCGGATCACGCGCATTCCTCCTCGCCGGGTCCGGAGCCGGGTCCGGGGTCAGTCACGGGTCCGGGACCGGAATCGGGTCCGGGACCGGAATCAGGTCCGGGACCGGAATCAGGTCCGGGACCGGAATCAGGTCCGGGACCGGAATCAGGTCCGGGACCGGAATCAGGTCGGGGACCGGGCCTGCCGGGGCACGGGTCCGGAAAGGCCGGCCGTCCGGGCGTCCACCACCACGACCGGGGCCACGACCGTGACCGCGACCAGGGCCGGGTGCCGCGTTCCGGGCTGGAGGAGCGGCCCGGCGACTTCAACGTCACGCTGATCACCTTCGCGGCGATGGCCCTGTTCGACGCCCTGGACGGCGAGCAGCGCTCCCGGGCGCTGCTGCCCTTCACCGACGCCGACCGGTCGAACTGGAACTTCCTGCCCGCCTCGGGGCGCGCCGGGCTGCCGCTGCGGGACCTGACCTTCGACCAGGGCATCCTGGCGCACCGCCTGATCGCCCAGTGCTGCTCGGAACGGGCGTACGCGCAGGTGGTGCAGGTGATCTCGCTGGAGCACGTGCTGCGCGAGCTGAACCTGGAGCGGTTCGGGCACGTGGCCAGGGAGTTCCGCAACCCGGGCATGTACTTCCTGACCTTCTTCGGCCAGCCCAATCCCGACTCGGTGTGGGGGTGGCGCCTGGTCGGCCACCACCTGTCGGTGAACTTCACCGTCGTCAACCAGGACCACCTGTCGGTCACCCCGTTCCTGCTGGGCTCCGAACCGGCGCGCTTCGGCCCGTACCGGGTGCTGGGCGAGGAGGAGGACCTGGGGTTCGCGCTGCTGCGCTCGCTGGACGACGCGCGGCGGGCGAAGGCGATCATCCATCCGGTGCCGCCGGCGGACTTCGTCACCCGTACGGTGCCGCGGATCGGCGAGGTGGAGCTGCCCGACCTGCACGGGGTCGGGCGCAGGGACGCGATGATCACCGAGGCCGACCGGCAGGCCCTGCGTTACATCAGGTCCCACCCGCGCGGGGTCGGTGCCGCCGAGCTGACCTCACCGCAGCGGCGCGCCCTGGACGAGCTGCTGGAGTGCTACCTGCAGCGGGCCAGGCCCGGCCAGGTCGCCGCCGAGATGGACCGGATACGCGCCGCGGGCGACGACGGGCTGCACTTCGCCTGGGCCGGCGCCGACGACCACGGCCTCGGGCACTACTACCGGATCCAGGGCCCGGTCACGCTGATCGAGTTCGACAACACCGAGGACGAGGCCAACCACGCCCACAGCGTGTGGCGCGACCCCACGGGCGACTTCGGCGAGGACCTCCTGATGAGGCACCTCGTGGAGGAGCACCGCGGCGCGGCGCGGACGCCCTTCGAGGAAGGAACCCCCGAGTGAGGATCGCCATCGTCGGCGGAGGTCTGGGCGGGCTGACCACCGCGCTGCTGCTGAGGCAGGCCGGTGTCGAGGCCGTCGTGTACGAGCAGGCCGCCGAGCTGCGCGAGGTCGGGGCCGGGATCGTGGTGGGCCCCAACATGGCCCGGCCGCTGGTGCGGGCCGGGCTCGGCGAGCGGCTGGCCTCCTTCGCCGTCGCACTGGAGACCGCCTGGGAGTTCAGGCGCTGGCAGGACGGCCGGGTGCTGTCCTGCCAGCGGATGGGCGAGGAGTGCCGCCGGCTGTACGGCACCGACTGCTACGTCGCGCACCGGGCCGACCTGCTGGACATGCTGCGGGACGCGCTGCCGGACGAGACGGTCAGGACCGACCGGCGGCTGACCGGGCTGCGGCAGGACGGCGACGGGGTCGAGCTGGTCCTGACCGGCTCCGGCGGGCGGAGCACGACGGTGGCCGCGGACGCGGTGATCGGCGCGGACGGCATCCACTCGGCCGTACGGCAGGCGGTCGTCCAGGAGGAGCCGCCGCGCTTCTCCGGCCTGTGCGCCTACCGCTGCCTGGTCGACGCCCGCCGGGCGCCGGAGCTGGCGCTGCGGCGGGTGCAGACGCTCTGGCTGGGTCCGGGCCGTCACTTCGTGCACTATCCCATCCGGGACAGGGAGCTGATCAACATCGTCGCGATCGTCCCGGCCGGCGAGTGGCGCGTCGAGTCGTGGACGGCCGACGGCCGGTTGGAGGACCTGGCCGCCGAGTTCGAGACGTGGGACCCGCGCCTGGGAGGGCTGATCGCCGCGGCCACCGAGACCAAGCGCTGGGCCCTGTACGACCGCGGACCCCTGGAACGCTGGACGTCCGGGCGGGTGGCCCTGCTCGGCGACGCCGCCCACTCGATGCTGCCCTTCTTCGGCCAGGGGGCCGCCCAGGCGGTCGAGGACGCGGTGGTCCTGGCCGGGTGCCTGCGCGAGGCCACGGCCGGGACCGTGGCCGGGGCACTGGCCCGCTACGAGGAGATCCGCAGGCCCCGGGCCTCGCAGGTGCAGCTGATGAGCCGCGGGCGCGAGGTGCAGAACCACCTGCCCGACGGGCCCGCCCAGGTGGAGCGCGACGCCGCGCTGGCCGCGGGCGACCCGCTGCGGCAGAGCGCCTGGCTCTACGGCCACGACGCCGAGGCCGCCCTGACCGGCCGGGCGGTGCCGGAGCGGAGATAGGCTGCCGGGGTGGAGGCGTCGTTCACGCCCGTCCCGCGGTGAACGGCACGCCCGGCCCGCAGGATCCGATCCGCACACTCGCTCAGCAGGGGGATGTCGCACGTTGTCCGAGGAACGTGAGCACGCGGGCCCCGTCCCGGTGAGGGAGCGCCAGGACCTGCGGGCCGACTGCGCCGACTGCTTCGGCCTGTGCTGCGTGGTGCCGGCCTTCGCGGCCTCGGCGGACTTCGCCATCGACAAGGGGGCCGGGCACGCCTGCCCCAACCTGGGGCAGGACTTCCGCTGCGGCATCCACACGCGCCTGCGGGAGAGCGGCTTCCGGGGCTGCACGGTCTACGACTGCTTCGGCGCGGGGCAGAAGGTCTCGCAGGTCACCTTCGGCGGGCGGGACTGGCGCCGGGCTCCGGGCACCGCGAAGCGGATGTTCGAGGTGTTCCCGATCATGCGGGACCTGCACGAGCTGCTGTGGTACCTGACCGAGGCGCTGGCCCTTCCTGCGGCCCGCTCGCTCCGCGACGAGCTCGGCGCCGCGCTGGAGGAGACCGAGCGGCTCACCCGGGACGAGCCCGAGGCCCTCGCCGCGCTGAACGTGGAGGCGCACCGGCGGAAGGTCAACGCCCTGCTGCTGCGCGCGAGCGAGCTCGCGCGGGCCGGGGCCGGCCGGCGCAGGAAGGACCACCGCGGCGCCGTCCTCATCGGGGCCAGGCTCAAGGGCGCCGACCTGCGGGGGGCCAGCCTGCGGGGCACCCAGCTCATCGGCGCCGACCTGCGGGGAGCGGACCTGAGGGGGGCCGACCTCATCGGGGCCGACCTGCGGGGCGCCGACCTGCGGGGCGCCGATCTCACCGGGACGATCTTCCTGATCCAGTCCCAGCTGGACGCGGCCAAGGGCGACGCCTCGACCAGGCTCCCGGCCTCGCTCGTCCATCCGGCGCACTGGTGATCCGCCGGTCCCCTGTGTTCCGCCGCGTTCCACGGACCCGTGGTCCGGTGACGTACCGGCGCCGTGCTCCGGTGACGTGCCGTCGGCGCCTGCTCCGGTGAGGTACCGGTGGTGCCGCGGGACGCGTGAGGCTAGCCGCGCGCCTCGGCGCGCAGTTCGGCGAGCAGCTCTCCCTGCCCGGCCAGCAGCTCGGTCAGGATCGACCGCGCCGCGAACATCAGGTCGGCCACGTCCGGGGTGGACAGGGCGTACACGACGGTGGCGCCCTCCCGGGTGGCGGTCACGATCCCCGCGCGGCGGAGCACCGCCAGCTGCTGGGAGAGGTTGGAGGCCTCGACGCCGATGGCGCTCAGCAGGTCCCGCACCGGCAGGGGGCCGTCCTGCAGCAGCTCCAGCACCCGCACCCGTACGGGATGACCGAGGGTGCGGAAGAGCTCGGCCTTGGCCTGGTGCAGCGGCACCGGCATGTCACACCGCTCCGCCGCCGGGCCCGCCGCCCGCGTGGCGGACGTCGACGCCGTGCCGCTCGGCGATGCGCAGCAGGTTCTCCAGCCGCCCGGACAGCACCTCGACCGAGTGATCGTCGAAGGCCTGGCGCATGAGCTCCAGCTCGCCGTCGACATCGGCGATGCGCGCTCGTAGCTCGGCCTCGAACTCGCTCATGCCCCACCCCCCTGGTCGGACCGCCCCGTACTGACCGGTTTACCGATACACCGGTCCTCATCATGTGTCAAATTGCTTAATTCTTCAAATCATAATGACGTTGGCTATGATGGCGACGGCCGTTTTCCAACAGGACCCGCGACCGATTTGATCCCGACCGATGACGGATCAGCCGGGAAGCGGGATACTTGGTGCGGCTACCGCGGGCTGACCTGCGGCGTCAGAGCACGCCAGCCGGCGATGCGACAGTGACGAGAGGCCGAGCACGGCCTGCGCGAGGGAGTACAGCCAATGGGACGGGGCCGAGCCAAGGCGAAGCAGACGAAGGTTGCTCGCGAGCTGAAGTACAGCAGCCACGACATGGATCTTGACCGGTTGCGCAAGGAGCTGGGCGCCGGTGACGATCCCGCGCCGGAGAGCGAGGCCGACGACATCGGCGAGCCCACCGGCAGGTAGTGCGCGGCCCCCGGCACGGCCGAGGGTCCGCACCACCGGTCACGGGTTCGCGGCACCGGCCGGTCACCGTGCCCCGACCGGCCCTCGCGGCCCGGACCCTCGTCAGGAGGGGACGTCCTTCCGCGGAGGGGCGTCAGGAGGCCAGTGCCAGGGCGGCCAGCATGCCGCACCAGGCCGCCCCCAGCCCGGTGGCGATGCTCCCGGCGACGTTGAGGAGCGCCGCCAGGCGGGCACCGGACCCGGCCAGGCGCACCGTCTCGTAGCCGAAGGTGGAGTAGGTGGTCAGCGCTCCGCAGAACCCGGTCCCGGCCAGGGCCGTCGTCGCATCCCCGGCCGGAAGCGCGATCAGGAACCCCAGCAGCGCCGACCCGGACACGTTGACGGCGAAGGTCCCCCACGGGAACCTCGCGCCGTACCTGGCCTGGAGCGCCCGGTCGACGAGATAGCGCAGCGGGGCGCCCAGGGCGGCGCCCAGCGCGACCAGCAGCACGCTCACCGCTCGCCCGCCGCGCCGTCATCGCCGCCGCCGTCACCGTCGTTGTCGCCGTCGCTTTCGCCGGAACCGGGACCGGGACCGGCGCGGAGGATGAGACGGCCCAGCGCGATGCCGGTCCAGGTCGCCGCGAGTGCCGCCGTCACCGTGCCGAACAGGTACCCGAGCGCGACCTGCGGGGCACCCGCGGCCACCAGCCGCCCGATGTCGATCACGTAGGCGGAGAAGGTGGTGAAGCCGCCCAGCACCCCCACCCCCAGGAACGGGCGGAGAAGCGGGTGGACGCCCCGCGCCTCGGTGACGAACACCATCAGCAGGCCGATGAGCAGGCACCCGGACACGTTGATCGCGAACGTCGCCCAGGGAAAACCGTCCGGCGGGTGCGGGAAGGCGAGGACGAGCCCGTGACGGGCCAGCGCACCGGCCGCCCCACCGGCCGCGATCACCCCCAGCGTCGCCCACGGGACCCGGCCCGGCCCGGCACCCTGGCCGGGAGCGGCGGGATCGACGTCACGGCCGGTGGACACGGCCGGACCGGAGGCGGGGACGGCCGGACCGGAGGTTCCGGTGGGGTGACGGGCGGGCGGCTCGGACATGCTCTCCCCCTCCCGTACCGCCCCCTGCCGACGTGGCAGGGGACACCCGGCGGGCCGGCTCGTTCACGATCACCGGCGGAGGGTCCACGGACCGGCGGACCTCGCCCGGCGAGGGCGGTCCCCAGCATATCGACCGGCCGGCGGGGAACACCGTGCCCGTCCCCTCGCGTCCTTCGGTGTCCGCGCCGCCGCCCCGGCCGCGTGTGACACGGCGGCGGGTTCCGCGCAACATCGTGCAACATCGTTGAAGGCGCCGCGGGCGGCTGTCTACCGTCACGACTAGCGCGCTCGGCCGGACGGCGGAACCGCGCCCCCAGTGCACGACGGAGAGCTCTGGCGGGTCCCACATCGTCTCACGGTGACCGGCTCCCCCCTTCCCGCCGGCCACCGGGACCCGCCGGTCCATGCGCCGTGGCCCCGGGACGAATGGCCGGTCCCGCGCGAGGCAGGGTCGTCTCGCCCGGACGGAAGGTCTCCCTGGGTCACGGCCACCATCCCGGCCCTCGCGCCCTTCGGCCTTTCGCGTCCGGCGGCTCCCGGACGGGAATCGCCGGGTCGTCGGGGGGTCGGCGGGGGCCGGCGGGTCTCTTGGACGGCCGCGGGGCGCGGTGATCCCCGGGATGGCTACCTGGCCCTGGGGCGGTTGCCCCACCTGGGCTTGCGGAACAGGTCGCGCCGCTCCAGCAGGTAGACGAGCCTGGCGGCGGCGGTCCTGACGGCCTCCTCGTGCCGGTGCCGCTTCTGCGGGACCGTGGCGCTCCAGCGTTCGAGCAGCAGGGCGATCTCCTCGGCGAGCTCGCCGATCACCCGGTAGCGGGTGCTGAAGGCGTACAGGTCACCGTGCACCTCCTCCACCAGGTCCTCCTCGACCCGGTGGGCGAGCGGCCTGACCCTTCTGAGGATCCCGGCCTCCATCGCCGGGGTGACCGGTGCCCTGCGGGCGTCGCCCTCCGGAACCATGATCAGGGCACGTACCCGTGCCACGGCCAGGGCGCGCTCGGCCTGCGGGGTCGAGGGATGCTCGGCAAGATCCAGCAGACGGCGCAGGGTCTCCTGCGTCTTGTCGTCGAACATGGAATCCCGTTCCGCCTTCGCGTCCGCGTCCAGCCGGGCCGGGAGGGGCCACGGCACCGGCACCCGCGCACACCGCGCACGTGCCGTCACATGGTATTCGACCACCGGGACGTGGCAGGTCCGGCCCAAGATGGTAAAGGGTGAGGAGCCGCGTTTCACCTGTTTCTTCGGATCCGGTATCCGACGGCCGTCCAGCCCGGTTTTTTACGCCAATAGCCTCACTTGGTCTTTTTTCTCCGAATAAAGTCCGTCTTTGTCGGACGGCGCCCCTCCTTCGCGGCAGGGCGGAGGAGATGGACGGGGTGGCTCACGGCCATGGATCCGATCGGTGACGATCTGCTCAGGACCATCAAGACCGAGATCGGGTACCGGGAGGGACCCGGCCGGCAGAGCAAGTTCGGCGAGTGGTACTCGGTCAACGTGGTCAAGGACCCGCAGTACAGGACGGCCCCCTGGTGCGGGATGTTCATCGCCTGGGCCGCGGAGAAGGCGGGCGTGCAGCAGTACGTCGGGCAGTTCGCCTGGACCCCCTCGCACGGGCGCTGGTTCGAGACGAACGGCGCCTGGTCGCGTACGCCCGAGCCGGGGGCGCTGGTCTTCTTCGACTGGTCGGGTGGCAAGGACATCGGGGGGATCGACCACGTCGGCGTGGTGGAGCGGGTCGAGGGTGGAACGATCCACACGATCGAGGGCAACGTCGACCGGGTCTGGCTCAAGCGCAAGAAGCGCGACCAGGACAAGGTCGTCGGTTACGGCCTGCCGCGTAAGGTCAAGGAGCACCTGGCCGGTGCCGTGCCCGGCGACGACGGCGCTCCCGGGCAGGTCGCGGATCGCATCGAGGTCCGCCCGCAGCTCGTCCGGGAGGCGGTCGTCCTGACCGAGGTGCCCGGAGCCTCCCCCGTCCCGGTCGAGACGGCCGTGATCGCCGGGCTGCTGACCCTCGTCCTGGGCATGACGTTCGTGCTGTCCAGGCGGCGTCCGCGGGTCTCGGCGGGACGGCACCGCAGGAGGGACGGGCGGCGGAGGGCCGCGGACGCGCCGATCGAGGCGGCGGGCCCGCACGAGCGGACCCCGGCCCGCGGGACCGGCTCGCACGAAAGGACCTCTGCCGGCGGGACCGGCTCGCACGAGCGGGCGTCCCTGGCGCGACGGACGCCGTCCCCGGACCGGTCCGGGGGGCCGGCCGTGCCGGCGCACCTGTACGAGGCGGTCCGGGTGACCAGGCCCGGCTGGGCCCACGACCCGTACCGGCCCGGGACCCCCGTCGCGGCACGCAGACCGGCACTGGAACCGGCGCGCAGACCGGCACCGGAGCCGGCGCAGGAATCGGCGCGGAGGCCGATGCCCGCGCCGGTACCGGCGCCCGCGGGGACGGTGACGGCCCCGCTCGCGGAGGATCCGCGCGAGGTGGAGCGTGCCCGGACGGCACCGGAGGCGCGGCGCGCGGCGTGACAATCGCGACATTCAAGACAGCCGAGAAGTTGATAATTAAGGTTAGGCAAAGCTAAGTTGCTGGGGACGACATCCCTCGGCGAAGGCGGCACGATGACAGCGGGCAGCGAGCAGACCCTTGAGCGCGCGGCGGAGGTCCCGGCCTACCGCTGCCACGATGTGAGGGTCGTGCGCGTCGCGCGGCTCAGCCCGAGCTTCCTGCGGATCACCTTCGGCGGCGAGGACCTGGCGGGCTTCGCCGACCACGGCTTCGACCAGCGGATCAAGGTGATCCTCCCGCTGCCGGACGGCGGGATCACCCCCCTGGGCGACGACGCCGACTGGTACCGCCGCTGGAGGGCGCTGCCCGACGAGCTGCGCAACCCGATCCGCACCTACACCGCGCGCGCGGTACGGCCGCACCTGCGGGAGCTGGACGTCGACTTCGTCCTGCACGGCGAGAGCGGCCCGGCCTCGCGCTGGGCGACCCGTGCCGCGCCCGGCGACCGGGTCCTGGTGGTCGGCCCCAACGCCGCCCACCCCGGCCCCACCGGTGGCCAGGAGTGGGCGCAGCCGGCCGGTGCCACGCACCTGCTGCTGGCCGGGGACGAGACGGCCGTGCCCGCCATCACCTCGATCGTCGAGTCGCTCTCCGGCGCGGTACCGGCCACGGCGCTGCTCGAGGTCCCCGAGGCCGCCGACGAGCTCCCGCTCGACCTCCCGCCGGGCGTGCGGGTCGTCTGGCTGCCGCGCGAGGGGGCCCGCCACGGCGACCTGCTCGTCCCCGCCGTCCACGAGGTCCTGCGGACGCTCGTCCCGCCGGCCGCCGCGCCGGCCGGACCCGCCACCGGCGGCCTGGAGGACGTCGACGTGGACGCGGAGATCCTCTGGGAGGTGCCGGAGTCCTCGCCGGGTGAGGGCCTGTACGCCTGGCTGGCCGGTGAGGCCGCGGTGGTCAAGCTGCTGCGCCGGCACCTGGTCCAGGAGGTCGGGATCGACCGCTCCTCGGTGGCGTTCATGGGCTACTGGCGGCTGGGCCGCTCCGAGAACAACTGACCGGTCCGTCACCGCCGGGCCGCTCCACGGGAACGACCCGGCGGGACCGGATCAGGCGCCGTCCTCCAGGTCCCCCTCGGACTTGAGGTAGATCTCCTGCAGGTCGCGCAGGACGTCCGGGTCGGGGTGTTCCCACATGCCCCGGTTCGCGGCCTCCAGCAGCCGCTCGGCGATCCCGTGCAGCGCCCAGGGGTTGGACCGGGCCATGAACTCCTGGTTCTCCGGGTCCAGCACGTAGGTGGCGGCCAGCTTGTCGTACATCCAGTCGGCGACGACGCCGGTGGTGGCGTCGTAGCCGAACAGGTAGTCGACGGTCGCGGCCAGCTCGAAGGCGCCCTTGTACCCGTGCCTGCGCATGGCGGCCAGCCAGCGCGGGTTGACCACCCTGGCGCGGAAGATCCTGGAGGTCTCCTCCGACAGGGTGCGGGTGCGGACGGCCTCGGGCCTGGTGCTGTCGCCGATGTAGGCGGCCGGGGCCTTGCCGGTGAGCGCCCGGACCGTGGCGATCATGCCGCCGTGGTACTGGAAGTAGTCGTCGGAGTCGGCGATGTCGTGCTCGCGGGTGTCGACGTTCTTGGCCGCCACCGCGATCCTGCGGTAGGCGGTCTCCATGTCCTGCCTGGCCGGCACCCCGTCCACGTCCCGGCCGTAGGCGAAACCGCCCCAGACCGCGTACACCTCGGCGAGGTCGGCGTCGTCGCGCCAGTTGCGGCTGTCGATCAGCGGCAGCAGCCCGGCCCCGTAGGCGCCGGGACGCGAGCCGAAGATGCGCATGGTGGCCCTGCGCTCGTCGCCGTGCACGGCGTGGTCGGCGAGCACGTGCGCGCGCACGTAGTTGAGCTCCTCGGGCTCCTCCAGTCCGGCCGCCAGCCGTACCGCGTCGTCCAGCATGGCCACCACGTGCGGGAAGGCGTCGCGGAAGAACCCGCTGATCCTGACCGTGACGTCCACCCGGGGCCGGCCCAGCTCGACGGCCGGGATCGGCTCCAGGCCGGTGACGCGGCGCGAGGCCTCGTCCCAGACCGGCCGCACGCCCAGCAGCGCCAGCACCTCGGCCACGTCGTCCCCGGCGGTGCGCATGGCGCTGGTGCCCCAGACCGACAGCCCCACCGAGCGCGGCCAGTCGCCGGTGTCGGCGCGGTAGCGCTCCAGCAGGGAGTCGGCCATCGCCTGCCCGGTCTCCCAGGCCAGCCTGCTCGGCACGGCCTTGGGGTCGACCGAGTAGAAGTTGCGGCCGGTGGGCAGCACGTTGATCAGCCCGCGCAGCGGTGACCCGCTCGGCCCGGCGGGGACGTAGCCGCCGTCGAGGGCGTGCAGGATCGCGTCGATCTCGTCGGTGGTACGCGCCAGCCTCGGCACGACCTCCAGCGCGGCGAACCGCAGGATCTCCTCCACCGTCCGTGGGTCGGCGGCGCGGGCGCCGTCCGTCCCGGAGACACCGGCCGCACCCGCCGTACCGTCCGCGCCGGTGGGACCGGCGGGGCCGGGGAGGCCGGCAGGGCCGGGAAGGTCCGTCGCCGGGCGCAGGACCGCGGCGGTCACCTCGGCGGCGGCGGACACCTCCCAGCCGCGTTCCTCCATGCCCTCGACCAGGGCGCGGGCCAGGGTCTCGGCCTCGTCGACGCCGATCCGCGCCGCGCTGCCGTCCTCGGCCAGGCCGAGGGCCTCGCGCAGGCCGACGAGCGCCTGGCCGCCGGCCCACATCTGCCGGGCGCGCAGCATGGCCAGCACCAGGTCCACGCGCGCCGCGCCCTCGGGGGCGGCGCCCAGCACGTGCAGGCCGTCGCGGATCTGGACGTCCTTGACCTCGCACAGCCAGCCGTCGATGTGCAGCAGGAAGTCGTCGAACTCGGCGTCGTGCGGCCGGTCGGCGACGCCGAGGTCGTGGTCCAGCCGGGCGGCCTGGATCAGCGTCCAGATCTGGGCGCGGATCGCGGGCAGCTTGGCCGGGTCCATCGCCGCGATGGAGGCGTGCTCGTCGAGGAGCTGCTCCAGCCGGGCCATGTCGCCGTAGCTGTCGGCGCGGGCCATCGGCGGCACCAGGTGGTCGACCAGGGTGGCGTGCGCGCGCCGCTTGGCCTGGGTGCCCTCGCCGGGGTCGTTGACCAGGAACGGGTAGACGAGCGGCAGGTCGCCGAGCGCGGCGTCCGGCCCGCAGGAGGCCGACAGGCCCGCGGACTTGCCGGGCAGCCACTCCAGGTTGCCGTGCTTGCCCACGTGGACCACGGCGTGGGCGCCGAAGCCGTCGGCCAGCCAGCGGTAGGCGGCCAGGTAGTGGTGGCTGGGCGGCAGGTCGGGGTCGTGGTAGATGGCGATGGGGTTCTCCCCGAAGCCGCGCGGCGGCTGCACCATCACCACCACGTTGCCGGCGCGCAGCGCGGCCAGCACGATCTCGCCCTCCGGGTCGGCCGACCTGTCCACGAACAGCTCCCCGGGGGGAGGTCCCCAGTGCCGCTCCATCCCCTCCCGCAGGTCCGCGGGCAGCGTGGCGTACCACTCGGCGTAGCGGGTCGCCGCGATGCGCACCGGGTTGCCGGCGAGCTGTTCCTCGGTGAGCCAGTCCCGGTCCTGACCGCCCGCGGCGATCAGCGCGTGGATGAGCGCGTCACCGTCCTGCTCGGTCACCCCGGGCAGCTCGCCCTCGGCGCCGATGTCGTAGCCGCGCTCGCGCATCACCGCCAGCAGGCGCACCAGGCTGGCGGGGGTGTCCAGGCCGACGGCGTTGCCGATGCGGGCGTGCTTGGTGGGGTAGGCCGACAGCATCAGCACCAGCCGTCGCTCGGCGGGCGGCACGTGCCGCAGCGCGGCGTGGCGCACCGCGATGCCCGCCACCCGCGAGGCGCGTTCGGGGTCGGCCACGTAGACGGTCAGCCCGTCCTCGTCGATCTCCTTGAAGGAGAACGGCACCGTGATGATGCGCCCGTCGAACTCGGGGATGGCGACCTGGGTGGCGGCGTCCAGCGGGGACAGGCCGTCGTCGTTCTCCTCCCAGGAGGCGCGGCTGCTCGTCAGACACAGGCCCTGCAGGATCGGCACGTCCAGCTCGGCCAGCGCGCCGACGTCCCACGCCTCGTCGTCCCCGCCGGCCGACGCGGTCGCCGGGCGGGTGCCGCCCGCGGCCAGGACCGTCACCACCAGGGCGTCCACCGTGCGCAGCGCCTCCAGCAGGCCCGGCTCGGCCGTGCGCAGGGACGCGCAGTACAGCGGCAGCGCCCGCCCTCCGGCGTCCTCGATCGCCGAGCAGAGCGCCTCGACGAAGGCGGTGTTGCCGGCCACGTGGTGGGCGCGGTAGTACAGCACCCCGACGACCGGCCCGTCCTGGTCGCGCGCCTCGCGCTCCAGCGTCCCCCAGGTCGGGGTGGGGGCGGGCGCGGCGAACCCGTGCCCGGTGAGCAACAGCGTGTCGGACAGGAAGCGGTACAGCTCGGTCAGGTTGGCCGGGCCGCCGTGCGCGAGGTAGGCGTGCGTCTCGGCGCACACCCCTCCGGGCACGGTGGACAGCTCCATCAGCTCGGCGTCCGGCGCCTGCTCGCCGCCGAGCACGACGACGGGACGGGGACCGGCGAGCAGGGCGTCCAGCCCCCCCTCCCAGGCGCGGCGCCCGCCGAGCAGCCGTACCACGACCACCTCGGCGCCCTCCAGCAGCGGTGGCAGGTCGGCGACGCCCAGGCGGGCGGGGTTTCCCAGGCGGTAGTCGGCGCCGCTCGCGCGGGCGCTCAGCAGGTCGGTGTCAGAGGTCGAGAGCAGCAGGATCACGCGCCACACTCCATCGGCGGGGTCGCACTGCGGTGGGGGAACGGCGGAAAGCGCACGGAGCATCCTCCCTCGGGGTCCTCGCCCCGGGTCGTCGTCGGCCGCGACGGCTGGAGTCTCCTGGCTCCCGGATCGGTGCTCGCCCCGGCCTTCCCGCCCGTCGCCGGGCAGTGGCCCGGTTGAGGTTCGCTCCCCGGTCACAGTGGCGGGACCGCGCCGGAATCACACCGGCTTCCTCCCAACGCCATCGCCACCGATGACACTACGGCAGTCCGGCTCCCCGCAAGAAACTGGCACTAGCATCCCGTGAGTGGACATTGCCGACTTTCATGGACGATCACGGCCTGACGCATGTCCCGGAGCGCTTCAGGTCCACGCCGCCGCCGACGGCGGCCTGGCCCGCGTCCGCGTGCCCGGGGGCCGGCTCACCCCCGCCCGGCTGCGCGAACTCGCCACGGCGGCGCGCCTTCACGGTGACGGCGCCGTCGAGCTCACCTCCCGGGCCAACGTGCAGGTACGCGGTCTCGCCCACGACGACGACCCCACCGCCCCGGACGACGGGTTCGCCGCGCGGATGGCGCGGGCGGGACTGCTGCCCTCGGCCACCCACGAGCGGGTCCGCAACATCCTCGCCTCCCCGCTGACCGGCCTGGACGGTCCCGGCGGCGGGGTCGCCGACGTCACCCCGCTGATCGGCGAGCTGGACCGGCGACTGTGCGCCCGGCCCGCGCTGGCCGCCCTGCCCGGCCGGTTCATGTTCGCCCTCGACGACGGGCGCGGCGACGTGGCCGGGCTCGGCGCCGACGCGGCGGTCCTGGCCGTCGGGCCGGACCGGTTCGCGCTGCTCCTCGCCGGGACCGACACCGGCCTGTGCGTCGGGACGGACCAGGCCGTGACCGCCCTGCTCGCCGCCGCCGAGGCGTTCCTCGACGAGCTGGCCGCCCGGGACGTCACCGCCTGGCGGATCTCCGAGCTCCCCGACGGGCCCGCCCTGGTCACCGCCCGCGTATCGGCCGCCCTCCCCGCGGACCCCACCGCGGATCGCACCGTCCAGGCGCCCCCCTCCGAGCCGGTACGGCCGCGGCCCGTGGCGCTCGGGCCGGTGGGGCTCATCGGCACCGCCGCACCCCCCGGCACCGCCCGGAGCGGCCCCGCGCGGGTCGCGCTCGGGGTGGCGGTTCCCCTGGGACGGCTGACCTCCGCCCAGGCCGAGGTGCTGGCCGACGTCGCCACCGGCGGGGAGATCCGCCTGACCCCCTGGAGAGGCGCGGTCCTGCCCGGCCTGACCCGCGCCGAGGCCGCGGACGCGGCCGGCCGGCTGCGGGCCGCCGGCCTGGTCGTCGACCCCGGCTCGCCGTGGATCGGCGTCACGGCCTGCGCCGGACGTCCCGGCTGCGCCAAGTCCCTGGCCGACGTGCGGGCCGACGCGACCGCCGTCGTCGCCCTGGCCCCGCCCGCCCGGGACGCGTCCCGCACCGATACGCTCCCCGTGCACTGGGCGGGGTGCGCCAGACGCTGCGGCCGCCCGAAGGGGCGGGTCGCCGACGTGGTCGCCACCGGCCACGGCTACCGCCTGGAGCTGGACGGCACCGGCCTGACCTGCTCGGGCATCGAGGAGACCGCGGCCGTGGTGACGGCCGCCAGAGGGGAACTGTGATCGACTACGTCCGCGACGGCGCGGAGATCTACCGCCGCTCCTTCGCCACCATCCGCGCCGAGGCCGACCTGGACGCGCTGCCCGCGGACGTCGCCCGGGTGGCGGTCCGCATGATCCACGCCTGCGGGATGGTCGACCTGGTGGACGACCTGCGCTGGTCGGCCGGGGTGGTGTCGTCGGCCCGCGAGGCGCTCCGCGCGGGCGCGCCGGTGCTCTGCGACGCCATGATGGTCGCCTCCGGGGTGACCCGGCGCCGCCTGCCCGCCGGCAACGAGGTGATCTGCACGCTCGGCGACCCCCGGGTGCCGGAGCTCGCCGCGGAGCTGGGCACCACCCGCAGCGCCGCCGCCCTGGAGCTCTGGCGCGACCGGCTCCAGGGCTCCGTGGTCGCGATCGGCAACGCGCCCACCGCGCTGTTCCGGCTGCTGGAGATGGTCGAGCAGGGTGCCGGGCGCCCGGCCGCCGTCCTCGGCGTCCCGGTCGGCTTCATCGGCGCCGCCGAGTCCAAGCAGGCCCTCGCCGAGCATCCGGCGAACCTGGAGTACCTCGTCGTGAGCGGACGCCGGGGTGGAAGCGCGATGACCGCCGCCGCGGTCAACGCGATCGCGAGCGAGGAAGAGTGAGCGACGACGTGACCGTACGCGCGACCGGACGGCTGTGGGGAGTGGGACTGGGGCCGGGCGACCCCGAGCTGGTGACCGTCAAGGCCGCCCGCCTGATCGGTGAGGCGGCCGTGATCGCCTTCCACAGCGCCCGCCACGGCCGGAGCATCGCCCGTTCGGTGGCCGCCCCCTACCTGCGCGAGGGCCGGATCGAGGAACCCCTCATCTACCCGCTCACCACCGAGACCACCGACCATCCGGGTGGCTACCAGGGGGCGATCGACGACTTCTACGCCGACTGCGCCGAGCGCCTCGCGGCCCACCTGGACGCCGGTCGCGACGTGGTGGTGCTGTGCGAGGGCGACCCGCTCTTCTACGGCTCGTACATGCACATGCACAAGCGCCTGTCGCACCGCTACACCACCGAGGTCGTGCCGGGCGTGACCTCGGTGAGCGGTGCCTCGGCCGTGCTGGGGCGCCCGCTGGTCGAGCGCGACGAGGTGCTGACCGTGCTGCCCGGGACGCTCCCGGCCGACGTGCTCGCCGAGCGTCTCGCGGCCACCGACTCGGCCGCGGTGCTGAAGCTCGGCCGTACCTTCACCAAGGTCCGCGACGCCCTCGCCGAGGCGGGGCGCCTGGACGAGGCGTGGTACGTCGAGCGCGCCACCACCGGGCAGCAGCGCATCGCCCCGCTGGCCGAGGTCGACCCGGACGGCGTCCCGTACTTCTCGCTGGCGCTGATCCCCAGCCCGGTCAACGCGGCCCCTCCCGTTCCCGTTCCCTCCCCCGGGGCCGTCACCGCGTCCCCGATCCCGTCCCCGTCCCCGTCCGCGTCCCCGTCCCCGTCCCCGTCCCCGTCCGCGGACGCGGTGCCGGTGTCGGACGCGGTGCCGGTGTCGGACGTGGGCCGGGCGCGCGGCGAGGTGGTGGTGGTCGGGCTCGGCCCGGCCGGACGGCCCTGGCTGACCCCCGAGGCGCAGGAGGCACTGGCCGCCGTCGACGAGCTCGTCGGGTACGGCCCCTACCTCGACCGCGTCCCGCCCAACCCGCGCCAGCGCCGCCACCCCACCGACAACCGGGTGGAGGCCGAGCGGGCCGCGCACGCGCTGGAGCTGGCCGCGGCCGGGTCCCGGGTGGCGGTGGTCTCCTCGGGCGACCCCGGGGTCTTCGCGATGGCCAGCGCGGTGCTGGAGGTGGCCTGCGAGCCGAGGTTCACCGGCGTGCCGGTCCGGGTGCTGCCCGGCCTGACCGCGGCGCACGCGGTGGCCAGCAGGGCCGGGGCTCCCCTGGGCCACGACTACTGCGTGCTGTCGCTGTCGGACCTGCTCAAACCGTGGGAGGTGGTCGCCGGGCGGATCAGCGCCGCCGCGCGGGCCGACCTCGTCCTGGCGATCTACAATCCGGCCTCCCGGAGCCGCACCTGGCAGGTGGCCGCGGCCCGCGACCTGCTGCTGGAGCACCGCGCGCCGCACACGCCCGTGGTCATCGGCCGTGACGTCGGCGGCGCCGCCGAGAGCGTGACCGTCACCACCCTCGGCGACCTGGACCCGGACGCGGTCGACATGCGCTGCCTCCTGCTGGTGGGCTCCTCCACCACCCGGGTCACCGAACGGGACGGCGGCCGGGTGGTCTTCACCCCCCGGCGCTACCCGGCATGACCTCTCCCGCCGGGAACGGCCGCGCCCTCCAGCCAGGCGAGCGCGGCCGGCACGTCCCCCACCGCGGGCACCCCGGCGGGCGCGGGCGGGCGGTCCACGACCACGACCGGCAGGCCGAGCTCGCGGGCGGCCCTCAGCTTCGCCGTGGTCATCTCACCGCCGCTGTCCTTGGTCACCAGCACCTCTGTCCGGTGGGTGCGCATCAGGGCCGTCTCCCCCTCCACGGTGAACGGCCCCCGGCTGAGCAGCACCTCCGTGCGGCGCGGCATCGGCGGCTCGGGCGGGTCCACCGACCGGGCCAGGAACCAGTGGTCGTCGAGGCCGGCGAAGACCGGCAGGCTCCTGCGGCCGGTCGTCAGGAAGACCCGCTTCCCCAGCGAGGGCAGCAGCGCGGCGGCGGCCTCCAGCGACGGCACCCGGCGCCAGTCGTCACCGGGCCCGGCCTGCCAGCCCGGCCGGCGCAGGATCAGCAGTGGCAGGCCGGTCCGGGCCGTCGCCTCGACCGCCGAGGCGGTCATCCGGGCCGCGAACGGGTGCGTGGCGTCCACCACCGTGCCGATCCCCCGCTCCACCAGCCAGGTCGCGAGCCCGCCGGGGCCGCCGAAGCCGCCCTCGTGCACCTCGCCCACCGGCAGCCGCGGATCGCGCACCCGGCCCGCCAGCGACGACACCACGTGCGTGCCGTCGCGCCCGGCCAGCGCGGCGGCCAGCCTCCTGGCCTCGTCCGTGCCGCCCAGGATCAGGATGTTCGCCACCCCGCCACCTCTTTCCGCCCGTACCGTCGGATGCTTGGGTCATGAGCACTTCCCTGCGGCACGGCTGGACCACCGGTGCCTGCGCGACCGCGGCCACCGCGGCCGCCTACACCGCCCTGCTGACCGGCGAGTTCCCCGACCCGGTGCGGATCACCCTGCCCGGTGGGCGGCACCCGTCCTTCGCCCTGGCCACCGAGGGGCTCACCGGCGCCGCCGCGACGGCCGCGGTGGTCAAGGACGCCGGTGACGATCCCGACGTGACGCACGGCGCGCTGATCTCCTCGACCGTACGGCACGGAGCCCCCGGCACCGGGGTGGTCTTCGGCGCGGGCCCGGGGGTCGGCACCGTCACCAAGCCCGGCCTGCCGCTGCCGGTGGGCGAGCCCGCGATCAACCCCGTCCCCCGCGCGATGATGCGCGAGCACGTGGCCGAGGTCGCGGCCCGGCACGGCGGGAGCGGCGACGTGTTCGTGGAGATCGCCGTGGAGGGCGGCGAGGAGCTGGCGAAGAGGACCTGGAACCCGCGCCTGGGCATCCTGGGCGGCCTGTCGATCCTCGGCACGACCGGGATCGTGGTGCCCTACTCGTGCTCGGCCTGGATCGACAGCATCCGCCGCGGCATCGACGTGGCCAGGGCCGCGGGCCGTACCCACGTCGCCGGTTGCACCGGCAGCACCTCCGAGAGGGTCGCGGCCGAGCTGTACGGGCTTCCCGAGGACGCGCTGCTGGACATGGGCGACTTCGCCGGGGCGGTGCTGAAGTACCTGCGCCGGCACCCCGTTCCCCGGCTGACCATCGCCGGGGGCGTCGGCAAGCTCTCCAAGCTCGCCGACGGTCACCTCGACCTTCACTCCGGGCGCTCCCAGGTCGATCCCGCGATGCTGGCCGGGCTGGTGCGCTCCGCGGGCGGGGACGAGGACCTGGCCGGTCGCGTCCTGGAGGCCAACACGGCGCTGCACGCGCTGCACCTGTGCCAGGACGCGGGCCTGCCGCTGGGCGACCTGGTCGCCGAGGGCGCCCGCCGCACCGCCGCGGGCGTGCTGCGCGAGGCGCCGGTGGCCGTGGACGTGGTGGTCATCGACCGCGCCGGCACCGTCGTCGGCCGCGCCGGCTGAACCCGCCCGCCCTCCGGCCCGCGTCCGCGCGGCCATGGTCCGTCCGATCTCGTCCGGTACGGCCCGCGCGGCCGGACGGCCCGGAACGGGTCAGTCACGGCGGCGCGCGGCCGAGTACAGGTGGCTGTCGGGGAACTCCGAGGCGGTCAGCACCCGGCCCACCACGATCACCGCCGTCCGCAGGATCCCGGCCCGGCGGACCTGCTCGGCGATGTCGTCCAGGGTCCCGCGCAGGATCACCTCGTCGTCGCGGCTGGCCCTGGCCACCACCGCCACCGGGCAGTCGGCGCCGTAGTTGGGCACGAGCTCGGCCGCCACCTCCTCGATCCGCTGCACCGCGAGGTGCAGCACCATCGTGGCCCGGCTCCGGCCCAGCGTGCCGAGATCCTCCCCCTCGGGCATCGGGGTGGCCCGCACCGACGTGCGGGTCAGCACGATCGTCTGCCCCACCCCGGGCACGGTGAGCTCGCGCCGCAGCGACGCCGCGGCCGCGGCGAACGCGGGAACCCCGGGCACCACCTCGTACGGCACCCCCTCGGCGTCCAGCCGCCGCATCTGCTCGGCCATCGCGCTGAACACCGACGGGTCGCCGGAGTGCAGCCGGGCCACGTCATGCCCGGCCCGGTGCGCGGCGACCATCTCCGCGACGATCTCCCCCAGCGCCATCCTCGCCGTGTCGACCAGCCGCGCGCCCGGCGGGCAGGACTCCAGCAGCTCCCGGGGGACCAGCGACCCGGCGTACAGGCAGACCGGCGCGGCCTCGATGGCCCGCTGTCCCCGTACGGTGACCAGGTCCGCGGCACCGGGCCCGGCACCGATGAAACGCACCGTCATCGCTCTTCCCCACTCCGCGAGCACGTCCAGATCGTGACCGGCATCATCGGCCGCCAGCCGGTGAACCCTCCCACCGGGGCGGCCCTGCTGACCGCCAGCCGCACCAGTTCCCCTCCCAGCTCGCCGTGCCGGGAGGCCAGCACGGCCTCCGACTCGACGGTCACCGCGTTGGCCACCAGCCTTCCCCCCGGCCGCAGCGCCTCCCAGCACGCCTCCACCACTCCCGGCAGGGTCACCCCGCCGCCGATGAAGACGGCGTCGGGCCGCTGCAGGCCGGCCAGCGCCGCGGGGGCGGCGCCGGTCACCACCACCAGGCCGGGAACGCCCAGCGCCGCGGCGTTGCGGGCGATCGCCGCCGCACGGTCGGGGCGGGACTCCACCGCGACGGCGCGGTTGTCGGGGTGCGCGCGCATCCACTCCACGCCGATGCTGCCCGCACCCGCGCCGACGTCCCAGAGCAGCTCACCGGGGACCGGTGCCAGCCGGGAGAGGGTGACCGCGCGCACCTCCCGCTTGGTGAGCTGGCCGTCGTGCTCGAACGCCTCGTCCGGCAGGCCCGGCAACCTCGGCAGCGCCACCGTCCCGGTGCCGGCCCGGCACTCCACGGCCACCACGTTGAGGTCGTGGGCCGCCGGCAGGGACCATCCGGCGGCCGTGCCGGTGACCATCCGCTCCTCGGCGGCGCCGAGCCGCTCCAGGACCGTCACCGAGCTGGCCCCGTACCCGCGGGCGACGAGCAGGGCGGCGACCGTGGCCGGGGTGCGCCCGTCGGCGCCCAGGACCAGGACGCGCCGGCCGTCGTGGACGGCGGGGTGCAGCACCTCGGCCGGGCGCGCCACCAGGCTGACCACCTCGACCCGGTCGAGCGCCCAGCCCAGCCGGGCACAGGCCAGCGAGGCCGACGACGGGTGCGGCAGCACCCGGACCCGGCCGGTGCCGAGCAGCCGTACCAGGGTCGTGCCGATCCCGTGGAACATGGGGTCGCCGCTGGCCAGCACGCAGATCCTGCGGTCCCGATGGGAGGCGATCAGGCCGGGCAGCGCCGGAAGCAGCGGCGAGGGCCACGTCACCCGCTCGGCACCGGATTCGGGAACGAGCGCGAGCTGCCGCGCGCCGCCCATCAGCACCTCTGCGGCGTGCAGCTCCCGCCGCGCCGCCTCCGGCAGGCCGGCCCATCCGTCCGCCCCGATCCCGACCACGGTCACCGGGCCGGCCGCGGGACCGGTCACGGGGTCGGTCGTGTGGCCGGTCGTGTGGCCGGTCGCAGGATCGGCCACCGGGTCAGACATTGCCCAGCACCCGGGTGAGGTGGATCTCCACCACCACGCGGGCGGGGTTCTCCCTCGGCACCTGGTAACGCTCGGCATAGCGACGCTCGGCGTCCGCGACCGACTCCGGGTCGGTACGGATCACAGCCCGTCCCTCCAGCGTCGACCAGCGCCGCCCGTCCACCTGGCAGACCGCGACGGCCGCGCCCTCCTCACCCGCCGCCAGCACGTGCCGGACCTTGTGCGACCCGCCCGACGTGATCACCCTGGCGATCCCGGAGTCGGCGTCCAGCGTCACCCCCACCGGGACGACGTGCGGCGTGCCGTCGGCGCGCACGGTGCTCAGCGTGCACAGGTGACGCTCCCGCCAGAAGGCGCGGAGCTCCTCTCCGAGATCCTTCAACGCCCCGCCCCTCCCGACGCCGTTCCATCGGGCGACATGCTAGCCCTGCCCCCGCGGCCCCCGTGGACCGCACCGGCCGACGCGCGGTTCACCGGCCCGTCGGGGACTCCCCTGGCACCGGCGGACCGGCGTTCCGGCCGGTGCGCGGCTCACGGGCACTCCCGTGACGCCATTGGACCGGCCCATGGTTCACCGCTCCGCCAGGCACTCCCGCAGCGCCGCGACGAGCCGTGCGGCCCGGCCGTCGCCGTGGCCGATCATCCGGTTGGCGACATAGCCGAAGCCGACGCCGTACTCGTCGTCGCCGAAGGCGAACTGGCCGCCCGCGCCGTCGTTGCCGAAGCTGCGACGGCCGAGCATCGGCCGGAACCCGGGCGCGTCGAGCAGGAATCCCGATCCCCACCGGGCGCCCAGGTCCGGGAATCCCGACCACGACGTCCCGGCCGACAGCTCCCGTACGGCGTCGGTGACGGTGTCCGGGGTGAGGAGCCGCTCCGCTCCGCCGACCCCGGTCGCGGCCGCGGCGTACAGCGCGGCCAGGCCGCCCGCCGAGGAGACCGCACCGGCCCCGGGGAACTCCGCGCCGAGCATCGCGGGGTCGTTCCAGCCGTGCGGCTCGTCCAGGCCCGGGAAGACGAGTGCCCCGTTCATCGTCACCGTGCGCATGATCAGCGTCTCCGGGCCGGGCATGGCGGGGCGCCCTTCGGCCTCGACGAGCCGGGCCAGGCTTCCGGCCTCGTCCCGCGGCAGGCCGATCCAGGTTCTCAGGCCCAGCTCGTCACCGACGGCCTCGCGGAAGTACGCGCCCGGGGTGAGGCCGGTGATCCGCCGGATCACCTCGCCCAGGAGGAAGCCGAAGACGTGCCCGTGGTACTCGTGGGCGCCTCCCGGCTCCCACAGCGGCTCCTGCTCCTCGATCGCACGGATCACCGGTGTCCACCCGACGATCTCCTCGAAGCTCAGCGCGCGGTCCAGGACGGGGAGCCCGGCGCGGTGCCCGAGCACCATGCGCGAGGTGATCGCCTCCTTGCCGCCCCGCGCGAACTCCGGCCAGTACCGGCTCACCGGGGCGTCCAGGTCGAGCAGTCCCCGCTGGGCGAGGAGGTGCACGCAGACGGCGACGACGCCCTTGGCGCAGGAGAAGACCGGGACGACCGTGTCCCGCTCCCACGGCCGGCCGTCGCGCTCGTCGGCGACGCCGCCCCACAGGTCGACGGCCTTGCGCCCGCCGACGAACACGGTGACGGCCGCGCCCAGCTCGCCGTGGTCGTCGAAGTTCCGGCGGAACGCGTCCGCGACGGCCCCGAACCGTTCGTCGGCTCCCCCGTCGTGCTCCATGGTGTTGCCCCCTTCCCGGCATCAAGCGCTCCCCGCGCGCCGACGACGCGGAACGCTACATCCCCTAGAGCCATTAAGTAAATACCTTGGATGTCTAGGAAATGTTAGGGTGACGCATGGCACGTGCGGGACTGACGGCGGAGCGGGTGACGCGGGGGGCCGCCGACCTGGCGGACGCCGTCGGGTTCGAGAACATCACCGTGTCCGCGCTGGCGCGGAGTTTCGGGGTCAAGGACGCGAGCCTGTACTCGCACGTCCGCAACCTCCAGGACCTGCGGAAACGCGTCGCCCTGCTGGCCGCGGGCGAACTCGCCGACCGCATCGCCGCGGCGGTCGCCGGCCGCTCGGGGAAGGAGGCCATGGTCGCGTTCGCCGACGCGTACCGGGAGTACGCGCTGGCCCACCCCGGCCGCTACGCGGCGACCCAGGTCCGGCTGGACCCCGCCGTCCTCGCCGGATCCCCCGCCCACGCCCGCAACGTCGAGCTCACGTACGCGATGCTGCGCGCGTACCGGCTGGTCGAACCGGACCTGACCGACGCGGGACGCCTGCTGCGCAGCACCTTCCACGGATACGTCACCCTGGAGACCAACGGCGGGTTCGGCCACTCCCGCGAGGTGCGGGCCTCGTGGGAACGGGGCCTGGAAGCCCTGCACCTGCTGCTGGAGAACTGGCCCGCGGACCCGTCCGGCCGGCCGGCGGGAGCATCCCCGCCAGGCGGCATCCTTGAGGCATGAGTCATCACATATGCCTGGTGTGCCTGGGGAACATCTGCCGCTCCCCCATGGCCGAGATCGTGCTGAGGAAGACCCTGGCCGACCACGGGCTGGGGGATCTCGTCACGGTCGACAGCGCGGGCACCGGCGACTGGCACAGCGGCGGCCCGATGGACGCGCGGGCGGCCGCCATGCTCGCCGACCACGGCTACGACGGCTCGCAGCACCGCGCCCGGCAGTTCCTGCCCGACTGGTGGGAGCGGATCGACCTGGTGCTGGCCATGGACGCCCGCAACCTGAGCACGCTGCGCCGCCTCGCCCCGGCGGGCGCGGACGTGCGCCTGTTCCGCTCCTTCGACCCCGCGGCCCCGCCGGACGCCGAGGTGCCCGACCCGTACGACGGCGAGCGCGAGGACTTCGCCGAGGTGCTGCGGATGGTCCAGGCCGCCTCCACCGGCCTGGCCGACCACCTGGCCCGTACCCTCGGGTGACTCCTGCTCCTTCGTGATCATATGAACCCGGGCACCCGCCTTTACAAAGTAAGTTGAGTGGGGATCGGCCCGGAGGATGACGTCCCGCGGGTGGAGGTGGGAACGCGAGCCCGGAGGATACGGTTCCACCGTGGACCTCACCGTGGGCGACTCGCTCTTCCTGCGCCGCTGGAGCCGGAAGCGGCTCGTCCGCCTCGACGCCCTCGCCGCCGCCGGGTACGCGGCCGTCCTGCTGCTGATCAACGGCGGGCCCCCGGACCCGTCCGTGCCCGCGTGGGTCTGGGTCCCGGCGCTGGCGGCGTTCACGCTGCCGCTGGCGGTGCGGAGGCTGTGGCCGCTCACCGTCTTCTGCGTCGTCCTCACGGCCTCCCTGACCTGCGTCGTCCTCGACCTGACGCACGACGGCTTCGTGGCGGCGGCCTTCGCGGCCTACATCGTGGCGCTCACCCGGCCGCGGCTCCGCCGGGACCCCACCCTCGCGATCGGCGCCTGCGGCGCGGTGGCCGTCCTGCTGCTCTCGGCGGTGGGCACCCCCGGCCCGGCTCCGGCGGCGCGTCTGCCCGGCCTGCTGCTGGGAGGGGTGGTGCTCCTGGGCGGCGCCTGGATCGCCGGCCGCGCCGTGCGCGAGCGGCGTGCCCACGCGGCGCGGTCGGCCGAGCAGCTGGCCGGCCGGGCGGTCGCCGAGGAGCGGCTCAGGATCGCCCGCGAGCTGCACGACGTGGTGGCGCACAGCATGAGCCTGATCGCCGTCAAGGCGGGCATCGCCAACCACGTCGCCGCGGCCCGCCCGGAGGAGGCCGCGGACGCGCTGCGCGTCATCGAGACCACCAGCCGGAGCGCGCTGACCGAGATGCGCCGCCTGCTGGGCGTGCTCCGCTCCGACCTCGACGCCGCACCCGACCTTCTCCCCTCCCCCGGCCTGGCGGATCTGACCGCCCTGGCCGGCCGCGCGGAGACGGCCGGGGTCCGGGTGGAGCTGGACGTGCGGGCCCGCGGGCTGCCCGAGGGGGTGGAGCTGTCGGTCTACCGGATAGTCCAGGAGGCGCTGACCAACGTCGTCCGGCACGCCGCCCCGGCCCGGTGCCGGGTCTCGGTCACGACGTCGCGCGGCGAGGCCGGGGACGAGGTCGCGATCGAGGTCGTCGACGACGGCCCGGGCGGGCCGGTGCCGCCCGCCGGTCCCGGGCACGGGCTGATCGGGATGCGCGAGCGGGTGGCCGTGTACGGCGGGAGCTTCACCGCCGGGCGCCGCCCGAGGGGCGGCTTCGGCGTCCTCGCCCGCATACCGTACGGGGAGGCGCCGTGATCCGGGTGCTCGTCGCCGACGACCAGGCGCTGGTCCGCGGCAGCTTCCGGCTGCTGGTGGACACCGCGCCCGACCTGGTGGCGGTGGGCGAGGCCGGGACGGGGGCCGAGGCGGTGGAGCTGGCCCGCGCCGAGTCGCCGGACGTGGTGCTGATGGACGTGCGGATGCCGGAGATGGACGGCATCGAGGCGACCCGGCGCATCTGCGGCCCGGCGGGCGTGCCCGGGGCGCACGTGCTGATGCTCACCACGTTCGACCTGGACGAGTACGTCTACGCGGCGCTGCGGGCCGGGGCCGGCGGTTTCCTGCTCAAGGACACCCCGCCGGCCGACCTGCTCGCCGCGATCCGGGTGATCGCCTCCGGTGAGGCCCTGCTCGCCCCCACGGTGACGCGCCGGCTCATCGCCGAGTTCTGCCGGCGCCCGGAGCCCGCGCGGCCCGCCGCGCACGGGCTGGACGGGATCACCGGCCGGGAGCGCGACGTGCTGGAGCTGATCGCGCGGGGGCTGTCCAACACCGAGATCGCCGACCACCTGACCCTGAGCCTGGCGACCGTGAAGACGCACGTGGGCCGTCTGCTCGGCAAGCTCGCCGCGCGCGACCGGGCCCAGCTCGTCATCGTCGCCTACGAGACGGGCCTGGTCACGGCGGCCCGGCCGCCCCGCCGAGGACCGCCCGCGCCGTCGCCGTGACGGCGACGGGATCGCCACGACGGCGACGGCGACGGCCTTGTGCGCCGGGCGGGCCGGGCGCATCGGACGGGCGGGGCTCCGGGGGTGCCGGCAGCCGTTCGGCCTGGTGGACGACGTCCTCCAGGTAACGGCGCGTCGCGGCGGGGTCCCGCGACGAGGCGGGGGCGATGAGCATGCGGTACATCGCCGCGCCCACGACCATGTCGATCACCGTGTCGACCGGCCACGGTCGGCGGAGCAGTGGCCCGGCGGAGCATCGGCTCGGCGGCCGGGCGTCGCGTCCGCGGTCGCGGGTTCATCTCCCGGGCGCCGTGTCCGCGGTCGTGCCCGCCGGCCGGCCGGTTCCGGCCGCATCGCCCGAGGGTCCGGCGCCGGTGGTCCGGGGCGGGCGGGGGGAGACCGGGCCGTGCTCGGCGGCGGCGGCCACGTTGCGCAGCATCCGGCCGAAGATCAGGGTGTGGAAGGGCGAGACCGACCACCAGTACAGGTGCCCGGACAGGCCGCGGGGATGGAAGACGGCCCGCTGGCCGTAGACGGTCGCTCCCTCGTGCTCGAGCACCCGCAGCTCCAGCCAGGCCAGGCCGGGCAGCCGCATCTCCGCGCGCAGCCGCAGCAGGCGGCCCGGCCGGACCTCCTCGACCCGCCAGAAGTCGACCGAGTCGCCCACCCGCAGGCGCCGGGGGTCGCGGCGTCCCCTGCGCAGCCCCACCCCGCCGACCGCGCGGTCCATGAGGCCGCGCAGGTGCCAGGCGATGGGCAGGGAGTACCAGCCGGCCTCGCCTCCGATCGCCTCGACGACCTCCCAGAGCTGCTGCGGGGAGGCGTTGACCCGGCGGGCGCGCGCGTCCAGGTAGAGGCTGCCGCCCGCCCAGCCGGGGTCGGTGGGCAGCGGGTCGCTGGGCGCGCCCGGGGTGGAGGCCGAGGACCAGCGGGTGGCCACCTCGGCCTCCTTGATCTTCTTCAGGGCCAGCTCGACCGCGCGCCTCAGCCCGATCAGGCCCTCGGGCGGGTCGGGGACGTACCGGGCGACGTCGTGCTCGCCGCAGACCGCCTCGTTGCGCAGCGACTCCACCAGCGGGCGGGCGAGCCCGGCCGGGACCGGGGTGACCAGCCCCACCCAGTGGCTGGACAGGCCCGGGCTGAGCAGCGGGACCGGGATGATCAGACGGCGGGTCAGCCCGGCGACGTCGGCGTAGACGCGCATCATGTCGGCGTAGGTCAGCACGTCCGGGCCGCCGATGTCGAAGGAGCGGTTCACCTCCCCGGGCACGCTCGCCCAGGCCACCAGGTAGCGCAGCACGTCGCGGATGGCGATGGGCTGGGTCCTGGTGGAGACCCAGCGCGGCGTGGTCATCACCGGCAGCCGCTCGGTGAGGTAGCGCAGCATCTCGAACGAGGCGGACCCGGAACCGATGATCATCGCCGCCCGCAGCACCACCGCGGGCACCGCGCCGTCCAGGAAGATCTGCCCCACCTCGGTACGGGAGCTCATGTGCGGCGAGAGCTTCCCGTCGGGCGCCAGGCCGCCGAGGTAGACGACGCGGCGGATCCCGGCCCGCTCGCACGCGGCGGCGAAGGTGGTGGCCGCCTCGCGGTCGGCCGCGGCGAAGTCCCTGCCGCCGCCCATGGTGTGGATCAGGTAGTAGGCCACGTCGACGCCGTCGAGGGCCCTGTCCGCCTGCGCGGCGTCGGTCGCGTCGGCCTCGGCGACCTCGACCCGGGAAGCCCACGGCTGGTCGCGTACGCGGCCGGACGAGCGCACCATGCAGCGGACCTCATGACCCGCGTCCAGCAGTTCGGGGACCAGCCGCCCCCCGATGTACCCGGCCGCGCCGGTCACGAGACATCTCATTCATTCATCTTCGTACGGCTCCCCCGGCCGGTTGCGGCCGGACTCGCCGGGAGCCTTCGCGATCACCCGGTACACCGGGGGCACCGCGCCCGTCAGGGCCGGTGAGGGGGCGTCCTCACAGGGAGCGCCGGTAGTCCTCGCGGATGCCCAGCAGGATCTCCCGGGTGCGCGTGACCGGCTCGGCCTCGATGCACAGCCGCTCCATGACCTCCAGGTAGCGGTCGACGTCGTCGCGCTTCTCCAGGTAGACGGCGCTGGTGAGCTGCTCCATGTAGACCACGTCGGGCAGGTCGGGCTGGGAGAACCGCAGGATGCTGAAGGGCCCGCCCGCCGCGGCGTGGCCGCCGACGCTGAAGGGCACGACCTGGACGGTCACGTTGGGCAGCTCGATCGCCCGCAGGATGTGGTCGATCTGCTCGCACATCGCCTCGGCCCCGCCGAGCGGGCGGCGCAGCACGGCCTCGTCCAGCACGGCCCACAGGTGGGGCGGGTCGGGGCGGCGCAGGAGCCGCTGGCGCGCCAGGCGCAGCCGTACCCGCCGGTCGACCTCGGCCGGGGAGGCGGAGGAGAAGCCGAGCTGGACGACGGCCCGCGCGTACCCCTCGCTCTGCAGCAGGCCCGGCACGAACTGGACCTCGTAGTTCCGGATGCCGGTGGCCGCCTCCTCCAGGCCCACGTACGTCTCGAACCAGGCGGGCAGCACGTCACCGTAGTTGTGCCACCAGCCGGCGAGGTTGGCCTTCTCCACCAGGGAGAGCAGCGGCTCGCGCTCGGCCTCGTCGGTCACCCCGTACAGGGTGAGCAGGTCGGCCACGTCCCTGAGCCGGAAGCCGACCCTGCCGAGCTCCATGCGGCTGACCTTCGAGTGCGAGGCGCGGATGGCGTACCCGGCGTCCTCCAGCGTGATGCCGCGCTGTTCCCGCAGGCGGCGCAGCTGCGCGCCCAGAACGATCCGCAGCACGGTGGAGCTGTCCCTCGGCGCGGTCATCGGGCGGGGCCCGGCCGGCCTGCCGGCGGCGTGAGGTGTGGTCATCTGCAGTCCTTCGGGCGCGGATACGAACCGTCGCCCATCGTTCACGGCGATCGCGATCCTTCACGGTACTCCGCGCGTGCCGCACAGACCATAGATGAGTTCATTCTTCAACCATGTCCCCCGCCGGTCAGGTGATCAGGTCGTCGAACTCCCCGCCCTTCACCGCGCGGACGAAGGCGTCCGTCTCGCGGCGGCTGTAGACGAGCGCCGGCCCCTCGGGGTCGCGGGAGTTGCGCATCGCGACCCTGCCGTCGGGAAGCTCCGCGAGTTCCACGCAGTTGCCGCTCGGGTTGCTGAAGTGGCTCTTGCGCCATACGACGCCGTCCATCCGGGCGGCCGACATGCCGTTGTACGGCTGGTTCATCCTCGCCTCTCACCGATCAGGGAGGGTCATAACATGATGAGCATAGGGCTTTTGTGCAGATGCACGTGCATCTGTACTTGCCTATGCACATAACGGCGTGCAAGATGGCTAAAGGATCTCTCGCCCTCGATCACCCACCTCCCCAAGGTCTCCGATGACTGGTTACCGAAGACACGAAGCCACACCCGTCCGATCCCGGATCGGAGGGTGGGAACGGTGGTTGTCGATGCTCGATCACGTGCTCCCCCCGGGCGGCCTGCCCTTCTGGTCCGACGGTGAGGGCCACGCCGGCCAGATGCAGATGGCCGTGCGCAGCCTGCGCCACGACCCGCGCGCGGCGCGGACCGCCCGCGAGTTCGCCGTCCGCTCCCTGCGCGCCTGGGAGCTGGAGCCGCTGATCGACGACACGGGTGTCGTGGTCTCCGAGCTGGTGACCAACGCGCTGCGCCACGGTACGCTGGGGGTCCTGCACGCCCTCCCCCTCCCCGAGGTCAAGGTCATCCTCTGCCACACCGAGCACGCGATGCTCTGCGCGGTCACCGACCCCAGCGACCAGGGCCCGCGCCTGCGCGAACCCGACTACGAGGCCGAGTGCGGCCGGGGGCTCCAGTTGATCGACGGTGTCAGCCAGACCTGGGGATGGGCTCCGCTGGAGGACCGCGGCAAGGCGGTGTGGGCGGCCTTCGCGCTGCCCCCGGGGAACGGGCGGCACCGGGAGTCCTGCCACTGACCGTGCCCGGCGGGTACGCCGCCGGTGACGGGCGGGCGGCCCGGTGACGAGAGATATGACATTTCACGGTACAGATGGAGGAAGACCGACAGAAAAGAGGTCACGCTGCGGGTGAAAGGCCGATAATGTCCGCTGCAGGCCGTATCGCTGGACGGAGGACATGATGGCGTCGCCACAGCCCGAACGCCTCAGGTTCGATCCCGCGACCCCGAACACGAGCCGGATGGCCGACTACTACCTGGGCGGCAAGGACAACTTCGCCGCCGACCGCGAGGTCGCGCAGATCGCGTTGTCGCTGGCCCCCGAGCTCCCCGCCATGGCGAGGGAGGGCCGCGCGTTCCTCGGCCGCGTCGTACGGTTCCTCGCCGGGGCCGGCATCCGCCAGTTCGTCGACATCGGCTGCGGCCTGCCGATGCCGGGCGGCACGCACCAGGTCCTGCGCGACCTCGTGCCCGACGCGCGGGTCGTCTACGTCGACAACGACCCGATGGTGGTCGTGCACACCCAGGCCGTGCTGAAGGAGGGCGACGCGGCCACGGTCGTCGAGGCGGACCTGCGCGACCCCGAAGGGCTGCTGGCGCATCCCGGCCTCACCGGCACGATCGACCTGGACAGGCCCGTGGCCTTCCTGCTGCTGTCGGTGCTGAGCCACCTCCCGGACGACCTCGAGGCCGCCCAGGTGGTGGCCGCCCTGCAGAAGGCCATGACGCCCGGCAGCCATCTGGCCGTCTCGCACGCGGTCTCGGACCTGCGCCCGGAGACGACGGCCAGGCTGGCCGCCCTCTACCAGGAGCGCGGGTCGATCACCGGCCCGTACCGGGCCAACCTGCGCACCAGGGCGGAGGTGGAGTGCTTCTTCGACGGGCTGCGGCTCGTCGAGCCGGGCCTGGTCTACATCCCCGAGTGGCGGCCGGACCGGGCCGCGCTCCACTCTACGGAGTCCATCTGGACGGTCGGCGGGGTCGGTGTCAAGGAGTAGTCCGCACCGCGTGCGGGCAGGGGACGGGTCCCGGCACGGGGCTTGACATCTCTTCACCGGCCGTGCGGTTCTTTAGTGTCACAGGTAACGGAGGGACGACGTATGAGCGACGCGGTTCGGCGGCCGGGGCCCGCGGCCCTGAACACCAGCGCGCCCAACGCCGCCCGGATGGCCGACTACTTCCTCGGCGGCAAGGACAACTTCGCCGCCGACCGCGAGGCGGCCGAGCGGGTGCTCGCCGTCGCACCGGAGATCAGGACCATGGCCCAGGAGTCGTACGCCTTCCTGGGCCGGGTGGTGCGCTACCTCGTCGGGCAGGACATGAGGCAGTTCGTCGTCCTCGGGTCGGGGCTGCCCACCCGCAGGAACGTCCACCAGGTGGCCCAGGAGATCGCGCCGGAGACCCGGGTGGCCTACGTCGCCACCGACCCGGTCGTGCTCTCCCACGCCCGCGCCATGCTCGCCACCGACGCGCGCACCACCGTCGTCGAGGGCGACGTGCTGCACCCCCGGGAGCTGCTCACCGACCCCGGGCTGCGGAGCCTGATCGATCTGGAGGAGCCGGTGGCCGTCCTGATCCTGTCGGCCCTGCAGTTCATCCCCGACGAGGACGACCCCCACAAGAACGTGGCCGTCCTGCGCGAGGCCGTGCCGGTCGGCAGCCACTTCGCCATCGGCCACGTCGTCTTCGACACGCGCCCGGAGGCGGCCGGCCCGCTGGTCGACATCTACCGGCAGGTCCTCGGCCGCCACGAGGACGCCTCGCGCACCAGCGACCAGGTCCTGCGTTTCTTCGACGGGCTGGAGCTCGTCGAGCCGGGCCTGGTCTACATCCGTCACTGGCGCCCCGACAACCCGCTCACCACGCAGGGCCGCGACAGGACCTGGTCGATGGGCGGGATCGGCCGCAAGACCGAGGGCTGACACTCCGCGGCCGGGGCGGAACCGGACCGGCCGGGGACGCACGGAGCGGGACCGCGGACGGACGAGGCCGGGGCGCTTGGAGCGGGACCGGCGGGCGAGGCCGGGCCGGTCACCCGGCGACGAGCAGGTCCTCGCGCTCGACGGCCTCCAGCGAGAGCGTCTTGTAGCCGACCTCGTCGAACAGCACGGTGATCCGGTCGCTCTCCCTGCTCATCACCATTCCCGCACCCCAGGCGCTGTGCCGCACCCGGGCGTGCATCGCGAACGGCCCCTCGGCCTCGGCCTCGGTCTCCTCGGGAAGGCCCGCCCGGCAGGTGTCGCAGGCGTCACAGGTACGGTCGCGCGGCTCGCCGAAGTACTCCAGCAGGAACCGGCGCCGGCAGCCGGTCGTCTCGGCGTACCCGCGCATCATGTCGATCCGCGAGTCGTCGATGCGGCGGCGGGTCTCGTCCAGCTCGACGGCGCGGGCGGTGGCCGCCTCGGGCTCGGGCGCGCCGGGCAGCCGGCGCAGGTCGCCCTTGCGGGTGACCTGGACGCTGCCCGCCCGTTCCAGCAGGTTGACCGCCCGGGTCAGCCGGGTGGCGCCGATGTCGAGCACGCTCCGCAGCTCATCGGTGGGCACGGTGCCGCCGTGCTCGCTCACCAGCGTGGCGATCCGCAGCAGCAGCTCCTCGTCGGCGCGTCCCCCGGCGAAGAACCTGCGCAGCCCGAGGTCCTCCGGGCGGTAGAACAGCACCGCGGCGGCCGGTTCCCCGTCCCGTCCGGCGCGGCCGATCTCCTGGTAGTAGGAGTCCGGCGACTCCGGCGGGGAGGCGTGCAGCACGAACCGCACGTCCGGCTTGTCGATGCCCATGCCGAACGCCGACGTGGCCACGACCACGTCCAGCTCGTCGTCGCGGAACATCTCGTGGATCCGGTGGCGCTCGGCCGCCTTCATGCCCGCGTGGTACGGCTCGGCCCTGCGACCGGCCTCGCGCAGCGCGGCGGCGTACTCCTCGGCGGCCTTGCGGGTGGCCACGTAGACGAGACCGAGGCCCTCGCGGGAGGCGGCGTCCTCCACCAGCGCCCTGCGCAGGTCCTCCTGGGTGATGAAGCGCCGCACCTCCAGGTCGATGTTGGGACGGTCGAAGCCCCGCACGATCTGGCGGACGTTCCTCAGGCCGAGCGCGGCGACGATCTCCTCGCGCACCGAGGGGGTGGCCGTGGCGGTCAGCGCCACCACCGGGGGGTGGCCGAGCCGCTCGATGACCTGTCCCAGCCGCAGGTAGTCGGGCCGGAAGTCGTGACCCCACGCCGACACGCAGTGCGCCTCGTCGATGGCGATCAGCGAGGGACGCGCGGCGCGCAGCCGGTCGACCGTCTCGGGCTTGGCGAGTTGCTCGGGCGAGAGGAAGACGAACTCGGTGGTCCCGGCGCGTACCTCCTCCAGCGAGGCGTCCGCCCCGGACTGGGCGGAGTTGACCGCGACCGCTCCCCCGGCGTCGGTCTCGGCCAGCCCGGCGACCTGGTCGCGCTGCAGGGCGATCAGCGGTGACACGACCACGGTCGGGCCGTCGAGCAGCAGCGCGGGCACCTGGTAGACGGCCGACTTGCCGCTGCCGGTGGGCATGACGACGAGGGCGTCACCGCCGTCGAGCAGGTGACGCATGGCGTCGAGCTGGCCGGGACGCAGTTCCTTCCAGCCGAAGACCTTGCGGGCAACCGTCCGCAGCCGCCGCGCCCGCGGCCCGAACCTGTCCTTGATGCTCATGCCTCCGCCTTCCGTGTCCCGCCCCAGTTACCCCATGATCGGCGCGATAGTCCCCGCCCGCCGGAGCGTGGGCCGGGGTCGCGGGCATGAGCTGGGCGGGAACGGCGGCATCGGGGTGCAGGACGGGTGGGACGGAGGGAGCGGAGGGGGCGGGCGGGATCGGGAACGGCCGGGGAGGGCGGCGGACATGGGTGAGGGGCGCCTCCCGTGGGCACCCCTCCGTCGGATCGCGGGCCCGGCCGGTCGGATCGGGATCCGGCCGGCGTCGCGGCCCGGCCGGTCAGGCCGCGGCCGCCTCGGACGTCGTGGTCACTTGGGCATGAGCACCGTGTCCACCAGGTAGACGACGGCGTTGGAGGTCTGGACGTTGCCACAGACGATCTTGGCGTCGTTGACCGTGTACTCCTGACCGGATCCCTGGACGGCGAGCGTGCCGCCCTGCATGGTGGTCAGCTCGCCGTCGGCGAGGTCCTGCTGGGTCTTCTTCCCTTCGACGACGTGGTAGGTCAGGAGCTTGGTGAGCTGCTCCTTGTCGGCCAGGACCTTGTCGAGCGTGTCCTTCGGAATCTTGTCGAACGCGTCGTTGGTGGGCGCGAAGACCGTGATGTCCTTGGCGGAGTTGAGCGTCTCGGTCAGGCCGGCCTGCTCGATCGCCTGCGAGAGCGTGGACAGTTCGGGGTTGGACGCGGCCGCGGTGGCGACCGGCTGGGTGGCCATCTCGGCCGGGCTGCCCGGCCCGCTGGTGGGCAGGGACGCGCAGGCGGGGCCGAACGGTTCGCCCGCTGCGCCCGCCGACGGCGAGGCGCCGTCCGTGGGCATGACGGAATCCGTGGGCGAGGGGCTCTCCATCGGCGGGGAGGTCATGTCCGTGGGAACCGGCGTCGGCGAGAGCGTGCGGGCGAAGGCGCCGGTCCCGGCCTCGGCGGCGACGGGGGCGGCGGTCAGCGCGAGCACGGTCAGTGCCGATGCCAGAAGAGACTTCTGCTTCACGGTTATCTCCTTGTTCGGGCGGATGAGCCATCCGGACCCGGAGGGGTCCCGAACCACTCATGTGCTGTATTGGAGATCAATTCCCTGAAATTTGATGACAAATGCCCCATTAGAACACTCTTGACCACATATCTCCCAAGAAAGATAGCTATTTTCCATTCGTTGGGGCGTGAATACGGGTTCGTCCCACCCACGTACAGTGGGAACATGAGCCCCAGGATCGCCACGAACGACGTCGTCTCCCGTGACCGCCTGCTGGAGTTCCTCCGCGACCGCCACCGCGCGCTGGTCATCACGTCACGGCGCGACGGCAGGCCGCAGGCGTCCCCGGTGACCTGCGGTCTCGACGCCGAGGGCCGCGTCGTGGTGTCCACCTACCCTGAGCGCGCCAAGGTCCTGAACGTGCGCCGCGACCCCCGGGTGAGCGTCGTGGTCCTGTCGGACGACTTCGACGGCCCGTGGGTGCAGGTGGACGGCACGGCCGAGATCCTCGACCTGCCCGAGGCGCTCGAACCGCTGGTCGAGTACTACCGGTCGATCTCCGGCGAGCACCCCGACTGGGCGGAGTACCGCGAGGCCATGACCCGGCAGGGCAAGTCGCTGCTGCGCGTCACCCCGGAGCGCTGGGGCCCGATCGCCACCGGCGGTTTCCCCGCCCGCCTGGTCTGAGCCCCGCGCTCACCACCGCACCGCGCTCACCACCGCGCGCTCACCACTGCTCGGCCAGTACGGCGTCCGCAGCCCTTCGCCCGGAGACCAGGGCGCCCTGCTGCGAGCCGGTGTCGCGGTGGTCACCGCACACGTAGCGGCCCGGCCCGAGGCGGACCGGGTGGCGCATCGAGAACGGCGGCGTCATCGCGGGCAGCGCCCCCTCGACGGCGTACGTCGCCAGGTGCTCCCAGCCCGAGGCGTCGGCGTCGTAGATCTGCGACAGCCGCTCCCGCACCCGGGGCTCGTCGGCGTCGGAGAGCATCCCCAGCACCGACGTGGAGATCAGCGCGCGGCCCGGCGGGGCGTACGCGGGCGCGGTGTTGCTGATGACCAGGGTGTCGGTGATCTCCCCCTGCACGTCCACGAACTGGGTGGCGTCGTCCGTGGGCGGGCGGGAGGCGGCGTGGTAGAAGGTCGTCACCGAGCGCATCCGCGGGATCTCCAGCCCCGGGCAGAGCGCGGCGGCCATGGCGGGGTCGGTCGCCACCACCACGGCGCGGGCCGGGATCGTGCCACCCCCGGCCGTCTCCACCCCCTCCTCGGTCACCGCGATGACCGGGGTCTCCAGGGTGACCGCCTCGTCGGGAAGGCGGGAGGCGAGCTGGCGGGTGATCTCGCCCATGCCGAGCGCGGGCACCGCGATCGTGCCGCGCGCGAAGGAGCGCCAGATCAGGTGGAAGAAGCGGCTGGAGGTCTCCAGCTCCCGCTCCAGCACCACGCCCGCGAGGAAGGGACGGAGCAGCTTCTCCACCATCTTGGGCGAGACGCCCCAGTGCTTCAGTTCCTCCAGCGTGGTGCGCTCGCGCCCGGCGCGCAGCCTGCTCGGCGGCATCACGATGTCGCGGGTGGTCAGCGCGGCCAGGACGGCCTTGTCCACCGGGGTGCCCACGTCGGCCAGCACCCCGCTGAACGCCTGGCTCGGGTGGCGCCAGGGCAGCATGAGCCGCTCCCGCCGTCCCCTGTCGAAGGAGATCACCCCCGACGGGATCGCGCGCAGGTCCAGGGCGCCGAGGTCGAGGACCCGGGCGGCCTCGGGGTAGGCGGTGTTGAACACCTGGAAGCCGCGGTCCAGCCGGAAGCCGTCCACGACGTCGGTGCGCACCCGGCCGCCCACCTCGGCCGCCGCGTCCACGACGCGCACGTTCACCCCGGCCGCGCGCAGCCGCAGGGCGCACGCGAGACCGGCCAGGCCCGCGCCGACGACGATCACCGTGTCCGGCATGACAATCCCCCTGAGTCCGCGACCTCACGGCTCCGGCGGATCCGGGAACCGTCGCCTGTGTCTTCGGACGGCGGGCGCCCGAGGTTGCGCCCGCCGCCCGTTCTTCACAGGCTTCCCGGGGCCCTACCCCAGCTTCACGGTGATCTCTCCCCCGAGCCGGAACCCGCCGGTCAGCTCCAGGTCGTCACCGCTCCAGAACCGGCCCGGGTCGTACCAGTTCGGGCGACGCCCGCCGGGCAGCAGGCCCATCGCCTCGTAGGTGACCGCGACGACCTCGGCGCAGTACGCGCTCTCCAGGGCGCTGTCCTGCGCGGCCCGCCGGAAGAGCGTGGGCACCCGCCCCTTCAGCCAGCGGCCGGCGAGCCTGCTGGTGGACGGGAAGGGGGTGCCGTCCAGGCGCGCGACGGTGCGCAGGACGGCGTCCTCCATCTCCCGGGGAGGCTCCGGTGACAGCTGCCGCAGCCAGCCGCGCTGGCCGTAGCGGGTGGCCCAGACCGTGACGGCGTCGCGCAGGTCGTGCAGCTGGACGCCGCGCTGGTGGGTCCCCGACCACAGGTCGGGCAGCGACCGCCCCAGCTCGGCGTGCCACATCAGCGGGGGCATGTCGTCGATGACGACCGACATGCCGACGTGGTTCACCGGGCTGTTGGTCACGGTCTGGATGGCGCGATCGGGCACCGTTCGGCCGCGGAACAGCCACACGTCGCCGGTGCGGGTCAGGTTGACGGCCTCATCGAGGCTGATGCTCTTGCCGGACATTCCGATAGCGTAGGCACATGCGATGGTGGAAGGTACTGGGTCTGGCCGGTGTCGCGGGGGTCGCGGCCACGGGCGCGGTGATCGCGCGGGCGGAGCGCCGCCGCCAGGCCTACACGCCCGACGAGATCCGCACCCGCCTGCGCGCCCGGCTGGAGGAGCCGCCCGAGGACGACCTCAAGCCCGCCGACGCCCCGGCCGGCCTGTCCGCCGGCGCCTTCTCCGACATGCCCGCGGCCCCGGGGGCCGGCCGGCCGCTCAGCGAGCGCCTGCGGGACCGTGCTGTCCGACTGCGTTCCCGACTGCGTTCCCGGCTGCGTTTCCCGCTGCGTTCCCGGCTGCGGCGGGAGGCCCGGTGACCGGTCCCGGCGCGCTGCCCGCGGGCTCGTGCGGGACGTCCCCGGGCCCGCGGCGGGGCCCGGGTCCGGGCGGGCCCTCCCCGGTCTCCCCCGCGTCGTCCCGCAACGGGCGGTAGAGCGCGGAGCGGGGGTCGTGAAGCCCGGCGTACGCCTGGTGAACGTTCATGATCACCAGCATCAGGACCGAGAAGATCGCGTACTGCGCGCCGCCCAGCCCGACGGCCAGGTCGATCGGGAGGGTCAGGGCGACCACCGCCCGGACGGCCGCGTCGGCCAGCGCCCCGATCCCCCAGACGGCCGTGGAGACCCGCCATATACGCCGGAAACGCGGCGAGGTCTCCCACAGTTCGTCCCAGGACGCGCGCCTGTCGCCGGTCCGCCCCTCCAGCAGCGGCCGGGAGAACCGCAGGGCCAGCGGGCTCGGCCCTCGCACGGTGGCCAGGAACCAGCCACCGGCCACGACCATCAGCAGGGCGCCCTTGAGGAGCAGCAACCTCGGGTCGTTCCCGAGGAACGACAACGCCGCGCTCAGCAACATGAGGCCCGTCATGAAAAGCCCCAGGGAGTCCAGGCGGCGCTCCCTGACGAGGGTGACCACCATCCCGGTCCCGGGCACCAGGGAGCTGACGACCAGGGAGGCGACGTAGCCGACGCCCGCCGCGCGCAGGACGTAGTAGAGCCCGACGGGCAGCACGAAGTCCACCAGCATCAGCACGGCCGCGGTGCGGCGGCGGCTCGCGCTCACGCCCCGCTCCGGGTGGCCAGGTCGAAGATGGTCACCAGCTCGGCGGCGTAGCGGGCGGTGTCGACGTCCGCGCCGCTCTCCAGCAGGAAGGGCAGCCCGTCCACGGACCGCTGGATGCTCATCGCCATCACCCTGGGCTCGAAGTCGCGGAACTCGCCCTCCCGCTGCCCCCAGCGCAGGATCTCCTCGAGGTGGGACAGGACGCCCAGGTCGGTGGCGGCGTCGTAGGACCCCTCGCCGTTCTCGGGGCGGTGGTTGACGAAGATCTCGTACAGCGCCCTCATCCGGGCGCGGTGGGTCGCGATGAACTCGACGGTCCCGGTGATGTAGGCCCTGATCGTCCCGGCGGCCGTCGTCTCCGCCCGGAGCCGCGCGGACATGAAGTCCCCCATCTCGCCGTGGACCTGGGCGACGATCCGGGCGATCAGCTCGTCCTTGCCGCGGAAGTGGTACGAGATCAGGCGGGTGCTGCTGAGCCCGGCCCGCTCGGCGATGCGGGCGAAGGACGCGTGCCCGTAGCCCAGCTCGGCGATGGTCTCGACGGCCGCCTCCACGATCTGCGCGCGCCGTGCGACGGCCGCGGGGCTCGGAGATCTGGTTACTTGCATGAGTAAAAAGTAACTCAAGTGAGTAACGACCGCAACGGCACGCGGCACGGGCCGGGCCCCCGTCCCGCGGATCGGCGAGGCCCGGCTCCCGTGTGCCCGGGGTCAGCCGAACCGGATCGTGGCCGGGTCCCACCCTCGCGGCAGCGGTTCCGGCACCGGGCAGTCGCTGCCGACCTCCACGAACTCGGCCCGTTCCGCGGACTCGGCGATGGCGATCATCGTGTCCAGGACGTGCAGGCCCAGCTCGCCGGTGGCGCGGTGCGGCCGTTTCCGGCGGACGGCCTCGGCCATGTCGAGCACGCCGAGACCGCGACCGGCCTCGGTGCCCTCGGTGGGCACCGGCGTCCAGTCGTCGTCGCCCGCCCGGCGCAGCCGGACCTCACCGCCGAAGGTGTTGGGGTCGGGCACCCGCATGGTGGCCTCGGTCCCGGTGATCTCGATGAACCCGGTCCGGTGGAGCGGCGAGTCGAAGGTGAACACCATCGTGGCGGCCTGCCCTCCGGCGAACTCCACGAGCGTGGTCACATGGGTCGGGACCTCGACGGGGAACCGCGTCCCGGCCCTGGGGCCCGAGCCGACGACCCTCTCGTCCCTGGCCCTGCGGCCGACGGCGGCCACCCTGCGCGCCGGGCCGAACAGGGTCGTCAGCGCGGTCAGGTAGTAGGGGCCCATGTCGAACAGCGGCCCGGCCCCCGGCTGGAACAGGAACTCCGGGCTGGGGTGCCACGACTCGGGCCCCGGCCCCTGGAACAGGGTCAGCGCGCTGAGCGGCCTGCCGATGCCGCCCTCGGCGACGACGCGGGCGGCGGTCTGCAGCCCGGCGCCCAGGAAGGTGTCGGGCGCGCTGCCCAGCAGCACCCCGGCCGACGCCGCGGCCTCGACCAGCACCGCGCCGGACTCCCGGTCCGTGGTGAACGGCTTCTCGTTGTAGACGTGGCGCCCGACCCGGACCGCGGCCAGCGCCACCCGCGCGTGCGCGGACGGGATCGTGAGGTTGACGACCAGCTCCACGTCGGGGTGGGAGATCACCTCCGACGAGGTGGCGGCCACCGGCACGCCGTACCGCGCGGCGACCTCGCGGGCGCGCTCCAGGTCGAGGTCGGCGCAGGCCACCACCCGCACGCCCGGGAAGGAGACGAGGTTGGACAGGTACTGGTGGCTGATGGTGCCGCAGCCGACGACCGCCACTCCGAGGGGTCCGGTCACCGGCTCACCCGTCCGCTCGCGACCAGGTCGGTCAGGTAGGCGTGGCTGTCGGCCAGCGCCCGCAGCATGTCACCGGCGCAGTGGTCGAGCTCCACGATCCGCACCGCGTCCGGCGCGGCCTTCAGCGCCTCGACGACGGGCACCCGGCCCGCCCCGACCGCCGTCATCGGCCCCTCCCGCGTGGCGGGGCCGTCCTTGACGTGCAGGTGGCTCACCCGGGCGCCCAGCCGGGTCAGCAGCTCCGCCGGGTCGACCCCGCCGGTCGCCGCCCAGTAGAGGTCGACCTCCAGCAGCACCGAGGGGTCCAGCAGGTCGGCCAGCACCTCCAGGGCGGGGCGGCCGTCCACCCGCTGCTCCAGCTCCCACCAGTGGTTGTGGTAGCCGAGGCGCAGGCCGTGGTCGGCGGCCTCGCGGGCCGCCTCGCCGATGCGCGCGGCAGCCAGCTCCACCCCCTCCCGGTCGGCGAACCACTCGCCGGGCGCCGCGGGCACGATGACGGTGTCCGCGCCGACGGTGACCGCCGCGGCCAGCGCCGCCGCGCGCCCCTCGTCGAGCAGCGGGGCGTGCACGCTGCACACGGTGAGCCCGGCCTCGGCGAGCTCGTCCCGCAGCCCCTCGGGGTCGAGGTGGGCGTCGTAGGGCTCGACCGCGCCGTACCCCATCTCTGCGATCGCGCGCAGCACGGCGGGGCGGCCGGTGGCCGCCTCCTCCCGTACGGAGTAGAGCTGGACGGCGAGTGGGCTCATGGGCACGGTCCCTTCGGCGTTCTGGGTGCTGGATCCGACCTGCGTCGGTGGTCTTCTCCTTCGGAGACGTCCGGCCCGCCCGCGGGGTTCACCGCTCCGGAGGCGTCCGATCCGCGGGCGGGGTCCTCGTCCCGGCGGGCAGGACCAGGGCCGCGGCCCCGTACAGCCCGGCGTCGCGTCCCAGCGAGGTGCCGGCGACGGTCATGCGGCGCAGGAAGCCGAGGCCCGCCTGCTTGGCGACCGCCTGGCGCAGCGGGGCGAGCAGGGTCTCGCCGGCCCCGGACACGCCGCCGCCGATGACGACGTCGTCGATGTCGAAGAGCGCGCCGGTGGTGAGGATGCCGACGGCCAGCGCGTCGGCGGCCCGCTGGAAGGCCGTCCGCGCGACCGGGACGCCGCGCTCGGCGTCCCGTGCGAGCGCCCGCGCGTCCGGGGCGGGCCCGGCCGGGCTCCAGCCGCTCGCCAGGGCCCAGCGGACCATGCCGGGACCGCTGGCGACCACCTCCAGGCAGCCGAACGCGCCGCACGGGCACGGCTCGCCGTCGCGGTCCACGCAGATGTGCCCGATGTGCCCGGCGTTCCCGGTCGGTCCCAGGTACGGCACGCCGTCGAGGACGAGCCCTCCCCCCACGCCGGTGGAGACCACGATGCCCAGCAGGGCCCGGGAGCGCGAGCCGTGCCCGCCCCGCCACCACTCCCCCAGCGCCATGCACTGCCCGTCCCCGGCCAGCGCCACGGGGACGCCGGGAAGGAGCGCGCTCACCGCCTCGACCAGCGGGAACCCCCGCCAGGACGGGATGTTGACCGGGCTCACCGTGCCCGCGACGGCGTCGAGGGGTCCCGCGGAACCGATCCCCACCCCGATCAGGTCCGCGGCGGGACCGGCGAGGCCGCCGGGTCCGTCCGGCCGGCCGGGGCCGTCAGGTCCGTCAGGTCCGTCGGGGTCGGCGGGGTCCCGCACGCCCGCCACCTCGCGGACCAGCGCGGCCAGGGTCGCCGAGGGGTCGGGGCCGACCGGCGTCTCCAGCCTGCGCGTCATGGTCCCGTCCGGCCCGACCAGCGCCGCGGCGAACTTGGTGCCCCCGATGTCGATCGCGAGGGCGGTCATCCCCGGCCCCCCGGGACGCTCGGCACGGTGGCGGGACGGGCGGCCGGGGCCGGCGCGCGACTGGGCAAGGGAATCCTCCGGCTGCCGAGGGTCGTGAGACGTTCTCCTACCCGACGAGCGGGCAAACAGGCTGACGGTACGACGGCGATGACAACGTTGTCAACGACGTGCCGGAGGGACGGCGGGTTCGCGGGGACGGCGGGGATACCCGCCGGAAGGAGGGCAGCGAAATCGCAGGAATTCAGAGGAACGCTGTGGGTTGCCGAGACCTGTCCGGATTCAACGTGGATACGGTTAGCTCAGGAGCGATGTGAGGAGATTGCGATGACGCACGAACGCGCGGGGCGGCCCGCCGAACCGTCCGACCTGGTCGACGTTGCCCGCCTGGTGACCTCCTACTACTCCCTGCACCCGGACCCGGGCGAGGTCGGCCAGCGGGTCGCCTTCGGGACGTCGGGGCACCGGGGCTCCGCGCTGAACGTGGCGTTCAACGAGGACCACATCCTCGCGACCAGCCAGGCCATCGTGGAGTACCGGGCGGCGCAGGGCGTCGACGGCCCGCTGTTCCTGGGCGCCGACAGTCACGCGCTCTCGGAACCGGCCCGGGTGTCGGCGCTGGAGGTCTTCGCCGCCAACGGCGTGACGGTCATGATCGACGACCGGGACGGCTACACCCCGACCCCGGCGGTCTCGCACGCGATCCTGGCGTACAACCGCGACCGGACGACCGGGCGGGCCGACGGGGTGGTGGTGACGCCGTCGCACAACCCGCCGGGTGACGGGGGCTTCAAGTACAACCCGCCGCACGGCGGCCCGGCCGACACCGACGCCACCTCCTGGATCCAGGACCGGGCCAACGCGCTGATCGCCGGCGGCCTGAAGGAGGTGCGGCGGATCCCCTACGCAAGGGCACTGGCCGCCGACACCACCGATCGCTACGACTTCCTCGGCCGCTACGTCGACGACCTGCCCTCGGTGGTCGACCTGGACGCCGTCCGCGAGGCGGGGGTGCGCATCGGCGCCGACCCGCTGGGCGGGGCGAGCGTCGCCTACTGGGGCGAGATCGCCGAGCGGCACCGGCTGGACCTGACGGTGATCAACCCGCTGACCGACCCGACGTGGCGGTTCATGACCCTCGACTGGGACGGCAGGATCCGGATGGACTGCTCGTCGCCGTACGCGATGGCGTCGCTGATCTCCAACCGGGACGCCTTCGCCGTCTCCACGGGCAACGACGCCGACGCCGACCGGCACGGCATCGTCACCCCCGACGGCGGGCTGATGAACCCCAACCACTATCTCGCCGTGGCCATCTCCTACCTGTACTCCCACCGGCCCGGCTGGCCCGCGGACGCCGGGGTCGGCAAGACGCTGGTCAGCAGCGGCATGATCGACCGGGTGGCCGCCGACCTGGGCCGCCGGTTGATGGAGGTGCCGGTCGGGTTCAAGTGGTTCGTACCGGGGCTGCTGGACGGCTCGCTCGGCTTCGGCGGCGAGGAGAGCGCGGGGGCGTCGTTCCTGCGGCGGGACGGCTCGGTGTGGACCACCGACAAGGACGGCCTGATCCTGGCGCTGCTCGCCGCGGAGATCATCGGCACCACCGGCCGCTCGCCGAGCGAGCACTACGGCGACCTGACGGCCAGGTTCGGCGACCCGGCCTACGCCCGCGTCGACGCCCCCGCCACCCGGGAGGAGAAGGCGGTGCTCGCGAAGCTCTCGGCCGAGCAGGTCACCGCGGACACCCTCGCAGGGGAGCCGATCACGCAGGTGCTCACCTCCGCCCCCGGCAACGGGGCCGCGCTGGGCGGGCTCAAGGTCTCCACCGGGAGCGCCTGGTTCGCGGCCCGCCCCTCCGGCACCGAGGACGTGTACAAGATCTACGCGGAGTCCTTCAAGGGGCCCGAGCACCTGGCCCGCGTGCAGCAGGAGGCCCGCGACCTGGTCTCGGCCTCGCTGGGCTGACCCCGGAGCCGCCCGGGCCGGTCACCGGCCCGGGCGGCCCTCAGTCTCGGGCGAACATGCGCCAGGCCTCGGGCACGACCGTCCAGCGGCGCCGGCCGACGTGGCCGGTCAGCTCGCCGTCGGCGTTCACCGGGACGGGCTCGCCCTCCACGGTCACCTCCCTGCCGCGCACGGTCACCACGTCGCGCAGCGTGGGATGGGTGCCGCGGCGCAGGTGGAGGGCGTAGACGAGCCTGTTCAGCGGGCCGGTCGCCAGCGAGACGACGACGTCGGCCATGCCGTCGTCCGGCCTGGCCCGCGGGGCCAGCGGGGTGCCGCCGCCGATGGTGATGCCGTTGCCGAGGCCGACCATGAGCACCTTGCGCCCGCCGTCCAGGCGCCTGCCGTCCACGGTGACGCGCAGCCTCCAGCCGGGGCTGCGCACGCCGGCCAGCAGCGCGCCCACCGAGTACGCGATCCGCCCGAGCACCGGCTTGAGCGGTGTGGCCTGCTCCGACGCCTCGGCGCCGATGCCGAGGTGGACCACGTTGACCACGACCCCGCCCTCGTCGTCCACCATCAGGTCGAGCGGGCGGGGCCGTCCGGCGAGCACGATGCGGGCGGCCTCCGAGGGGTCGAGCGGGATCTTCGTGCCGCGGGCGAAGTCGTTGCCGGTGCCCAGCGGGACGAGGCCCACGGTACGGCCGCCCAGCTCGCCCCTGCGGTGCAGGGTGGCGACCACCACGTGAAGCGTGCCGTCGCCGCCCAGGACGACCACGTCCCTGCCGGGCCAGGCGTCGAGCATCTCGTCCAGGTCCTTCTGTCCGGCGGGCGCCTCGACCACGTCGGCGCCACCGTCGCGGAGCGTCCGCAGGGCCGCGTTCCTGGCGTCGTCGCCGGCGCTCCCCGCGTGCTCGTTGTAGATCGCCAGCAACTCTGCCATGTCACTCCTCGTCACTCCTCCGCGTGATCGTCGCTACGGTCCTGCCCACGCGGGCCCCGATCACGCCGGTTCCGTTCCAGCCGCCACCGGCGCAGGGCCACCCAGGCGCCGCACGTGACGCCGATCAGCACGGCGATGGCGTGGACGACGCCGACACTCGTGTCGGAGGTGTAGCCGTTCCCCGCGACGAGGATCGCCATGAGCAGCGCGGCCAGCAGTGCCGCGCCCACGCCGCCCACGAGGCCGAGCCATCCGGCCCTCAGCGCGAGCGACAGGGCGCTCAGCGAGCGGGGCGCCGGTGTCAGGACGCCCATCAGGCGGCCCACCACCACCTCGGGGTCGTCGTCGACCGTACCGGCGACGAGCTGCACGGTCGTCCCGCCCCGTTCCGGCTCGCTCAGGCAGATCCAGCGCCGGCCGTCCAGGAAGACGGTGGCGCCTCCCATCCCCGGGACGGTCAGCCAGATGAACGGGCTGCCCTCGGGGAACGCCCTGACACCGTGCCTGGCCATCGGCGCGTGCAGGTCGATCGCCGCGCCCAGGGCCCGCAGCGCCATCTCCTGGCCGGATATCCCCATGGCCGCCTCCCCTCCCTCGTCCACTTCGTAACGTGTGACGCGACGGTTGCCGGGGGGAGGGCCTGCCCGTCGCGGGGCCCGGCCGGAAGGTTCACCGGCCGGGCGACGGCCCGTGGGGGGCCGGGACCCGCGGGTCCCGGCGGACGGCGGGGGCGGGTCTCACCCGGGGGATCCGCTGAGGGAGGGGCGGCTCGCGGACCGGGCCCGCGAGCAGACCTCGTCGAGCATCCGGCGGAGCCGCTCGCGGTGGTCGCGGTCGGTGAGCCTGCCCTCGGCGTCGAACGGCTCGGGCGGCGGGCCCGACGGTGAGATCAGCAGCTCCGCGCCGTACACCACGGCCCCCGCCGCGCCCAGGGCGCGTCCGAGCTGGATCTGCGTCCACATCGCCTCGTGCGTGCGCGGGCAGGCGGTCACCACGCCCACGGGCTTGCCCACCAGCACCGCTCCGCCGCGCGCGGACGCCACCCAGTCCAGGGTGTGCCCGAGCTGGGCCGGGAGGGTGCTGTGCGCCGGGGCGGCGATCAGCACACCGTCCGCGGCGGAGAGACGGTGCCACAGGTCGCTCACCGGCCGTGGAAGCTCGCCGTCCTCGAAGGGAGGAACCTGCTCCAGGCCGGACCAGATCTCGAAGTCAACCGTCGCGGGCAGCTCCCTGGCCGCCGCCTCCAGAAGCCTCCACACGTAGGCCCCCGGCAGGAGGCTTCCCGCGATCCCGACGATCCTCATCACCAGGCCCCATCTCTGTCGCGTCATCGCGACGTCATGAGCGAGGAAGATCCGACTCCGACCGAGCGGCCGCGCGCCCGCGGCCATCCGGTCCGGACCCCCTCCGAACTCTTCGAAAACCGCTGCACACCGCCACCGTGCCGTGATGGCGCGGGTCCGTCCGGGCCGCCCTGGAGATCGCGGCCACCGGAGCCCTCGGGACGGCGACCGCACCCTCCCGGGACGGTGCCGCGGGAGCGGTGCCGGCGAACCTCACACTCCATCACATCCGAGCCCTGCCCCCGGTTGGCGGGGACGAACATGATCGGACACATCCTTCGCGAAAAATATGGTCATCGCTCCGCCAAGGACGGCGTGCCCGCTCGGTGTCAGGGCCGCGCCCGCGCTAGGGAACCGGGCCGCGCTCCACGGGCCGGTCTCCGGTACGGACTCCCGGCCCCCGCCGGCCACGGAGATCACCACCGGATCCTGGATCTTCGTAAGCCCGAGGGAGAGCGCTCTCCAAGCGTGCTATAAAGCTCTCATGAGCAGCGAAGATCCCCAGTCGGCCCCGGCGTCGCCCACCCTGGAGGACGTGGCCCGGGTGGCGGGGGTCTCCCGCGCGACCGTCTCGCGCGTGATCAACGGGATCCGCAACGTCGACCCGGAGATCCAGGAGAAGGTGCGCCAGGCCGTCGCCACCACCGGGTACGTTCCCAACAGGGCGGCCCGCTCGCTCGTCACCCGCAGGACCGGCTCGATCGCCCTGGTGGTCTCCGGGGCGGGCGGCGAGGGCGGGGCGGAGGACCCCTTCCCCAGCCGGGTCTTCGGTGACCCGTTCTTCGGCCGGGTGGCGAGCGGCGTGCTCGGCTTCCTGCGGCCGAGGGGCATGCACCCGGTCCTGATGCTCGCCGAGACCGCCGAGGCCCGCGAGCAGGTGATCTCCTACCTGCGGCAGGGCAACGCCGACGGCGCGCTCCTGGTCTCCACCCACCCCGCCGACCCGATGCCGAAGCTGCTCGTCGACGCGGGGACGCCCGCGGTGCTGTTCGCCAGGCCGTCCAGGCCGACCCCGATCAGCTACGTCGACCTCGCGCACCGGACGGGCGGGGTGCTGGCCGCCGACCACCTCGTCTCCCTGGGCCGCCGCCGCGTCGCGACGATCACCGGCCCCCTCGCGCTGCCCGCGGGCCAGGACCGGATGGCCGGTTTCCAGGAGGCGATGGCCAGGCACGGCCATCCCTACGTCCCCGTGGTGGAGGGCAACTTCACCCACGACAGCGGGGAGGCGTCGATGCAGCGGCTGCTGGCCGAGCACCCGGACGTCGACGGGGTGTTCGTCGCCAACGACCTGATGGCGCAGGGCGCCCTGGTGGCCCTGCGCGAGGGGGGACGCCGGATCCCCGAGGACGTGGCCGTGATCGGTTTCGACGACAGCAGCGTCGCCCTCGCCTGCCGCCCCCAGCTGACCACGGTCCGCCAGCCGATGGAGGACATGGCCGCGGAGATGGCGCGCCTGCTCCTCGCCCACATCGAGGAACCCGACCGGCGCGCGACCTCGGTCATCTTCGAACCCGCCCTGGTGGTACGCCAGTCCGCCTGACGGGAACCGCTCCCGGCTTCCCCGCTTCCCCGCTCTCGATGGCGCTTCCCGCGCGCCCGGCGGCCCGGGACCGCCGGCACGACGCCCGGGACCGGTCATGGGCCGTACGCCGTCCACGAGTCGTGCCGTTCACCGGCCACGGGGCACCACCGGCCGCGGCTCGCGGCTCGCGACGGCAAAGATGACAGAAAGCTACTAGACCGACATTTGGCGTGAAGGAAAATACCATTGACGGGTGGTGGTCCTGAGGCGCGTCACGCGACGGAGAGGGGGACCGGATGTCCCACCGCGGCTCCGGCCTGGCGCGATCGGCCATGACCGTCCTGCAGCCCGGCTTCGCGGGCACCGAGCCTCCCACCTGGCTGCGTCGCGCTCTCGCCGACGAGGGCCTCGGCGGCACCGTGCTGTTCGCGCGCAACCTGCCCGACCCCGCCCGGACGGCCGGCCTGGTCGCCCGGCTACGTGCGGAGAACCCCGCCGTGGTGATCGCGGTGGACGAGGAGGGCGGGGCGGTCACCCGCCTGCAGGCCACGACCGGGAGCTCCTGGCCAGGCAACCGGGCTCTGGGCGTGGGGGACGACGTCGAGCTGACCCGGCTGGTCGCCCGGGAGATCGGACTCCTCCTTCGTACGGCCGGGATCACCCTGGACTACGCCCCGGTGGCGGACGTGGACGCGGGCCCGCACAACCCGGTGATCGGGGTACGTTCCTTCGGTTCCGATCCCGGTCTCGTCTCCCGGCACACCGCGGCCTGGGTCTGCGGGCTCCAGGAGACCGGGGTCGCCGCCTGCGCCAAGCACTTCCCGGGCCACGGCGGTACCGTCACCGACTCCCACCGGGCCCTGCCCACCGTGCACGCCTCCCTGCGGCTCCTCGCCGAGCGCGACCTGCCGCCCTTCCGCGCCGCGGTGTCCGCCGGGGTACGGGCGATCATGTGCGGGCACCTGCTGGTGCCGGCGCTCGACCCGGATCGTCCCGCGACGTCGAGCCGGCGGATCATGACCGGATTGCTCCGCGAGGAGCTGGGCTTCGACGGCATGATCGTCACCGACGCCATCGAGATGCGCGCCGTCGCGGCCCGCCATCCGCCCGGTGAGATCGCGGTCCGTGCCCTGGTGGCCGGCGCGGACGCGATCTGCGCCGGTGTCTCCTCACCGGACGGCCGGAGCGTGTACGCGCTGCGCGACGCGATCGTGGACGCCGTACGGGAGGGAAGGCTGCCCGAGGAACGGCTGGCCGAGGCGGCCGCGCGGGTGCTCGCCCTGTCCGCCTGGCACGCCCGGAACGGCGGGAACGGCGATGACGCCGCCGCGCGGGCCGGGGCGGGAGGGGAAGGGCGCGCGGGGGCCGGTACCGGGTGGGGTGCGGGAGGCGTCGAAAGTGAGGAACTCGGGCTGAGGACGGCCCGCGCGGCCCTGCGCGTGATCGTCAGGGACGCCACGCCGGGACCGCTCGGACAAGAGCCGTCCGGGCAGGGGGCGTCCGGCTCGCGCCTCTCCGGGCCGGTGCCGGAAGCGGCGACCGGGGCAGAGGTGCGACCGGGGCGGGGACCGATGCTGTCCGCTCCCCCGCTGGTCGTCGCCATCGCCCTGCGCGGTGATCGGACGGCCGCCCCGGCCCCGGTGGACCCGGCGGAGCGAGCAGGAGCGGACCCGGCGGAGCAAGCGGGACCGGAGGATCCGGCGGAGGGAGCAGGACCGGAGGATCGGGCCGGACACGCCGGCCCCGCCGAACCCCTCGCCGAACCGGCCGCGCCCACCGAGGCGATCAGCCTCACCGCGATCGCCGACGCCCTCGCGGAGGTGCTGCCCGGGACCGTGGGGCACACGGTCACCGCGCGGGCACCACGGCTGCCCGGCCTCGGCGGCCCGGAGCGTCCCCTCGTACTGGTGGTGCACGACGTCCGGCTGCACCCCTGGGCCGGGGAGCTGCTGGCGCGGGCCCTGGCGCTCCGTCCCGATGCCGTGGTGGTCGAGACGGGACTCCCCGGGGAGCCCGCCGGAGCGGTGTACGTGACCACGAACGGCTTCTCGCGTGCCTCGGCCCGCGTCCTCGCCCGCCGGTTGACCGGTGGCGAATAGGCTGGCCCCGACGCGAAAGGTGTTCCATGAACGTCCCCGACGAGTCCGCGCCGGCGAACCCGGTGGCAACGGTGAGGGCCGTCCTGCCCTCGCTGACCCCGGCCGCCCAGGCCATCGCCCGCCTCATCCTCGACGATCCCGGCATGGTGGCGCGGAGCACCATCACCGAGTTCAGCGCGGCCTCGGGGACCAGCGAGGCCACGATCGTGCGCACCGCCAGGGCCCTGGGGTTCGCCGGGTACTCCCAGCTGCGCTTCGCGCTGGCCGCCGCGGTGGCCAGGCACGAGCCCGAGCGGCTGATCCCCGGCGACCTCGGCCCCGACGACCCGCTGACCGACGTGATCGCGAAGGTGGCCAGGGCCGAGTCGCAGGCGCTGGCCGACACCGCGGCGCAGCTCGATCCGATCCGGCTGGGCGCGGTGGTGGAGGCCGTGGCCGGGGCGCGCAGGGTCGACGTCTACGGGGTCGGCGCGTCCGGGCTGGTCGCGGCCGACATGGCGCAGAAGCTGATGCGGATCGGCCTGTCCGCCCATGCCTTCGCCGACGCGCACCTGGCGCTGACCAGCGCGGCGCTGGCGCGCCCGGAGGACGTCGCGGTGGCGATGAGCTGCACCGGGGAGACCCCCGACGTGCTGGCGCCCGTGCGCGTCGCGCGCAAGGCGGGCGCGACGACGGTGGCGATCACGAACAACCCGCGCTCGACGTTGGCCGAGCTGGCCGACCACGTCCTGGTCTCGGCGGGCCGGGAGACGGCCTTCCGCCCGGGGGCGCTGGCCAGCAGGATCAGCCAGCTCCTGATCGTCGACTGCATCTTCGTCGGCATCGCCCAGCGGACGTTCGAGACCTCGGACGCGGCGTTGCGGGCCACCCGGGAGGCCATCGAGGGCTTCAGGGCCGACCCACGCCGCAGGAGCAGGCCGTCCTGAGCGTGTCCCTGACCGTCTCACCGGGCGGCCCCTGCCGTCCCGGCCGAACGCGGAAGCGATTCGATGTCCGACGCCATGATCGTCGTATCCCACCTGTCCTTCTCCTGGCCCGACGACACCCGGGTGTTCGAGGATCTCTCGTTCACCGTCCCGGCCGGGCACACCGGCCCGGTGGCGCCCAACGGCGCCGGCAAGAGCACGCTGCTCAGGCTGGTCGCGGGCGCGCTCCGCCCGGCCGCGGGCCCGGTCACCGCGCGGGGCGTGCCGGGCCACCTTCCCCAGACGCTGCCGCCGGCCGGCGACCTGACCGTGGCCGAGGTCCTCGAGATCGCCCCGGTGATCGCGGCGCTGGACGCCATCGAGGCCGGGGACGCGCGAGGAGCACTTCACCACCATCGGCAACGGCTGGGACATCGAGGAACGTACCCGCGCCCAGCTGGACCGGCTCGGCCTCGGGGACGTCGCCCTCACCCGGCGCCTGGACACCCTCAGCGGCGGCCAGATCGTCTCCCTCGGCCTGGCGGCGCAGTTGCCGAAGCGGCCCGACGTCCTGCTGCTCGACGAACCGACCAACAACCTCGACCTGGTCAGCGTCGCCCGGCTCAAGGGCGCCCTGCAGTCGTACCGGGGCGCCTTCGTGGTGGTCAGCCACGACGAGCGGTTCCTCGCCGAGATCGGGGTGGGCCGCAGGCTGCGGCTGTCCGACGGGCGCCTGCTCGACATGGGAGCCCCGCAGGCCTGAGGCGCCGGGGTCCGGCGCGGACGGCCGCGGCCGTGCCCGGCGGGGACGGGAGCCGACGGGGACGGGACCGTGACGGTCGGCCGCCCCCGCCGGGCCCCGAACCGGCCCCGAACCGGCCCCGAACCGCTCTCCTGGACGGACCCTGGACCGCACCCGAGGGCCCTGGAGGACCCTGGAGGGGCCGAAAAGGACCACGGGAGAGCGTCCGGGATCCCGGAAAGGCCGGTGGAGCCGGAGTTCCCAGGAGAACCGGGCAGGCCGGAAGAACCGATTTCTGGCGCCGCCATGGGCTTTTGGGTACCCTCGATGACGAAGTCGAGAGGCGCTGCAACGGGTCCATGACCCGCCACGCTCGACCTCCATGTTCACCAAGGGCGCCTCCCGATAATGGGAGGTGGTCCAATGAACGATTCTTCGAACCATGGCGCCGGGCAGGTCCTCACCGAGGGTGGTCACACCGGTGCCGCGACGGCCTCCGAGCGCGTACGGGCCCTGCGGGAGCTGCTGGACAGTCGGATCGCGGTGCTCGACGGGGCCTGGGGCACGATGCTGCAGGGCGCCTCGCTCACCCCGGCCGACTACCGCGGCGACCGCTTCCTCGATCATCCGCGTGACGTGACCGGCGACCCGGACCTGCTGAACCTGACGCGTCCCGACGTCATTCTCGACATCCACCGCCAGTACCTCGCGGCGGGCGCGGACATCACCACCACGAACACCTTCACCGCGACCTCCATCGGCCAGGCCGACTACGGGCTGGAGTCGCTGGTCCACGAGATGAACCTGCGCGCCGCCCAGCTGGCGCGCCAGGCCGCGGACGAGGCGGGCGGGCGCTTCGTGGCCGGTTCGATCGGCCCGCTGAACGTCACGCTCTCGCTCTCCCCCCGCGTCGAGGACCCGGCCTACCGGGCGGTCTCGTTCGACGAGGTCCGCGCCGCCTACGCCGAGCAGATCCGGGCGCTGGACGAGGGCGGGGTCGACCTGCTGCTGATCGAGACGATCTTCGACACGCTCAACGCCAAGGCCGCGGTCGCCGCCGCCCACGAGGTCGCCCCGCACCTGCCGCTGTGGATCTCGGTGACGATCGTCGACCTGAGCGGTCGCACGCTGTCCGGGCAGACCGTCGAGGCGTTCTGGAGCGCGATCAGGCACGCCGACCCGCTGGTGGTCGGGGTGAACTGCTCGCTGGGCGCGGAGCAGATGCGCCCGCACGTCGCCGAGCTGGCGCGCTTCGCCGACACCTACACGGCCAGCCACCCCAACGCGGGCCTGCCCAACGCGTTCGGCGGGTACGACGAGAAGCCGGAGGAGACCGCGGCGCTGCTGGGCGAGTTCGCCACCTCGGGGATGGTCAACATCGTCGGCGGGTGCTGCGGCACCTCCCCCGCCCACATCGCGAAGATCGCCGCCGCGGTGTCCGGCCTGCCGCCCAGGAAAATCGCGCAGCCGCCGGTCCGTACCCGCTTCAGCGGCCTGGAGCCCTTCGAGATCGGCCCGGACACCGGGTTCGTCATGATCGGGGAGCGCACCAACGTCACCGGATCGGCGCGTTTCCGCCGCCTGATCGAGGGGGGCGACCACCAGGGCGCCGTCGACGTCGCGCTGGAGCAGGTACGCGGCGGGGCCAACCTGCTCGACGTCAACATGGACGCCGACCTGCTCGACAGCGTGCAGGCGATGACGACCTTCCTGAACCTGATCGCGACCGAGCCGGAGGTCGCCCGCATCCCCGTCATGATCGACAGCTCGCGGTGGAGCGTGCTGGAGGCCGGGCTCAAGTGCGTGCAGGGCAAGGGCGTCGTCAACTCGATCAGCCTCAAGGAGGGCGAGGGCCCGTTCCTGGAGCAGGCGCGGATCATCCGGGACTACGGCGCCGGCGTGGTCGTCATGGCCTTCGACGAAGAGGGCCAGGCCGACACCGTCGAGCGCAAGGTCTCGATCTGCGCCCGCGCCTACGACCTGCTGACGCAGAAGGTCGGGTTCCCGGCCGAGGACATCGTGTTCGACCCCAACGTGCTCGCGGTCGCCACCGGCATCAGCGAGCACAACGGGTACGCCAAGGCGTTCATCGAGGCGCTGCCGCTGATCAAGGAGCGCTGCCCGGGGGCACGGACCAGCGGCGGCATCTCCAACCTGTCGTTCTCCTTCCGCGGCAACGACGTCGTGCGCGAGGCCATGCACTCGGCGTTCCTCTTCCACGCCGTGCGGGCCGGCCTCGACATGGGCATCGTCAACGCCGGGCAGCTCACGGTCTACCAGGACATCCCCGCGGACCTGCTGGAGCTCGTCGAGGACGTGATCTTCGACCGGCGTGAGGACGCCACCGACCGGCTCGTCTCCTTCGCCGAGACGGTGAGCGGCTCGGCCACGCGACGGGTCGTGGACCTGGCCTGGCGGGACGCGCCGGTGGAGGAGCGCCTGTCGTACGCGCTCGTGCACGGCATCGTCGACTTCATCGAGGCCGACACCGAGGAGGCCCGCCAGAGCAGGGGACGTCCCCTGGAGGTGATCGAGGGCCCGCTGATGGACGGCATGAAGATCGTGGGCGACCTGTTCGGGGCGGGGAAGATGTTCCTGCCGCAGGTGGTCAAGAGCGCGCGGGTGATGAAGCGCTCGGTCGCCTACCTGGAGCCGTACATGGAGGCGGAGAAGGAGCTGGCGCGGCAGGAGGGGCGTGCCGAGACCGAGCGCGGCCAGGGCAAGGTGGTGCTCGCGACCGTCAAGGGCGACGTGCACGACATCGGCAAGAACATCGTGGGCGTCGTGCTGGGCTGCAACAACTACGAGGTCATCGACCTGGGGGTGATGGTCCCGGCCTCGGTCATCCTGGACACCGCGATCGCCGAGGGCGCCGACGTCGTCGGGCTCTCCGGGCTGATCACCCCGTCGCTGGACGAGATGGTCACCGTCGCCGCGGAGATGCAGCGCCGCGGGCTGAAGCTGCCGCTGCTGGTCGGCGGCGCCACGACCTCGCGCCAGCACACCGCGGTCCGCATCGCCCCCGCCTACGACAACACCACGGTGCACGTGCTCGACGCCTCCCGCGTCGTCGGCGTGGTCTCCGACCTGCTGGACGGCGACCGGGCCCAGGAGCTGGACGTGAGCAACCGCGCCGACCAGGAGCGCCTGCGCGACCAGTACGCCAGCAAGCAGCGCACCGCCCTGCTGACCGTCGAGCAGGCCCGCGCGAACCGCGAGCGGGTCCCGTTCGACGAGCTGCCGGTCCCCGACTTCACGGGCGTGCGCGTCGTGGAGCCGGACCTGAACGACCTCCGCGCGATGATCGACTGGCAGTTCCTCTTCCTGGCCTGGGAGCTGAAGGGCAAGTACCCGGCGATCCTGGACCAGCCGGTGGCGCGCGAGCTCTTCGACGACGCCAACACCATGCTCGACCAGATCATCGCCGAGGGGAGCTTCCAGGCCCGGGGCGCGTACGGGTACTGGTCCGCCCGTTCCGAGGGCGACGACATCGTGATCGACGACCCGGCGGCGGGGCCGGGCGGCCTGCGGCTGCCGATGCTGCGCCAGCAGACGGTCAAGCCCGAGGGCCGGCCCAACCGGTCCCTGGCCGACTACGTGGCCCCGGCCGGGGACCACCTGGGCGGGTTCGCCGTGGCCGTGCACGGCGCCGAGGAGCTCGCGGCCGTCCACGAGGCCCGGCAGGACGACTACCGGGCGATCATGGTGAAGGCCCTGGCCGACCGGCTGGCCGAGGCGTTCGCCGAGTACATCCACCTCGAGGCGCGGCGGGCCTGGTACGAGCCGGACGCCGATCCCAGGATCGAGGACCTGCACGCCGAGCGGTTCCGCGGCATCCGTCCCGCGCTCGGCTACCCGGCGAGCCCGGACCACAGCCAGAAGCAGGACCTGTTCGACCTGCTGGAGGCCGAGAAGCTCGGCATGGGGCTGACCGAGTCGTTCGCGATGACCCCGGCGGCCAGCGTCAGCGGGCTGCTGTTCGCCCACCCGGCGTCGCGGTACTTCACCGTGGGGCGCATCGGCAGGGACCAGGTGGAGGACTACGCGCGGCGGCGGAACATGAAGCTCTCCGAGATCGAGCGCTGGCTGCGTCCCAACCTCGCCTACGAGCCCGAGTAGTCCGGGCACGGACGCCCCGGGAGCGCACACCCGGGGCGTTCCCCGACGTCAGCCGCCGTCGCGGCCGGCCGCCTCCATGGCCGCCTCCAGCCGGTCTCCGTGCCGTTCCAGCAGCAGCCGGGCCCCGGCCGCGTCGAGGCCGTGCTCGATCATGAGCACCGCGGCCTTCACGTGCCACCCGGCGGACTCCAGGGTGGCACGGGCCACCGCCGAGGCCGCGCCGGTGAGGTCGCCGACCATCCGGGCGGCCCGGTCGGCCAGCTTGGAGTTCATCGCGGACACCTCGATCATGGTGTTGCCGTGGGTCCTGCCGAGCCGGACCATCGTGATCGTCGAGATCATGTTGAGGACCAGTTTCTGTGCGGTCCCGGCCTTGAGCCTGGTGGAGCCGGTCACCACCTCGGGGCCGACGATCACCTCGATGGGGTGCAGCGCGGCCGCCGACAGCGGGGTGCCGGGGTTGCAGGAGATCGCGGCGGTCAGGGCGCCGCGCCGGCTCGCCTCGGCGAGCGCGCCGAGCACGAAGGGTGCCCGCCCGCTCGCGGAGACGCCCACCACGGTGTCGAGCGCGCCCACCCCCCGCTCCGCCAGGGCGGCGGCGCCCGCGGCGTGGTCGTCCTCGGCCCCCTCGACCGAGCGGGTCAGCGCCGGCGGGCCGCCCGCGATGACGCCCTGGACGAGTTCGGGGTCGGTGCCGAAGGTGGGCGGGCACTCGGAGGCGTCCAGCACGGCCAGCCGTCCCGACGTGCCCGCGCCCACGTAGAACAGGCGGCCTCCCGAGCGCATCCGGTCCACGATCGCGTCGATCGCGGCCGAGACGGCCGGGACCGCCTCGCCCACCGCGGCGGGCACGGCGGCGTCCGCGGCGTTCATCAGCCGGGCCACCTGCTCGGTCGGGAGCCGGTCGATGTCGCCGTAGCGGGGGTCGCTCCGCTCGGTCGGCAGCGCCGACAGGACGTCCTCGGACACCCGAGGAACGCCGGGCGCCTGAGGGACGCCCGTCGCCGGCGGTGACCCGGGATCCGGGATCCCCGGGGACACCGGGGACACCGGGGACACCGACGAGGCCGACGTGGTCGGGGAAAGGGCCGATGGATCAGTCATGACATCCCATGTCGCTGGTTCTCCTGTCCCGCCACGCTCGGGCAGGCGGTCGTCCTTCGCCGGGCGCGTCACGGCCGTCTCCCCCGTCGCAGTCCCGTCCGCGGGTCCGTCGCCCGCGGGTCCCTCCCCGGGTCCGTCGTCGGGTCCGTCGGGTCAGTCGGGCCAGTCCGCGGGCCCTTCCCCGGGTCCGTCCCGGCGGCCGTGCCCTCCGGGGTCAGGTCCCGGCGGTAGAGCCAGAAGACCCGTTCGGCGTACGCGCCGAACGCGCGGGCGTAGAAACCGAGCGGTCCGGCCCAGCCGATCTGGGCGCTCGCCAGGCCGGCCGCGCGCTGCTCGGCCAGGCAGCGGCGCGCGAGCACCCGGCCCACGCCCAGGCCGCGCGCGGCCGGCGCGGTGCCCATCGGGCCGAACCAGGCGGGCCGCGTCCCCCAGGCGGCGAAGCCGAGGATCTCCCCGTCCCTGACGGCGTAGTGGCAGCCGGTGGCCCGCTCGGCCTCCCAGGCCCAGCCGTCGTGCCACTGCTCGGCGACGAAGGCGCGGACGGCGGCGCGGTCACCCGGGGCCGCGGCGTGCACGGTGATCCCCTGATCCGCCAGCGCCGCGAGGTCGGCCTCGGCGGACGGAGCGGCGGACGGGTCGTCGGTGAGGTCGGCGGTCATGTTCCAGGCGACGTGGTAGCGCCGGTAGCCCAGGCTCTCGGCCAGGCAGGCGGCCGGGGTGTAGCGCACGTCGACACCGGGCCAGGCGTAGCAGGGCGGGTTCCCGGCCAGCCGGATCTCGGCGGCCCCTCGGTCGCGCAGCCAGTCCTCGGCCGCGACGAGCAGCGCCCGGCCGAGACCCGCGCCCTGGGCGGCGGGGCGCACGGCCAGCAGGTCGACGTGCCCGACGCGCGGGTCGCGCCCGGACAGGGAGGCGAACACCGCCCCGTCGAGGTCGCGCGTCACCAGCGCCGTCCAGCGCCGGTCCGCGGGCGGCTCGGCGAGCCGGGCGACCAGGTCCGCCGCCTCGGCGACGTCGTGGACGAGCGCGTCCCGGGCGATCCCGGCGAGGGCCGCCGTGTCGGCCGCACCGGCCGCGCCGGCCGCGCCGCCCATGACGGCCTCGCGGACGGCGGTCGCCGCACCGGCGCCTCGCGCACCGGAGGCGTCCCCGGACGGCGTCCGCCCGCCGGGAGGACGCGCCCGCGGAGCGTTGCCCGCCGGGGTCACGACCGGCCCGCAGGGACGGCGACGACGTCGCGGGCGGCGGGATGGAAGCAGGCGTGCTCCTGGGGCGTACCCCCGTCGTGGCCCAGTACGGGGCGTTCCGACTCGCAGCGCCCGGTGCGGAACGGGCAGCGTCCGGCGAACAGGCATCCGGCGTCGGTGCGGCTCTCGTCGTGCGGCCCGGTCGGCGTCACCGCCTCCTCGCCGGGCCGCTCCAGGCCGTGCAGCACCGGGATGGCCGACAGCAGCGACTGGGTGTACGGGTGCACCGGGCCGGAGATGATCGTCTCGACGTGGCCGCGCTCGACGACCTCTCCCCGGTAGATGACGTACAGCTCGCCGTCGTCGCCGATGTAGCGGGCGGTGGCCACGTCGTGGGTGATGAAGAGCACGCTCACCCCCAGGCGCTCGCGCAGATCCTTCAGCAGGGCCAGGATGCCCAGCCGCAGCGACACGTCGATCATGGAGACGGCCTCGTCGGCGACGAGCATCTCGGGGTCGACGGTGAGGGCGCGGGCGATGACCACCCGCTGGCGCATGCCCCCGGAGAGCTGGTGGGGGTAGCGGGACAGCACGTAGCCGGGGTCGAGTCCGACCAGCTCCAGCAGTTCCCGGGCGCGCCCGTCCGCCCACGCCCGCGACCGGCCGGTCTGTCCGGCCCGCAGCGAGAGCGGCGCGTCCAGCGTCTGGTGCACCGTCCGGGTCGGGTTGAGCGCGGAGTAGGGGTCCTGGTGGATGAGCTGGATGCGGCGGAAGTACGGCTGCCGCTGCCTGGGGCGCAGCGACGACATGGGGGTGCCGTCGATGGTGATCTCGCCGGAGTCGTGGGTCTCCAGCCCGGCGATGATCCGCCCGAGCGTCGTCTTGCCGCAGCCCGACTCGCCGATGAAGGAGGCCGCCCCGCCCTTGGGGATGGCGAAGTCGACGCCGCGCAGCGCCGGGACCTCCCGCCCGGCGAGCATGCTCCCCCGCTGCCTGAAGGTCTTGGTGACGCCCTGTCCGGTGATCACGCCTTCTCCTCCCCGTTCCCGTACGCCCCGCCGTTCCGTCCGGCTCCCGCCGGGACCGCGGCGCGCCCGTAGCCCATGGAACTCGCAGGGCCCGCGGAGCCCGTGTCGTCGGTCACGTCGGTCACGTCGAGCACTGCGCTGCGGCACCCGCTCCCCTCCGCGGCCCGCGCGGCGCTCCGGCCGCCGGTCACACCGGTGCCCGCTCCCGAGCCCGCGTCCGTCCCCTTCGCAGAGCCGTTCACAACACCGTTCACAGAGCCCTTCACAGAGCCGTTCACAGAGCCGTTCACCGGGCGGCCCGTTCCCGCGTCCGCCCTCGCGTCCGTCTCGGCGTCGCGGGCGGCGACCGCGTGGCAGGCCACGACCGACGCGCCGCGGGTGACCGCGGGCGGCTCCTCGGTCTCGCAGACGTCCATGCGCCACTCGCACCGTTCCCTGAAGACGCATCCCGTCGCCGGGACGGTGCCGAGCGTCGGTGGCCGGCCGGGCAGCGCCCTGGCCTCGCCGATGTCGCCGACCAGGCGCGGGATGGCCCGGATCAGGCCCTGGGTGTAGGGGTGGCGGGGGGCGCCGAGCACCTCGGCGGTCGGCCCCTGCTCCACCACCCGGCCGCCGTACATGACGGCCAGCCGGTCGGCGACCTCGGCGACCACGCCGAGGTCGTGGGTGATGACGAGCGTGGTCAGGCCGCGCTCCTCGTGGACCTCCCGGATGATCCGCAGGATCGTGGCCTGGGTGATCATGTCGAGGGCGGTCGTGGGCTCGTCCAGTACGACGAGGTGGGCGTTGAGGACCAGCGCGAGCATGATGCCGACCCGCTGGCGCATCCCGCCCGACAGCTCGTGCTGGTGGGAGTCGAGCACGCGCGCGCCGTCCATGCCCATCCGGCCGAGCAGGTCCCTGGCGTCCGCGACGAGCGCGCGCAGGTCCTCGATCCCGTGCGAACGGCCCAGGTCGAGAAGCTGCTTGCCGACGGTCTTGAGAGGGTTGAGGGAGTTCTGGGCGGCCTGGAAGACGTACCCGATGTGCCGGCCCCTGGCACTGCGCAGCGCGTCGCCCCGCAGCGCGGTGACGTCGCCGAGCCCGTCGATCTCCACGCCGCCCGAGCTGATCCTGCCGGGCGGCTGGACCGCGTTGAGCAGCGAGAGCGCCAGCGTCGACTTGCCCGACCCCGACTCGCCGACCACCCCGGTGATCGTGCCGGGGAGAAGCTCCAGGTCGACCCCGCGGACCGCGGGGAGCTCGCCCGCGCCCGTGCGGTAGACGACGGACAGGCCCCCCACGCGCACCCCGGGAGGTCCGTCCCGGCCCGCGTCCACGCCGGTCGCGCCGGGGGACGGCCGCCCGCCCGGTGTCACGGGCACCTTCTTCTGCGTACGTGCGAACATCGTCACTCCTCCCGCAGGCGGGGGTTGAAGATCTCGTCCATGGCGTCGACGACGAGGACGATGCCCAGGGTGAGCAACAGGATCGCCAGCAGCGGCGCCAGCATGTACGGCAGCGCGGCGGTCGTCGTCAGCGCGCCGCCGCCGAACACGGCGAGGTTGAGCATGACGCCCCAGTTGTTGGCGTCGAACGGCAGGACGCCCAGGAAGAACAGGCCCACCTGCGCGTAGACCGCGCCGGTCACCGCGATGAGCATGTTCATCGCGATGAACGGGGCCATGCTGGGCAGCAGTTCCCTGCCGATGATGTGCCGGGTGGACAGCCCGAGCCCGCGGGCCGCCTCGATGAAGCCGCGCTCGCGTAGCGAGAGGGTCTGCGCCCGTACGGCGCGCGCCACCCCGCCCCAGCCGAGGAGTCCCAGCACCAGGCCCATCTGGAGCGGGCCGGTGAACTTCCACACGGTCGAGAGCACCAGCAGCAGCGGCAGCGCGGGGATGGTCAGTTTCATGTCGGTGATGCGCATCAGCACGCTGTCCCAGCGTCCCCGCCTGAACCCGGCGAACAGCCCGACCGAGGTGCCCACCGCGACCGTGATGACCGCGGTGACCAGGGCGGTCAGCAGGACGTACCGGGCCCCGGTGACCACCAGCGCGAGCACGTCGGTGCCCTCGAAGTCGGTGCCGAACGGGTGCGCCCAGCTCGGCGCCGCGTAGAGGGCGTCGTCGTCGCGCGGCAGCCGCGCGGGGTACAGCAGCCGCCCGAAGATCCCCATGAACGCGAACACGGCCAGGATGGCCACGCCCACGATGCGGCTGGGCTTGCGCCGCAGGACCCGCAGGACGCCGCGCCGGAAGTTGCGCCGCTGCGTGGCGCGGGCGCCTGGGGTGCCGGTGCCCGGGACCTCGGCGGTGCCCGGCGCCTCGGGCGTGCCGGACGCCCCGGGGATCACGGTCGGTGCGGTCATGAGGCCCCCTGTCCCGAGCGGACGCGCGGGTCGATCGCGGTGTAGAGCATGTCCGCCACGATGTTGGCGATGACGATCGCCACCGTGATCAGCAGGAAGGCCCCGCCCATCAGCGCGTAGTCGCGGTCGGTGACGCTGTTGAGCAGCAGCAGGCCCAGCCCCGGATACGTGAAGATCCGTTCGATGAAGATGGCGCCGCCGAAGAGCAGGCCCAGCGAGAGCGCCAGGATGGTGAAGAGCGGCAGGATGGCGTTGCGCGCCACGTAGCGGAAGATGACGCCGCGCCGCATGCCGCGCAGCTCGGCGGCGAGGATGAAGTCGTCGCCCAGCACGGTGACCACGCTCGACTTCATCGCCAGGATCCAGCCGCCGTACCCGGCCAGCGCGTACGTCAGCACCGGCAGCGTGGCGTACTGGATCAGCGAGCCGACGTAGGCGGCGTTGAGTCCGGGCTCCAGCGTGACGTTGGCCGTCCCGCTGGCGGGGAAGATCGGCAGCAGGGTGGTGAAGGCCGCGCTGAGCAGCAGCGCCAGGACGTACTGCGGCAGGCCGTGCAGGAGCGAGCCGGTGACGGCCAGCGCGTCGCCCAGCCTGCTGGAGCGCTTGATCGCCGCGTACACGCCCAGGATGATCCCGACCGTGAAGCTGAGCAGCGTGCCGACGAGCACCGGCAGGATCGTCCAGGCTGCGGCCGAGGCGAGCAGGGTGGTGACCTCGGCGCCGGGGACGCTCAGCGACCGTCCGAGGTCGAGGTGGAGCAGTCCCCTGACGTAGTCGGTGTACTGCTCCCACATCGTGCCCCGGGGCATGAAGCCGTACATCGCCGCGGTGGCGCGCTCGGCCTGCTCGGGCGACATGCCCTGCTCGACGAGCTTTTCGTAGCGGGCCCGCATGGGGTCGCCGGGGATGCTCCTGATGATCACGAAGCTGATCGTGGCGACCACCAGGATCATGGCGAGCCCGCGGGCGAGGTGGCCCGCGAGGCGGCGTGCGATGACCGTCATGTGCGGCTACTTCCTCTTGATCATGCCGAGTTGGAGCCAGACCCCCGAGGTGAGGCGCAGCGCGTCGCTCTCGTCGCCGGGGAAGCCGCCGAACCGCGTGGTGTTGACCACCTGCGTGTTGACGTAGTCCCACAGCTGGATCACCGGCAGGTCCTGGTTGGCGGCCCTGGCCAGGATCGAGACGATCCTGCGCTGCTCGGCCTCGGGCGCGGAGTTCAGCCTGACGGCCAGCGCGCCGGGGTCGATCCTGCCCTCGCCCGCGACCTCGACGGTCTCGGCGCCGCCCATCCAGTTGCCCTCGGTGCCCGCGGGGACGTGGCGGAGCCTGCCGCCGAAGAGCTTCCAGCCGTTCTGGGCGCCGTACAGGCGCTGGAAGATGTTGTACGGCGCGGGGCCGAGCGCCACCAGCCAGAAGCCCACGTCGTACTTGCCGGCCGCCATCTCCTCCAGATAGAGGGGGTAGTCGGCGGTGGTGACGACCTCGGCGTCGATGCCGGCGTCGTTGAGCTGGCTGGTGACGGCCTTGGCCCCGGCCAGCCAGTCGGAGAAGGACGCGGGCACGTTGATGGTCATCTTCCACGGGGAGCCGTCCGGCAGCGTCCACCTGCCCTCGGTCTTGCGCATGCCCGCGGCCCGCAGCTCGGCCTCGGCCCTGGCCGGGTCGTGCCGGTAGGGCTCCAGGGCGCCCACGCCGCCACCGCCGACCCCGCCGACCCCGTCGCCCCCGTCGCCGCCGTCGCCCAGCCAGGCCTGCGCGGCCCGCTGGTGCAGGCCGGAGGTGGTGACCGAGGCGGTGCCGCCCTCGGGGGAGGCGACCTTGGTGACCTGGGCGCGGTCGATCAGGTGGGCCAGCGCGCGGCGGACGTGCACGTTGTCGTAGGGCTTCCTGGACTGGTTGAACGCCAGCGCCTCGCTGACCGGCGAGTATCCCCTGACCACGACGTTGCCGGGCGTGCGGGCGATCCTGCGCATCACCCCGGCCGGGACGGCGGTGAAGGGCGCGTGGTCCAGCCTGCCCGCGACGAGGTAGTTCCAGACCTGCTCGTTGCCGGTGTAGTTGAGGATGCGCACCTGGTCGGCGGCCACGGCGGCGGCGTTGTGGAAGTACGGGTTCTTGACCAGCAGGGCCTCGCCCGGGTTGACGCGCTTGAGGACGAACGGCCCGGCCGAGACGTCCCGGGGCGGGGCGAAGGTGATGACCTTCTCGGCGAGGGCGGTGATCCCGGCCCGCGCCGCCCCGGCCCCGGGGGCGTCGCTCTGGGCGACCTTGAGCCGCTGCCAGAAGTCGGCGGGCAGCACGGAGGACCAGACGTGCTTCGGGACGATGACGGTCTCCATCACGCTGCGGACGAACGTGGCGCTCGGGTTCGCGGCCGCCTGGGTGATCTTGATCGTCCGCTCGTCCAGGATCGTGATGTCGGAGGCGGTGCCGGCCGCGGAGGGGTCGAGGGCGTAGGCGGTGCCGCCCTGGGTGTAGGCCACCCCGATGGAGAACCTCACGTCCTCGGCGGTGATCGGCCTGCCGTCGGACCAGCGGCCGTCCGGCTGGAGGTGCAACGTGATCGAGGACTGGTCGGGGGCGATCTGCCAGCTCCGCGCGACCCCCGGGTAGAACAGGTTCGGATCGGTCAGGTGGTTCTTGGTCCACCCGAGCCACTCGGCGTTGTACCCGCGGAACGCGTTGCCCTTGGGGTTGTACGGGTTGATCGGCGCGTTCGCGTCGATGCCCGGCTTGAGCGCGTCGATCGTGGTGAAGACCGCACCGGCGGGGTTTCCGGCGCCCCCGGCGGCTCCCGGGGCGTCCCCGGCACCGCCGCCGCACGCGGCGGTGACGGCGGCGAGGCACAGGGAGGCCGCGGCCGCTGCTGTTCGCTTCATGAACCGCTCCGTGGGGTCTTCGTCGAGGTCAGAGGCATGGCGAGGGGGGTGGGGGTGTTGTCTCGGACCCTACGTTCGACCGGGCGGCTTCGTCAATTATCTCCACTCTGACGACAAAGCTTGTAACTTTCCTTCATAATCGCCCGGCGGCGCCCGGCGTCCCCGCGGCCCCGGCGGGCACGGGGCTGCGGGCGGATCGCGCGACCCGGGACCGGCCTCCGGCGGCCTCCGTCCCGGCACCCCGCCGGCCTGCGGGCAGCGCGCCGCCCGGACGGGCGCCGGGGCCCCGCCCGCCCCGCGGGGGATCCGACGGGGTACGCCGCCCCGGCCTGTCGTACGGTCGTGGGGAGCGCCGAACCGGAGGACTGGCACGTGTCCGTTGAGCCCCGCCCGCACCGTTCCCGTCGCCCCGCCCCGTCGGACCCGCCGATCCCGCCGGACCTACCGGACCCGGACGGCATGCTGGAGGACCTGCGGGAGCTCGTCCTGTGCGAGTCCTTCTCCGCCGACCACGGGGCGGTGGCCGCCAGTGCCGGGGTCGTCGCCGGGCAGGGACACGGCCGCCTCGGCGCACGGCCCGAGACGATCGTGATCGACGGGGTCACCCACCTGCGGTGGACGTTCGGCACGCCCAGGGTGCTGCTGCTGGGTCACCACGACACGGTCTGGCCGGTCGGCACCCTGCGGACCCACCCCTGGTCGGTCACCGGCGGGATCGCCCGGGGGCCGGGCGTGTTCGACATGAAGGCCGGGCTGGTCCAGATGTTCCACGCGCTGGCCTCGCTGCCGTCCCTGGAGGGGGTGTGCGTGCTGGTGACCGGGGACGAGGAGGTCGGGTCGCCGTCCTCGCGCGCGCTGGTCGAGGAGTCGGCGCGCGCCTGCGCGGCCACGTTCGTGCTGGAGGGCAGCGCCGACGGCGGCGCGCTCAAGATCGCGCGTAAGGGCACGTCGATGTACGAGGTCGTGGTGCACGGCCGGGGCGCGCACGCCGGGCTCGATCCGGAGAAGGGCGCGAACGCGGGCGTCGAGCTCGCCCACCAGATCCTCGCCGTCGCCGGGATCGCCGGCCGGGTGAACGGCGCCTCGCCGGGGACGGCGGACGGCCCGGAGCCTGGCAGGACGACCGGCCCGGAGCCGGGGACGGAGGAGGGCCCGGAGCCGGGGAGAACGACCGGCCCGGAGCCGGGGACGGCGGGCGGCCTGGGACCGGTGACCGTGACGCCCACCCTGCTGTCGGGCGGGACCACGACCAACACCGTGCCCGCGCTGGCCCGGTTCGCGGTGGACGCCCGCGTGCCGACCCTGGACGCGCAGCGACGGGTGGACGAGCTGATGAGGGCGCTCCGCCCGCACGTCCCCGGCACCCGGCTGGAGGTCCTGGGAGGCCCGAACCGTCCCCCGATGGAGCACGCCTCCTCGGCCGGGCTGTTCGACCTCGCCCGGCGGATCGCCGCCGGGGCCGGGCTCGCCCCGCTCTCCGGTACCGGCGTGGGCGGGGCCTCCGACGGCAACTTCACCGCCGGGGCGGGGTGCCCCACCCTCGACGGGCTGGGCGCGGTCGGCGGCGGCGCCCACGCCGACGACGAGCACGTGATCGTGGCCGAGATGCCCGTACGGGCGAGGCTGCTGGCCGGGCTGGTCGGGGCGGTGCTCCGGTGAACGCCACCCCCGCCACCCCCGTCACCCCCGGCACTTCCGACATCTCCGGCGGCACGGGCTCCTCCGGCCTTCCCCCCCTCTCCGGCGGCACGGGCTTCCCCGGTTCTCCCGCCCCCTCCGGCGGCCCCGGTGGCCTGACGCTGCGTGAGCTCCACTCGATCGAGGAGTTCGAGGACGCCTTCGGGCTGTTCGACGCCATCTGGCGTCCCGACCCCGGCGCCGCGCCCGTCAGCGTGGAGATGATGCGGGCACTGTCGCACGCGGGCAACTACGTGGCCGGTGCCTATCTGGACGGCCGGCTGGCCGGCGCGTCGGTCGGCTTCCTCGCCGCCCCGGCCGGGCAGGTGCTGCACTCCCACGTCACCGGCGCCACGACCGGGCGCGGGATCGGCCTGGCCCTCAAGCTGCACCAGCGCGCCTGGGCGCTGGAGCGCGGCCTGGACCGGATCACCTGGACCTACGACCCGCTGGTGCGCCGCAACGCCCACTTCAACCTGGTCAAGCTCGGCGCCCTGCCCGAGGAGTACCTGCCGTCCTTCTACGGCGTCATGGACGACGCGATCAACGCCGGGGACGAGTCCGACCGGGTGCTCGCGGTCTGGCGGCTGACCGAGCCGCACGTCCTGGCCGCCGCCGGTGGACGGCCGCATCTGCCGCGGGTCCCGGCGGACGCGGTGGTCGGGCTGGGCGAGCGGGACGGCCACCCGGTCGCGGGCCGGACCGACGCCGCGACGGTGCTGGTCACGGTGCCCGGGGACGTGGAGGCGCTGCGCCGCGGCGACCCCGGCGCCGCCGCGTCCTGGCGCCGCGCCGTGCGCGACGTGCTCGGCGGCCTGCTGGCCGAGGGCGCCCGGGTGACCGGCTTTCATGACAGGTCCTGCTACGTCCTATCGTGTCGCCCGGACGGCGACGGCACCGAAGGGAGACGCGGCGCGGGCCGCAGACCATGAGAATCACCGGAATCGAGCTCAGGCGGGTCGCGATGCCGCTGGTCGCGCCGTTCCGCACCTCGTTCGGCACCGAGACCGAACGCGACGTGCTGCTGCTGCGGGTCGTCACGCCGGAGGCCGAGGGCTGGGGCGAGTGCGTGGCCATGTCCGATCCGCTCTACTCCCCCGAGTACGTCGACGCCGCCGCCGACGTGCTGCGCCGCTTCCTCGTCCCGGCGCTGCCCGCCCGGGTCGACGCCCAGGGCGTGGGCCGCGCGCTGGAGCCCTTCAAGGGACACCGGATGGCCAAGGCCGCCCTGGAGAGCGCCGTGCTCGACGCCGAGCTGCGCGCCGCGGGCCGGTCCATGGCCTCCTTCCTGGGCGCCACCGCCGACCGGGTCCCGGCCGGGGTCTCGGTCGGCATCATGGACTCGATCCCCGAGCTCCTGGACACCGTCGCCGGTTACCTCGACGAGGGCTACCTGCGGATCAAGCTCAAGATCCAGCCCGGCTGGGACGTGGCCCCGGTCCGTGCCGTGCGCGAGCGCTTCGGCGGCGACGTGCCGCTGCAGGTGGACGCCAACGCCGCCTACACCCTCGGCGACGCCGCGCACCTGGCCCGGCTGGACGAGTTCGGCCTGCTGCTCATCGAGCAGCCCCTGGCCCACGACGACATCGTCCAGCACGCGCGGCTGGCCCGGAAGATCACCACCGCGATCTGCCTGGACGAGTCCATCGAGTCGGCCGCGCACGCCGCCGCCGCGATCTCCCTGGACGCCTGTTCGGTGGTCAACGTCAAACCGGGCCGGGTCGGCGGATACCTGGAGGCCCGGCGCATCCACGACCTGTGCCGGGCCCACGGGATCGCCGTCTGGTGCGGCGGCATGCTGGAGACCGGCATCGGCCGGGCCGCCAACGTGGCCCTGGCGGCGCTGCCCGGCTTCACGCTGCCCGGCGACACCTCGGCCTCGCGCCGCTACTTCACCACCGACCTCACCGAGCCGTTCGAGCTGCGCGAGGGCCACCTGGACGTGCCCACCGGTCCCGGCATCGGTGTCGAGCCGATCCCCGCCGTCCTCGACCGGGTCACCGTCTCCACCGAGTGGATCACCCTCTGAGGTCCGCCCGGGTGAGACCGGCCGGGTTCAGGCCGGCGGCTCAGGCGACCCTGGGCGTGGCGCGTACGCCCATGTGCATGTAGGGGGTGCCGTCGGCGAGCTCGTAGAAGACGACCGACTGCCACTGGGGGTCGCCCTCGGGGCGGCCGACGAAGGTGGTGCCGTCCACCGGGATCAGGTCGAGCTCCATGGGCGGGCGCAGCCCGGCGAGGCCCCCGGTGACCTCCCCGCGCAGGAGGAGCCCGCCGTCGCGGGCCGTCAGCGTCATCCGCATGCCCGTCCGTTCGTAGACGCCGGCGTGGCGCTCCACGTCGGCCGCGAACGGCTCGGCGGGCGGTCCCGGCACGGGCGGCACCGTCAGGCCGAGCAGCTCGCCGAAGAGCTCGGCGGCCACGGCCTGCCGGAAGGCGGCGGAGTGACCGCCGTTGGCCAGCACGCACGCCACGGTCTCCTCCTCGGGGACCGTCCAGAGCATGGCGCCCTGGCCGATGGTGTTGCCGCCGTGGGACAGGACCCGCCGGCCCTGCCACTCGTCCAGCACCCAGCCGAGCCCCCACTGCCGGCCCAGCGTGTACGGGTTGGGGATGTCCACCTGCGGTTCCCACATGGCCCGGGGGTCGGCGAGCAGGCCGGTGCCCAGGTGGGCGCGGGCGAAGGCGACGACGTCGGCGGGACGCGCGCAGATCAGGCCGGCCGGGCCGCAGGAGCGCATCAGTCCCCAGGCCGGGGCGGGCGCGCCGTCCAGGTGGCCCATGGCGGCGCGGAAGCGCAGCACGTCCTCGGGCAGGGTCCAGGTGTGGGTCAGGCCGAGCGGTTCGATGATCTGCTCGCGCAGCGCGGTGTCCCACACCGTGCCGGTGAGGCGCTCGACGACGCGGCCGGCGATGACGAAGCCGGAGTTGCAGTAGGACTGGGTGACGCCCACCGGGTGGTTCTGCGCCAGGCCCGCGCAGGCCGCCACGTACCTCTCGACGCAGTCGTCGCCGCGACCGGTGTCGAGGAACAGGTCCCCGTCGATGCCGGAGGTGTGCGAGAGCAGGTGCCTGATCGTGACCGTCGCGGTCGCCTCCGGGTCGGCGACCCGGAACTCCGGCAGGACCCGGGAGACGGGCGTGTCCAGGGTCAGCTCACCGCGTTCGACGAGGAGCATGATCTGGGTGGTGGTCCACACCTTGGTGATGGAGCCGATCTGGAAGAGCGAGTCGGTGGTCGCCTCCACTCCGGTGGCCACGTTGAGCACGCCCGCGGCGAACTCGTGGACCTCCCCCTCGTGCAGGAAGGCCAGGCTCGCGCCGGGGACCTCGTACTCGGCGATCAGCTCGCCGAGCCGGGCGTGCCATCGGGCGGGGTTCACCGTCTCTGCCATGGGGAGGGGTCCTCGTCGGTTCCGGGAGCGGGCCGTCCTGCGGGCTCCCGGTGGCGGCGGGCGCCCCGGGTTCCTGGACGTCGGGTCGTGACGAGAACCTACTCCGCCGACCGGCCGGGAGGATCGATCGCTCCCGTCGCGGACCGGCCGCGGGGAGGGGGGACCGGCCGGGGGACGACGACGGCGACGCCGGCCCGGAGAGGGGGACGCGGGACGAGCGGGGGCGCCGGTCGTTGAAAGTTACACCTCCGGCGGTGATCGCGCCGCAGGTCGGCCCGGTCCCCGGGGCGGCCTGCTTCCCGTCCCCGCCGAGGCCACCTAGCATCGGCCCTCCATCGAGGCGGGAGCGGGAGATGCGAAGGACGACACGCGGGGGGAACGCGATTCTGGCGGTCATCACGGCCGTGACGACCGCGGTGGCGGCGCTGGGGTTCGTGCTGGCGAGCACCGCCGGGCCCGCGGGCGCGGCGACCGTCAGGATCATGGCGCTCGGGGACTCCATCACCGGTTCACCGGGCTGCTGGCGGGCCACGCTCTGGAACCGGCTGGTGAACGCCGGGCACACCGGCCTGGACTTCGTCGGCACGCTGCCGTCGCAGGGCTGCGGCGTCGCCCACGACGGGGAGAACGAGGGTCACGGCGGGGCGCTGGTCACCAACGTGGCCGACCAGAACCAGCTTCCCGGCTGGCTCTCGGCGACCCGTCCCGACATCGTGCTGATGCACTTCGGCACCAACGACGTCTGGAGCAACCGCCCGACCGCCACGATCCTGGCCGCCTACGGCAAGCTGGTGGACCAGATGCGGGCCCAGAACCCCGGCATGAAGGTGCTGGTCGCCCAGATCATCCCGATGAACCCGAGCACGTGCGGCGAGTGCGCGCAGCGGGTCACCGCGCTCAACGCCGCGATCCCCGGCTGGGCCGCGTCCAAGAGCACCGCCGCCTCCCCCGTGGTGGTGGTCGACCAGTGGACGGGCTTCAGCACCGCGTCCGACACCTACGACGGGGTGCACCCCAACGCCTCCGGTGACCAGAAGATGGCCGACCGGTGGTTCCCCGCCCTGACGGCGCTGCTCGGTCCCGCCCCCACCGTCACCCCGACCCCGACCCCGACCGCCACGCCCACCGTCACGCCGACGCCGACGCCCCGCGCGTGCTCGGCCGTGTACCGGACCATCGGGCAGTGGTCGGGCGGCTTCCAGGGTGAGGTGACCGTCAGCAACACCGGCCCGGTGCCCATCACCGGCTGGACGGCGAGCTGGGCCTTCCCCGACCGGCAGATCAGCCAGGCGTGGAACGCCACGGTGACCCGGTCCGGGACCGACGTCTCGGCGCGGAACGTCGCCTGGAACGGTTCCCTGGCCCCGGGCGCCACCGCGACCTTCGGTTTCATCGCCTCGGGGACGGGCGCGCCGGTGTCCCAGGTGTCCTGCACGGCCGGTTGATCGATCCGGCCACCGTCTCCGGCCACCGTCTCCGGCCACCGTCTCCGGCCACCGTGCGGCCGGGTCCCGCGACGCCACCGATCCCGCGGCGGCGTCGCGATCCCGGCCTGCGGGACCGCGACCTCAGCCCTCGGAGGACAGCGCGCCGGGAAGGCGCTCCAGCAGGCTCTTCAGGTCGTCGGCGTGCTCCTCCTCCTGCGCCAGCAGGTCCTCGAAGACGCGCCGGGTGGTCACGTCGTCGTTGCCGAGCCAGTTGACGATCTCGGTGTAGGAGGCGATCGCGATCCGTTCGGCGATCAGGTCCTCCTTGACCATCTCGATCAGGTCGAGGCTGTCGTCGTACTGGGCGTGCGAGCGGGCGGTCAGCGTGTCGGGGTTGAAGTCGGGCTCCCCGCCGAGCTGGACGATGCGCTGGGCCAGCCGGTCGGCGTGCTCCTGCTCCTCGGCCGCGTGCTCCAGGAACTCGGCCGCCACCAGCCCGGCGTGCAGGCCCGAGGCGGTGTAGTAGTGCCGCTTGTAGCGCAGGACGCAGACCAGCTCGGTCGCCAGCGCCTCGTTGCACACCTGGATGACCCGGGGCAGGTCCGCGCCGTAGGCGGACGTGATAGGACCCTTGTCGATCTCCTGGCGCGCACGCGCCCGGATCTCCTTGATATCTGTGAGGAATTCAGCCATGGGTCTGCCTTACCCAGATACGGGCTTTTATCAAGTGTTCTTGGCCACATCAAGAGGCGGATCCGTTCGTGGCATCACTTTTCGGGTAACGAGCCGTTCGAGATGGGAACAGCGACGAAGGTCCCGCAGACGCGGACCATGAACGGCGAGGAACTCTCCGCCGACCACGCCCTGACCGCCCTGCGCATGTACGGACGCTGGCACCTGGTCCGCGACTCCTTCGCCCGGTTCAGGTACGGCGAGGGCCTGACCAACTCCAGGGCTCTCGCCTTCCAGATCTGCCTGTCGATCATCCCCGGCGCCATCGCGATGGTCGGGCTGAGCTCGGTGATCAACCAGGAGGAGCTGGGCAAGGTGCTCGAGCTGGTCCTGAGCAGGATCGCCCCGGGCGCGGGGGTGGAGGCCGTCCAGGACGTGCTCTCCGACAGCCACCGGCAGGCGGGCCGCACCGGGGGCGCCCTGGCGCTCTGGTTCGGGCTCGTCACCGCCCTGGTCTCGCTGACCAGCGCCATGGCCCAGGTGGAGCGGGGGGCGAACCGCATCTACGGCGTCGAGCGGGACCGCCCGTTCCTGCGCAAGTACGCCAGGGCCCTGCTGATGGCGCTGACCGCGGGCGCCTTCATGACCGTCGGCTTCGTAGTGATGGTCGGCGGCGGCGCCATCAGCAGGGCGCTGGCGCAGGTCTACGACTGGGGCGACGGGACCATCGACGCGTTCAACCTGGTGCGCTGGCCGCTGGGTTTCCTGCTCGCGCTGATGTCCAGCTCGGTGCTGTTCCGGGCCGCGCCGCGCCGCAGGCAGCCGGGCCACACCTGGCTCGCGTTCGGCGCCCTGGTCTCGCTCGTGCTGTGGACGGTCTTCACCCTGCTGCTGGCCCTCTACACCGAGAGCAGCGGCACCTTCGGCGCCACCTACGGCCCGCTAACCGCCGTGATGGCGCTGCTGCTGTGGTCGTTCCTCAGCTCGATGGCCCTGTTCCTCGGGCTGGCGTTCGCGGCACAGCTCGAGGCCGTCCGCGCCGGGCTGTCCGCGCCCGTCGAGCCCGATCCCGGCCCGACCGCCGAGGAGGAGAGGGAGCCCCTGGTCGGCGCGGCGGGCGCGGCCGTCGCCGATGTCACCAGGACGCTCGTGACGTCGCTGCGCGGGCTCCGGCCCGGCCCGTCCGGACGCCGGTCGGGCCCCGGCGACGGACCGGCCACCTGACGGGCCGTGCAGGAGGCCGTGCGACCGCCTCGGCGAGGACCCGCTCCTGGCGCCTTCGGCGGGAGCGGTCGGGGAGTCGGCCGAACGGCCGAGGCGTGGGGCCCGATCCGCGCGAAGGTCGGCCGAACGGCGGATACGTGCCCCCGGCCCGCCCGGCGATCATCGGTGCATGACGCGTAGAACCCCTTTCCTCCTGGCCGCCGGCCTGCTCGCCGTGACGACCACCGGCTGCGCCGTGAAAGCCTCCTCGAACGCCCGCGACGAGGACCGGCTCTTCCCCTACTCCGCTTCCACCCTGGTCATCGAGGCCAGAGGGACGCGCGTGCGCCTGGAACCCGGCACCGCGGGGACGGTCCGGGTGAGGCGGACGTTGAAGGGCACCCCCGCCGAGGAGGGGAACGCCTCCTGGTCGATGGAGGGCGGCAGGCTCAAGGTGGGCGTCACCTGTTCCGGCATCGTGCTCGACAACTGCGAGTCCCGGCACACGGTGATGGTCCCGCCGGGCGTGGCGGTCGAGGTCGACAGCGACCAGAACGTCAGCGCGGTCCGGCTCGCCCAGTCCCTGAAGGTCAGGGCCGGCGACGGCGACGTGCACACCCGCGCGATCTCCGGCCCGCTGGACGTGGTCACGACCAGCGGGAAGGTCGACCTGGAGGCGATCCGGTCGCCCAAGGTCACCGCGCGTTCCTCCGACGGGAAGCTCAACCTGGGCTTCGACACGCCCCCCACCGAGGTCGAGGCGGTCTCCGGCAGCGGGACCGTGACCATCGTGCTGCCGAAGACCGCCGACGCCTACCGCGTGCGGGTCTCCAGCCGGAACGGGCAGGCGACGACGCGGGTCCCGGAGAGCCGGGACGCGAAGCGGTCCCTCGTCGCCCGCTCCGACGACGGGAACGTCCGCGTCCGTCACGCCACCTGACGGCGTACCGGGCCCGGCGCCCGGGGGCGAGCTCAAAGGTGCGCACGCGAATCGGGCGCGGGACCGGCCAGGTCGAGGAGGGCCCGGACGTCGGGCCCGTCGGCCGGTGAACGTTTCTGCCGATGACGAAAAATTTTCCGTACGGTGGTCGAGAGAGCGTCCCGGGGGTGATCGCGGAAGGCGTTCTCCGTTCGGGACGGACGCCTTCCGGCGCTGAACGACACTCCGAAAGATTTCGGATATGCTGCCGGACATGGCAGGGAAGCCCCGTGTGACGATAGCGCGCATCGCCGAGGAGGCCGGCGTGTCCGCGCCGACCGTCTCCAAAGTGATCAACGGCAGGCCCGAGGTCGCGCCGGAGACGCGCAGGCGGGTCGAGCGGCTCCTGCACGAACACGGCTACATCCGGCGGACGGGCGGCGCCGACGGGCCGGTCGGCCTGATCGATCTGATCTTCGCCGAGCTGGAGAGCCCCTGGGCGATGGAGCTCATCCGCGGGGCCGAGAGCGCGGCGGCCGAGGCCGAGGCCAGCATCGTCATCTCCGTCCTGCACACCCACGCGGGTCCGGGCCGCGACTGGCTCGACCGGCTGGCCGCCCGCCGCACCGACGGCGTGATCATCGTCGGCTCCCGCCTCTCGGCGCAGCAGTACGGCCAGCTCAACGCCCGTTCCATCCCCTTCGTGGTCGTCGACCCCGAGGGGGAGCCCGCCGCCGGCGTGGCGTCGGTGGGCGCGACCAACTGGCACGGCGGCCTGAACGCCACCCGGCACCTCCTGGAGCTGGGCCACCGGCGGATCGGCATGATCGGCGGCCCGCCCGACGTGCTGTGCAGCCGGGCCCGCATCGACGGCTACCGGGCCGCGCTGGAGACCGCGGGCGTGCAGGTGGACCCGGCGCTGATCCTGCACGGTGACTTCCTCGTCGGTTCCGGCCACGACCACGGCCACGCCCTGCTGTCGCTGTCCGACCGGCCCACCGCCATCTTCGCCGGGAGCGACCTGCAGGCGTTCGGGGTGTTCGAGGCGGCCAGGCAGCGCGGGCTGCGCGTCCCCGACGACCTGAGCGTCGTCGGGTTCGACGACCTGCCGCTGTCCCGGTCGGCCTGGCCTCCGCTGACCACGGTGCGCCAGCCCCTGGAGGAGATGGCCTCCCTCGCCACCCGCATGGCCCTGAGCATCTCCCGCGGCGAGACCCCCGAGCCCCGCCGCGTGGAGCTCTCCACCGACCTCGTCATCCGCGAGAGCTCCGCCGCCCCGGCGCACCCGACCGGCTGACCGGCGGGGCCGCGGGCCGTCCCCGGTGTCCCGTCCGAGGTCTCATCCGGCCTGGGGGACGCCGCTCTCCTCGCGTGCCGGTGCGGCCGGGACGGGCGCTCGCCTCCCCGGCATGCCGAGGGCGATGAGCATGCCGGCGAACGCATACGCGGCGACCGTGATCATCGCCGCGGTGAAGCCCGCGCTGAACTCCCCGGCCGACCCGTACCCCCCGGTGCCCGCGAAGACCGCGACCGTGACCGCGACGCCGAACACCCCGCCCAGGATCCGCAGCATCATGAACGCGCCGGACGCCTGGCCGATCTCCCGGGGGCTCACCGCCCCGACCACCGCCTTCTGCGCCGCGGGCATGGCCATGGTCAGCCCGGCCCCGCCGATGACCAGCGCGGGCAGCAGTTCGAGATAGCCGGTGTCGGTGTCGGCGACCAGGGCGATCCAGCCCATGCCGACGGTCTGCAGCAGCAGCCCGCCGACCACGAGGTTCCGCTCGCCCACCCTGTCGGTCAGCCTGCCGGCGATCGGCGCGCACACCATCAGCGTCGCGGTCCACGGCATCAGCCGCAGACCCGCGCCGAGCGGCCCCTCCCCCAGGACGGTCTGGAAGTACTGCGCGAGGAAGAACAGCGTGCCGTACAGCGAGGCGAACACGAGGAAGTTCGCCGGGTTGGCCGTGGCGAACGCCCTGGCCCGGAAGAAGCGCATCGGCAGCATCGGCGCCTTCGCGCGCCGCTCCCAGAGCACGAAGGCGGCCACCAGCGCGACCCCGAGCACCAGCGCGCCCACCACCTCCGCGCTCCCCCAGCCCGCCGCGTTCCCGCGGACCAGGCCCCAGACGACGCCGAACGCGCCCAGGGTCACCAGCACGACCCCCGGCAGGTCGAAGCGGACGTTCGGGCCGGTGCTCTCGTCGACGCGCCGCAGCACGAGCGCGATCGCGACCACCCCGACCGGCAGGTTCAGCCAGAAGATCCACTGCCAGGCCAGCCCTTCGGCGATGAGACCGCCGATGAACGGGCCGCCGAACGTCGCCAGGCCGGTGAGGCCCAGGTACAGCCCCATGGCCCTGCCCCGCCGTTCCGGCGGGAAGATCGCGCCGATCAGGGTGAGCGACAGCGGCAGCACCATCGCCGCACCGGCCCCCTGCAGCGTCCGGGCCGCGATCAGGGTGCCGATGTCCGGGGAGAGCGCGCAGGCCACCGACGCGACGGTGAACACCGCCAGCCCGGTGACGAACGTGCGGCGGCGGCCGAACCGGTCGCCCAGCGCCGATCCGGTCAGCAGCAGCACCGCGAACGTCAGGTTGTACGCGTTGACCGTCCACTCCAGCGACTCGATCGACGCCGCCAGGTCCTTGCGGATCGTGCTCAGCGCCGTCGTCACGACCAGGCTGTCCAGCGCCATCATGAACGACGCCAGCGACGCGAGCCCCAGCACCCACGCCTGCTTGGAGGTCATCCGTCCCCCGCCTGTACCCACGGTCTCTCCCCCTGCTCGAATGTCTTGAATGTCGTTAATGACACGGATGTCGCGGGCCGTCGGTGGACGCCCGGGCGGACGACGCCCGCCGGGGTCCCCGCGGCCCCGCCCGCCCCCGGGCGTGGCTCCCCGCCCGCGCCGCTCCCCGGGCGCGCCGCCGGCGCCCGCGCCGCTCCCCGGGCGCGCCGCCGGCGCCCGCGCCGGATCCCCGTCCCGTACGCGGCCGGTCAGTCGCGCAGCGACCGCGGGAGCCCGAACGCCGCCAGGAGCGAGTTGTCCAGGAACCGCGTCAGCGCGGCGATCCGGTCACCGGCGAGGGTCAGGACGAACACCCCGTGCGCGTGCAGGATCGGCGTCCCGGGGTCGCGCCGGTAGCAGCCGAACGCCGGTTGCCCGTTCGCCCGCGTCGGGATCATCACGTGCCGGCGACCGGCGCGCAGCGCGATCGTGGCCAGGAAGTTCCCGATCGCGTCCGGGCCCCGGTACTCCAGCGGCAGCGGAGGCATGCTCAGCGACGCGTCGTCGGTCAGCATGGCCACGATCGCGCCGACGTCCCCGGCCTCGAACGCGCGGCTGAAATCGTCCGTGATCCGGCGCTCCAGCGGCGAGTGCGGCAGCGGAGCGCTCTCCCGGCCGGGGCCGGGCAGTTCGTGCGCCAGCGCGCTCCGTGCCCGTCTGAGCGCGCTGGTCACCGCGTTCTCGGTGGTGTCGAGCATGCCCGCCACCTCGCCGGCCCGGAACTCCAGGACGTCGCGCAGCACCAGCACGGCACGCTGCCTGGGCGGCAGCTGCTGCAGCGCCGCCAGGAACGCCAGGGAGATCGACTCCCTGACCTCGTACCGCGCCTCCGGTCCGGGCGTGCGGTCGGCGATCTCGTCGAGCAGCACGTCCGGGTACGGCTCCAGCCAGCTCGGTTCCTCCCGGCGGTGCGACGGCTCGGGCAACGGGATCCCGGGCTGGTAGGCCGCGTACTCGTGCGGGCGGCGGGCACCGGCCCGCAGCAGGTTGAGACAGCGGTTGGTGGCGATCCGGTAGAGCCACGTCCGTACCGACGCGCGTTCCTCGTAGCCGCCGATGCCGCGCCATGCCGCCAGCAGCGTCTCCTGCAGCAGGTCCTCGGCGTCCTGCACCGAGCCGAGGATGCGGTAGCAGTGCACCTGGAGCTCACGCCGGTAGGGCTCGACGAGATCGCGGAACGCCTCACCGTCCCCTCCGCGCGCCAGCGCCAGCAGCTCGTCGGCCGGGCGCCGGGCATGGGCCGGGGAGTCGGTCCCCCCGGCCGGCGGGATCCCTCGCATGGTGGCTCCTTCTCTCCTGTGGTCCCTCTCATATGGTCGGACACCGCCGGCGACCGAAACTGGTCGGTCCGCCCGAATTTCACCGTTTTCCCTGCTGCGCGCCACCGGGGCCCGGGTCCGGGTCTAGGGCTCGGGCCAAGCACTCGGGCCCGGTGCCCGGGTCCGGTGGGTGCCGGTGAGGTGCCGGAACGGCCCCGTGAGACCCGACGGAGGCGTGGGGCCGGGCGGCGTGCCGCCCACACCCGCCCGGGGAGGGTTAGGGTGGCCCGGTGTCAGACACCTCGCCGCGCGACGCGCGGCTGCGCCGGTACTGGGACCGGCAGGCCGGCTCCTACGACCGGCGGATGGCGCTCGCCGAACGCCGCTTCTTCGCCGACACCCGCCCCTGGCTGTGCGGTCAGGCCACCGGCGAGACGCTGGAGGTGGCCGTCGGCACCGGCCTGAACCTCGCCCACTACCCCGGCGACGTGCGGCTCACCGGCGTGGAGTGGAGCGTCCCGATGCTGGCGGTGGCCAGGCGTCGCGCCGGCGACCTCGGCCGGGAGGCCGACCTGCGGCACGGTGACGCGCGGGCGCTGCCCTTCGGCGACGAAAGCTTCGACACGGTCGTGTGCACGTTCGCGCTGTGCGGCATTCCCGACGAGCGGGTGGCGCTCGCCGAGATGGCGCGGGTCCTGCGGCCGGGCGGGACGCTGCTCCTGGCCGATCATGTGGCGTCGTCGTCCTGGCCGGTCCGGGTGCTGCAGGGCCTGCTGGACGCGCTCAGCGTGCCGACGGCCGAGGAGCACTACCGCCGGCGGCCGATACTCGAGGTGCGCGCGATGGGATTCACCGTCGAGCGCCACGAGCGCTTCAAGGCCGGCGTCATCGAACGGCTCGCGGCCCGGAGACCCGGCCCTTCCGGCCGCTGACCGTGAGCGGCCGGGCCGCGCAGGATCAAGTGGCCGGACCGCACCGGATCAAGTGGCCGGACCGCACCGGATCGAGCGGCCGGGCGCGCAGGATCCCCTTCCATGACACCGGCGTCCCCGATGCCGGATCAGCAGGCGCCGGGCCGTGCGGCACGGCCACCGTACCGGATCGGAAAGACCGGTCCCGGTGATTCTCCGGCGCGTTTACGCCATTGAGGCGGCGATTACCACTGTCGCGCAGTGCACTTTTTCGTGCGCATTACTTTGTCATACGATGCCCCTGCCGTTGAGGCTCCGCACCGACGAGGCACCGCGCGTCATCCCGACGGCCGCCGGTGACAGGGGAGGCCATGGTCGCGTCACGACGGGGAATCGCTCGTCTCATGTGCGTCGCGTTGGTGGTGAGCCTGCTGGTGGCCGTCCCGGCCGAGGTCACCGCGGCCGAAGGGAGCGAAAAAGCCCCCGCGTCCGTTTCCGCCGCGACACGTCTCGACGACATGTACGAGGACATCGGCAGCGCCCGATACGTCATCGACCGTTTCTGGGAAACGCACTGGTCGGAATTCTTCCCCGGCCGTTATTCCTCCCCGCGCGTTCTCGGCACCTACGACGGGGCCCGCGGGAACGGCGCCTACGGGGACGGTGCCTACGGGGACGAAGGCTACGGGGACGAAGGCTACGAGGAGGGCTACGGGGACGGGGGGTACGGCGAGGGCTATGACGGCATGTACGGCGACGGGGTCCACGGCCGTGGCGGCTACGACACCGGACGGGGCCGCACGCCGACGTGCCACGGATACCCGCTCCCCGACGACAACGCCCTGTACTGCTGGCCGCCCTACGACTTCGTGGCGTGGGACGTGGACCTCATGAGCATGGGATACCGGCAGGGGGACGCCTGGATCTACCTGATCGTCGCGCACGAGTGGAGCCACGCCGTCCAGGCCCGCATCCCGCAGCGGCTGGTGTCCCGGCAGATCGAGCTGCAGGCCGACTGCCTCGCCGGCGCGACGCTGTGGGGGGCCGGTGAGGACGGCACGCTCCACTTCGAGGAGGGGGACACCCGGGAGATCGCCGCCGCCCTGCGGCAGCACGCCGACGACACCCCCTGGACGGACGTGAACGACCACGGCACCGCCGCGCAGCGCCTGAGCGCCTTCAACCGGGGCGCGCTCCAGGGAGTCGGGGGCTGCCTCACCTGACGGATCCTCCCGGGCGCCCGTCACGGACGGCTCCTGGCTCCCGGCACCGCCCTCTCACCGTCACCGGTGCGGGGCTCCACGGTGAGGCCCGGGACGGGGCTCCGCCTCAGACGCGGCTTCCTCCCGGGTGTTCCGGCAGGGTGGCCGGCCGCTCCGCCCGTTCGACGTCCCCCGCGCTCAGGCAGGCCGTCCTGGCGATCTCCAGTGCCTCCACGGCCTCGACGAGGCGTCCGGTCTCCACGAGGAGGTCCGCCCACTCCCTGGCCACGGCGGCCAGATGGTCGTGGTCCGCGGGCCGGGCCCCGGGGGACCCGGCCAGCCGCCCGCGGATGGTCACCGCCTCGGCGTAGGCGTCGACGGCCTCCTCGCGGCGTCCCAGCGCGGCCAGCCGGCAGCCGAGGACGTGCAGCGCGGTGGCGAGGGTCGCCGAGCAGGCCGAGGGGTCCTCCTCGGCGAGCCGTCTGCGGATCGAGACGGCGCGGGCGCTGTGGGTCACGGCCTCCTCCAGCCGCTCCAGGGACGCGGTCCGCTGCGCCAGGGTGTGCAGCGCCATGGCGAGCTCGGGCTCGTACGCCGGGTCGCGCGCGGCGAGTTCCCGGTAGAGGTCCACCGCCTCGCGGGCGGCGTCCAGGGCCGGTTCGGGCAGGCCGATCCGGCTCAGGTCGCAGGCCAGGGCGTTCAGCGAGCCCGCGAGGTGCGGAAGGTGCTCGTCGGGACGCGTCACCGCCAGCTCGCGCCGAAGGGCCACGGCCTCGCGTCCCGCGTCGACCGCTTCGTGCCTGCGGCCCAGGCGGACGTAGCGCGCCGCCACGTTCGCCAGGCACAGGGCGAGGTCGGGCAGGTACGCCTCACGGTCGTCGTGGGTGAGCCGCCGGGCGATCCGCACGGCCTCCTCGCTCGCGGTGAGCGCCCCCCGGTGGCGTTCGGCGGCGCCGAGCAGGTCGGACCTGCCGAGCGCCAGGGCGAGACGGCGTTCCCGGTCGGCTCGCCGGCCCGCGTCGTCCGGCATCGCCTCGGAGCCGGTGTCACCCGGATGCTCCGGTCCCCAGACCGGAAAGGAGTCGTGTTCCATCGGGTCCGTCCCTCTTCCTCTCACCCCACCGAACTCACCCCACCGAACTCACCCCACCGAACTCACCGCACCGGTTCGGCGCACCGGCTCACCGCACCGGCTCACCGCACCGGCTCGGCGCTCCGGACTCAGCGGCCCACCTCACCGAGCCGGACGGAGCTGCGCACCGGGATCCACCGCGCCTCGGCGGCCCGCCTCCTGCCGGGACGTTCCCCGAGCAGAGCGCTCCTGCCGTCGGGGACCGTCTCGGCGGACCGCCGGTCGTCGGGCAGCACCTGCCAGACGGGGTCGCGCCGGATCAGCGGCCCGTCCCGGTCGGACCCGCCCTCGGACGACGGCGTCCAGAGCGTGCGGACACCGTGGTCGTTGACGAACCGCAGGTGGGTACCGCACCCGGGACAGCGAACGCCCGCCGGGCCGAGCTCCTCGCGCCGGACGGTGAAGTGGCCGTAGTGGTCCACCCCGCTCCCCCAGCCCAGGTCCATGTGCCGTCCCCAGTCCACCGTGGCCGCGTTCCCGCCGGTGGGGGCGCAGACCGGGCAGGGCACCCGCAGCTCGTCCCAGAACCCCGGGCCGTCCAGTTCCGGATCGTGGTGCCCGAGATGCTTGACCGTCCCGGTGACGATCCCGCCCGGCTCCTGGGGAAGACGCCGGACCCGTGGCACGGTGGTGATCGGGTCGGAGTTGTTGATGAGCCGGGCGAAGCGGTCGGCGTGGGCGTCGCTCAGGCGGGGGACGCCCAGCACGGAGCGGGCGGTCAGGTGCTCGAACCGCCGGATGGCGCCCGAGGGGCGGGCCACGTGCGCCGAGGTGATCATGGGGGGTGTGGAGCCGCGGGGCAGCAGCCAGAGCGTGGCGAGCAGCTCGCTCACCGGCCAGAAGGACGAGAAGTGGTCCGGCCCGGGAAGGACGATGACCCGGCCGGTTCCGATGATCTCGTACATCAGCCGTGCCACGCCCTCCCACATCTGCTGCCGGGTGACCACCTCGCCGGGGTAGGAGTACTCGCGGGGCGGCACCGTCCGTACGGTGACCGAGTGGGCCCGTTCGAACCCGGCCCGCCACTCCTCCGCCTCCCGCCGCATCGCGGGGTGGAAGCTGAGGAAGTAGTCCGCAGGGTGGTCGAACATCCAGTAGTGCCCCGGGGACCGGGAGGGGCCCGGGGCGGGCGGCGAGGGGACGCCCAGCACGCGGCGCAGCCGCCGCTCCAGCCACTCCGCCAGCTCCGCGTTCTCCATGGTCTCCCCGTGGACCGGGGCGTGACCGGCGCGGGTCAGCACGTTGCGGGGCAGCGGGGTACGGCTCAGCACGATGCTGCCGGGGTCGAGCTTGGCGCGCATGTCGAAGGTGGCGTAGACGTCCTCGGGGCCCTCCACCGAGCAGTCCCAAACCACGAACGCCGAGGCTCGCCGGGCCGCGAGGACGGCGGCCGTGCCGGCGCCCGGGAGCGCGGCCAGCAGGCGGATCCCCAGACGCGCGCAGATCGGCCGTACCCAGGTGTCCAGCAGGTCGTGGCCGCCGTCGGTCGGCGGTACGAAGATCGTCAGGGTGGCGTTCATCGGGCCGCCCTCCCGGGGTGGGACGTGGTGCCCATCGGGTGCTCTCCCCCTCGTCGTGGCGCTCCGTGAACGGCGTTCTCCGTCACCGGCGTGCGCGGCCGGGCCGTGCGCGGGACGGCGCGGATCCGGTCGCGGTCCGCGCTCACCCGTCCAGGTGGTTCTCCAGGAGGGTGACCAGCTCGATGACACCGTGGAAGGGCAGGGGCCGTTCCGCCTCGTCCTCCACCGTCCCGGCGAGGTGACCGCCCGCGGTCCTGTGGACGTCTATGGTCAACCGCATTCCGGCCTCCTGTCGGGGCGTCCGTCTCCCTGCGCTCTGGCAGGCGCCCACGGTAGTGGCCCCCGATCCCGGACGCGTCCGGGGAACACCCCTACGGATCACCGCGGGTACCTCGACGCCATCCGTGCGCCATCCGTGCGCCATCCGTGCGCCCTCCGTGCGCCCTCCGCGCGCGCCCCGCGGACCGCCCACGGACCGATCGTGGACCGCCCGTGGACCGCCCGTGGACCGATCGTGCATCGCTCGTGCGCGACCCGCGCAGAGCCCGTCCGCCGTCCGTCCGCCGCCCGTCCGCCGCCCCGGCCGGTTCAGTCACCGGGCTCCGACAGCACGGCGCGCAGTTCGATCCGGTTGGTGACGTTCAGCTTGGCGTAGATGCGGTTGAGCTGGGTCTCCACGGTGCTGATGGCCACCGAGCGCCGCTCCGCGATCCGGCGGGTGGTCAGGCCCTCGCAGACCATCGCCACGACCTCACGCTCGGCCCCGGTGAGGGTGCCGAAGGCGGCGTTGGGACCGTCCACCGAGAGCCTGAGCTCCCCGGCCGTGGCCAGCGCGAGAGCGGCGTAGGCGGCGGCACCGGTGCGGTTGAAGGCGACCAGCGCCCGTCGCAGCAGCCGTTCCGCCTCGGCGTGCCGGCCGCGGGCGTGCAGGGAGCGCGTGGCCACCAGGTCGATCCTGCCCGCCTCGATCGGCAGCCCCACCTGCCGGGCCAGGTCGCGGGCCTCCTCGCAGTCGCCGGTGGCGCGCGCGTGGTCGCCGCGGGCGGCGGCGATCTGGGCCCGCACCCTGGCGATGGTCATCAGCGCGGAACGGCGCCCGCTCGGCGCGGCCCGGTCGGCGAAGGCGGCCAGCGACTCCTCGGCCTCGTCGGGCCTGCCGAGCCGGGAGAGCGCGTCGGCGCCCACCGGCCCGAACAGGTGGGTGCCGGGCTCCAGCGAGTCGTAGTGCGCCTCGATGGTCGAGGCCGCCTCGAGCAGCCGCCGGGCGTCGTCCCGGGCCTGGGCGATCGCGGCCCGCGCGCCGGCCGCGTAGACGATGCTCACCCTGCTGTCCACGACCGGTGCCCACTCGGCGGCCTGCCGGGCGTGCTCGCGCGCGGGCTCCCACTCGCCCCGGGCCGCGCGGGGGTAGCAGGCCAGCGCGTGCAGCAGGGCGTAGTCCCAGACCCGCTCGTTCTCCTCGGCGTCGCCGACGGCGAGCCGGGTGAAGCGGACGGCGTCGTCCAGCCTGCCGCGCCGGTACTCGGCCTCGCCGAGGAAGCCGAGGGCCTGGCCGACCCGCAGCGCCTCGCCCCGGGTGGCGCGGGCGACGCCCTCCCGCAGGTCGGCGCAGGCGCCCTCCAGGTCGTCGGTCCACAGCCGGATCATCCCGCGGGCCACCAGGCCGTCCAGTCCCGCCGCCGAACCGGGCAGGTCGGCGTCGGCCAGCGAGGCGAGGGCCTCCTCGGCGCGCCCGGCCAGCGCCCAGCCCAGCGACCGGGCGAACCAGGCGAACGCCCCCACCCAGGGCTCGCGGCTGCCGGCCGCGACGGCCGCGGTGCCGTACTCGACCATCTCCGGGTACGAGATCTCGACGACGCCGATGATCGCGAGCTGGGCCGCGATGCGCGCCCGCAGGTCGGCCGGGGCGTGCGGGCTCTCCGCCCCGCTCCCGGCCGCCTCCAGCGCCCGGGCGAACAGCCGCCTGGCCTCGGCGACGCGGCCCGCGATCAGGGCCTGGTAGCCGGCGACGTAGTCGCGCCAGGGCCCCGGCGGCGCGGCGAGGATCTCGCTCTCGTAGCGGCGGGCGACGGTGGCGTCCCCGGAGACCAGGAGCGTCTCGGCGGCCGTCAGCAGGCGCGCCAGCCGGTCCGGGCCCGGCGGGGTGAGCTCGGCGGCGTGCCGGGCGTAGACCGCCGCCAGGGGGAGCCTGCCCCGGGACAGGTGGGACCGGGCCTCGCGCTCGGCCAGCGCGGCGAGCTCGCCGTCCGTGCCGCCGCCGGACGCGGCGATCCCGTGCCAGAGGGCGCTGGGGCCGCCGAGCCGGGCGGCGTCACGGTGCAGGGCGCGGCGCCGCTCGACACCGGAGTCGTAGTAGATGCGGTCCCAGACGAGCAGGGTGGTGAACGCGAACTCCTGCCCGGCCGTACCGGGGATCTCCTTGATCAGCCCCGCGTCCACGGCCTCGGCGACGGGCGCGGTGACGTCGGCGACACCGGAGAGCGCGCGCAGGTCGGCCAGGCCGAACCGGCGGCCGAGCACCGCCGCCGCGCCGACGACCTCGCGGGTACGGCGGCCGCACGAGGCCAGCCGCGACACGACCGCCTGGGTCATGCCGCGGGGGGCGGGCAGCGGGCCGTTGCCGAAGTTGATCGAGTGCATCTCCACCTGGTCCAGCAGCAGGACCGCGTGCAGGACGTTGCCGTCGGTGTGCTCGTGCAGCCTCCTGGCGCCGGAGGGGGTGAGGCCGTCGTGACCGGTCGCGACGGCGAGTCTCACCAGGTCGTCGGGGCCGAGCCCGTCGACCTGGATCAGGCGTCCCTGCGCCGAGTCGAACAGGCGCGCCCAGCCCTCGTGCAGCTCCAGGCGGGGCGTGCCCGGATCGGCTCCCTCGGGGTGGGCGGCGGCCTGGTGGACGACCAGGAGCAGGACCTGGGCGGTGCGCAGGCGCCTGGCCGCCAGGCGGAGCGCGGTCATCGACTGCCGGTCGCCGCAGTGCGCGTCGTCGACGACCACGATCAGCTCTCCCGCCGCGGCCAGCTCGGCCGCGAGGGCCTGGCCGACGAAGGCCGCCTCGCCCTGGCCCGCCAGCGTCCGGGCCAGCACCGGCGTCGGCAGCTGCTCGGCGATCTGGTTCAGCACCCCCCAGGGATGGGCGGACGCCTCCTCGTCGCCGAAGGCACGCACGACCGGCACGCCGGGGACGGTGTGCAGGAAACGCTCGACCAGCTCGGTCTTGCCGATTCCCGGCACGCCGCGGACGCCCACGATCCGCGTGTCACGACGCCTCGCCGCCTGCCACGCCTCCCCGAGGAACTCCAGCTCCCGTTTCCTGCCGACGAACAGCGGAGAGGTTCTGCCGTGCAACGCAGCACTCCCTTTTCATGTTTCGCGTGTTCCTGACGGTGATTATGGGTCAGGGGTGAACGCGACCGCACCCGTTCACCGCGAAGACCTCTCACGAAAAGGGGCCGGGGAAAACGCACGTCTTCCGCGGGCGGGCGATGTCCCGGACCGGTTTTTCCGGATCCGCTTTTCCGTGCCGGCGTTTCCTCGCCACCGTTCCCGGGCCGATGTCACCGGGCGGGAGGACCGGACCGGAAAAGGACCGCCCGGCGCCCGGAGTAAACGTCCGCACATACGGCCGACCGTAAATCGGCCTTTCCCGCATCGGTTCCCGGCGGACACGAGAAAGGCACGGTCCATTCTCATGTCCGTCACGCGGCACGACCACCGCGCACACCCGCTCCCCCATCACCTCGTCCGGGTAGCCGACGACCGCCACGTCCCGGACGGCGGGATGGGTGGCGATCAGGCCCTCCAGCTCCGCCGGGGAGATGTTCACACCGCCCCTGACGATCAGGTCCCCGGTCCGGCCGGCGTAGCGCAGGAACTCCCCGTGCTCCCCGGCGATCTCGAAGACGTCACCGGTCCTGAGGTAGCCGTGCTCGTCGAAGGGGTCGGGCATCCGGTCGCCGTCCAGGTAGCCGGGGAAGACCGTCGGTCCCTTGATCCGCAGTTCCCCCGGGCGGCCGGGCTCGGTGATCTCCTCACCGGTGCCGCGGTCGACCAGCCGTACCGACACCTGCCGGGAGGTCCGGGAGCTCCAGGTACGGCCCGGCGCGCCGTACCGGGGGAAGTCTGGCCCGCTGCTCGGGGTCGGGCACGTCGTCCGGGGCGCTGAGCAGCGCGATGCCCTCGTTGGAGCCGAAGAAGTTGACGATCCCGATTCCGTGGTCGTCCTGCCAGCCCCTGACCATGGCGGGAGACAGCGGCGCCGAGCCGGACCCGACGAGCCGCAGCGAGGACAGGTCGGCCGCCACCAGCCCCTGGCCCGGTACTCCGCGACCCTGCGGGGCGGGTGCAGCCCGGTCACCGCGGGTCCGCCCCGGGCCGGCGGCGCGGAGCCGGGGCGGACGGCGACCGCGCGGGCGCCGAGGACGAGGGCGGCACATGGGGCGAGGCGTGGGGCGGGGCGTGGGCTGGGGCCGGGGGCAGCGGTGCCGGGGCCGGTCGCAGCCCGTCGACGAGCAGCGCGAGGTAGCGCCTGGGACCGGCGCCCTCCGGGTCGCCGGGATGCGCGGTGGCCAGCGCCATCACGACGACGGCGGCCAGGTCCCGCCCCTGGAGCTCCGGCCGCACGAGACCGGCGGCGGCGGCGCGGCGCAGCAGCCGGTCCATCGAGCGGACGTGACGGTGCACGCTCTCGACGTCGACCGCGTCCGTCTCGCGGGCGAGCGCGAGGATCACCCGCCGTCCGGCGAGCACCCCGACGGTGGCCTCCAGGGAGCCGACGAGGTCGCGCCACGGGTCGCCGGTCTCCACCGCGACGGCCGGTTCGATCTCGGTGGTGAGCAGGTGCGCGAAGACGGCGCGCACCAGCTGGTCGCGGGAGCGGAAACGCCGGTAGACCGTGGCGACGCCGACACCGGCGCGCCGGGCGACCTCCTCCAGCGTCACCTCCGGCCCCGCCTCCTCGAAGGCGTGCCCGGCCGCGACGACGATCCGCTCGTGGTTACGCGCGGCGTCGGAGCGCAGGCCCCGCCCTCGCGTCGCCGTCATTCGCCCACGTTAACAGCCGTGTCCGGCTCACTGCCCGGCCTCCTGGCGTGGCGGCCGGATCGCCCCCGAGGGGCAGAGCGTGACGGCCCGCCGCACGGCGGTCTCGTCCCCGGGAGCGATCTCCTCGCTCAGGACGACGACGATGCCGTCGTCGTCCTGGTCGAAGACCGCGGGCGCGGTCAGCACGCACATCCCGGCCCCGATGCAGATGTCCCGCTCGACGTCGGCCCTCATCGCGATCCCTCCCGCCTCACCAGGTGACCGGGAGCTCGCGCAGCCCGTACACGACGTGGAAGGCCTTGAACTCGATCTCCTCGTACGGCACGGCGAGCGCGAGGCCGGGGAAGCGGCGCAGCAGTGCGGGGAAGGCGATCCGCATCTCCATCCGGGCCAGCGGCGCCCCGAGGCAGTGGTGCACGCCGTGCCCGAACGCGAGGTGGCCGGGGGCTCCCCGGGTGACGTCGAGCCGTTCGGGGTCGTCGACGAAGTCCGGGTCACGGTTGGCGGCCGGGAGGGCCAGGATCAGCTGCGAGCCCTCGGGGACGGTCTGCCCGGCGATCTCCACCTCGGTCGTGGTGGTGCGCGGCACGCCGGAGTGCACGATGGACAGCCACCGCAGCAGCTCCTCCACCGCGGGTTCGACCTGCTCGGGGTCGTCGCGGACCAGGGCGAGCTGGTCGGGGTGGCGCAGCAGGGCCAGGGTGCCGAGGCCGAGCATGTTCGAGGTCGTCTCGTGCCCGGCGAGCAGCAGCAGCGAGGAGACGCCCGCCAGCTCGGCGTCGGTCAGGTCCTCGCCGTGCTCGCGCACCAGCATGCCCAGCATGTCCTCGCCCGGCTCCACCCGGGCCCGCGCGACCAGGTGGCCCATGTACTCGCGGTTCTCCAGCTGCGCGGCCGTCCGCTGTTCGAGGGGCAGCGACACGTCGAGCAGCCGGCCGGTGCGCCGCTGGAACGCCTCGCGGTCGGAGTACGGGACGCCCAGCAGCTCGCAGATCACCAGCGAGGGGACCGGAAGCGCGAAGAGCGAGACCAGGTCGGCGGGCTTCCCGGCCCGTTCGAGGTCGTCGAGGGCCGCGTCGACGATCTCGACGATGCGCGGCTCCAGCCTGCGCATCCGGCGCACGGTGAACTCGGGCGTGAGCATCCGGCGCAGCCGGGTGTGCTCGGGCGGGTCGTAGGCGAGCAGCTGCCCGGCCTGGAGCCGGGCGAGCTCCTCCTTGCTCAGGGCGTCGGGCCGCAGCACGGGCTGCGAGCCGGCGTTGCTGAACCGGGTCGCGTCCGAGAGCACCTCGCGGACGTCCTCGTACCGGCTCACCAGGTAGGCCGGTGTGCCGAAGATCGTCATGATGCGGGTGACGCCCTCGCCCTCCCGGACCCGGGCGAGCTCCTCGACCGGATCGAACCGCTCCCGCCGCATGTGCAGGGGCATCACCGGTGTCTCGGTCATCGCGCGGTCCTCCGTCGTGCCGGATCGGTTGGACGTCTTCGACGCTACCACCGAAACGAAAGCCGGCTATCACTTCCAAGAAGGATCTACCCGGCGATCGGGACGTACGGCCCACCCGGGTGTCACGGGGACGGCGTCGGCGCATGAAATTTTCAGGATCCCGGAATCGGGCGGTGCGGACATCCGGCCAGTTCGGGCCGGATGATCCGCCCCAGGATGACAAAAACGATTCAATCCCGTCAAGGAGACGCGTTGACGGGCCGTTCCGGCGCTGTGAGACTCCTCGCCACACCGGCAGGCGCGTGACGCCGGTCCCCCGCCGCCCGCTCGCGACCGGGCCGGCGGGCGGAGCGCGACGGAGCGCCCCGGAGCGCCCCGGAGCACGGCGGGGCGCGGCGCGACCGTCCCGTCGCACTCCGGGGCGCGGCACGCGGCTGTCCCCCCCTGTGAAGGAGCCGAACATGAACAAGGACGGCAACGACGGCAGAGCACCGGCCCGCCACCGGCGATCCGGCCCGATCGCGGCGGCCCTCACCGGCATGGTCCTGGTGGCGACGGCGCTGACCGCCCCCGCCCCCGCCATGGCGGGCACGGCCGGGACCACCGCCCCGGCGCACGCGGCGGGCGCGACCCGTACGACGGCCACGGCCGGCGGCGGCACGGGCACTGCGGGCACGGCGGGCACTGCGGGCACTGCGGGCACGGCGAGCAGGGCGAGCAGGGCCCGGATGGCCTGCGGCGACGGCTCGTACAACGCCGAGGCCGTGCTGAGCGGCAGCACCTGGACCGCGCGCAACGGCTCCCGGACCGTCTACACCGGCACCAGCATGCTCTCGGCCATGCAGGCGGCCGTGGGCAGCCTGACCTCGGGCCGGACCTCCAAGCAGCGGGTCGTGGTGCGGGGCTCGGGTTCGATGAGCGCCGGGTCCCGGCTCTCGCTGCCGAGTTACACCGTGCTGGACGTCTGCGGCACGGTGAACGTGACCGGCTCCGGCAGCGGCGACCAGGCCGTGGTGTACGCGCGCGGCGTGCGGGACGTCGAGGTGCAGAACCTCAGGATCACCGGCGCCCCGCTGTACGGGATCTTCGTCAGGAACGGCACGAACATCACGCTCGGGCAGATCGACATCCGGGTCTCACGCGGCCTCGGCATCCGCGTCGACAACCACGGCGACCGCAGCGTCCGGACCCGGAACGTGCGGATCGACAACGTGTACGTCTCCGGGACGAGCGCGCACGGCGTGGAGACCTACGGCCTGGACGGCCTGACCGTCGGCACGGTGACGGCCCGCAACACCGGCGAGTCCGGGCTGCTGCTGAACGACACGATCAACGCCACGGTCGGCCTGGTCGACGCCCAGGGCGCCGGGACCGGCACCGGCTACGCGGCGTTCCGGATGGCGAACCGCAACGGCCGGATAGGCGGCTCGTACCCGACGAACGTCCGGGTCGGCCAGGTGGTCGCGCGCGGTGGCGGGCGCGGGATCTTCTGCGTCTCCGAGAGCGGCGGCGCGGTCATCGACCGGGTGGACATCGCCCAGACCGGGAGCAACTCCATCCTGGTCGAGAACTGCTACAACGTCACCATCGCGCAGAGCGGGGGGAGCGTGACCGGCCCCGGTGACATCCGGCTCGCCTCCCGGACCGAGTTCCCGGTGAACGCGAACGTCACGATCCAGAACCTGCGGGTGACCGACTCGGCGATCATCGAGAACCCGTGCGGCAGCGGCACCGTGGTGCGGAACAACACCATGGTCAACAGCAGGCTCAGCGTCTGCTGACCTGCTGACGGCGCCGCACGACCGCGGTCGCCTCCCGGTCCCCCCGCGGGAGGCGGCCGCCCCGGTCACGGAGAGGGCGGCAGGCCACCCGAGAGCATGTCGAAGCGGCGGTCTCCCTCGTACAGCGGTACCGGCGCGACCGTCGCCATCGGGTCGTACTGCGAGACCTGCCCGTTTCCGGGCAGGGGGTCGTACAGCGGCGTCGGGATCGGCTGCGGCGGGGGCGGCAGGGGTACGGGGACCGGTGTCCTGTCCCCGCTCTCGTAGAGCACCGCGTACAACCCGCTGACCAGGCGCCGCACCTCCCCCTCCGGCCGGACCGCCAGGCGCACGAACTGGCCGGTCATGCCGAGCTTGTTGCCGCACTCGCGGACGAACAGGCCGTGCTCGTCGAGCAGCCGGTCGCGCAGGGTGACGCCGTCCCTGCCCATGGGGAGCCGTACCAGCAGGAAGTTGCCCTGGGAGGGGAAGACCGTCAGGCCCGGGACCCGGGTCAGCTGGTAGTGCATCGACTCGCGGTCCAGGGCGAGCAGCCGCAGGCTCTCCAGGTACTCGGGCAGGTACCGGCGGGTCATGAAGACCACGGTCTCGGCGAAGGAGTTCAGGTTCCACGTCGGCAGCGCCCCGCGCACCCGGGCGGCCAGCGCGGGATTGGCCACCATGTACCCGAAGCGGACGCCGTGCAGCCCGAAGTTCTTGCCCAGGCTCTTCAGCACGACCACGTTCGGCCGGATCGCGGCCTCGCCCGCGACGCTCGCGTACGGCTCGGCGTCGACGAAGTCGATGAACGACTCGTCCACCACGACCAGGTCCAGGTCGACGAGCCGGTCCAGCAGGGCGATGACCTCGTGGCGGCGCAGGTAGCCGCCGTCGGGGTTGTTGGGGTTGCAGACGACCGCCACCCGCGAGCCGCGCTGCCGGACGAAGTTGACGAAGGCGTCCACGTCCAGCGCGAAGCCCTGGCTCTCCTGCAGCGGGTACATGTCCACCCGTTTTCCCGTCTCCAGCGGCTGGTCGGTCCAGCGGCCGAAGGTGGGGATGGGGATCGCCAGGCTCTCCCTGACCAGCAGGTGGTCGATCCAGGTGATCAGCTCCGTCGACCCGTTGCCCATGACGACGGTCTGCGGGTTCAGTCCCAGCACCCCGCAGAGCTCGGCCGTGATCGTGTCGGCGTCGCTGGGGCGGAACCTCAGGAGCGCGGCGAGGTCGCGCTCCAGGATGCCGAAGACCTCGGGGGGCGGGAAGTACGGGTTGCCCGGGACGCAGAAGTCGACCAGGTCGGCGCTCCGCTCCGGCACGGCCCGCATCAGCGAGAGGACCGACGGGCTGTGCGCGGCGGCGTGCATCCGGCCGCGGTCGATGGAACCGGCCAACGGGGTCTCCTTCGTGACGGGCGTTCGCGTCTGTGACACCCCCAGCTACGCGCCCCGCACCCGGCCGGTTCAGCCCGGTCCTCCGCCGGCCCCGCGTGCCCCTCCACGCCCCCGGACGGCCGCCGTACCCGGCCGACACCGCTCGCGCCGGCCGATCCGGTGGCGACGCCCGGGGCCGCGTCCCTCAGGGGTGGGCGGCGAGCAGGAGGAACGCGCCGAGCAGGATGAGGTGGACGAGTCCCTGCAGGCGGGTGGCGCGGCCCGGGACGACGGTCAGCGTGGCGACGACGACGGTGATCGCGAGCAGGACGATCTGGTTCGCGCCGAGGCCGAGGACCAGGGGGCCGGGGAGCCAGATCGTCGCGATGGCGATCACGGGGATGGTCAGGCCGATGCTGGCCATGGCCGAGCCCAGCGCGAGGTTGAGACTGACCTGGACACGGTTGCGGCGGGCGGCGTTGGCCGCGGCGAGGGTCTCGGGGAGCAGGACGAGCAGGGCGATGACCACGCCGACGAACGAGTGCGGCAGGCCCAGGGAGGCGACGGTCTCCTCGATGGCCGGGGACAGCACCTTGGCCAGGCCGACGACCGCGACCAGGGCGACGAGCAGCAGTACCAGGCTGGTAACGGCGGCGCGGGTGGTGGGCGGGTCGGCGTGGTCGTCCTCGTCGGCGTCGTTGATCACCTTGCCCTCGCTGGTGACGGGCAGGAAGAAGTCGCGGTGGCGGACGGTCTGGGTGCTGACGAACGCGGCGTAGAGGGCGACGGAGGCCACGGCGGCGAAGACCAGCTGCGTCGGGGAGAACTCCGGCCCGGAGCGGGCGGTGGTGAAGGTCGGCAGCACGAGGCAGACGACCGCGAGGGTCGCGACGGTGGCCAGGGCGGCTCCGGTTCCCTCGGCGTTGAACACCGCGAGGCGGTAGCGGACGGCGCCGATCAACAGCGACAGCCCGAGGATCCCGTTGCAGGTGATCATCAAGGCGGCGAAGACGGTGTCGCGGGCCAGTGACGCGGTCCCCGGCCCCCCGGAGATCACGAGGGTCACGATCAGGCCGACCTCGATGACGGTGACGGCGACGGCCAGCAGCAGCGACCCGAGGGGCTCGCCGACACGGTGGGCGACGACCTCCGCGTGGTGCACGGCGGACAGCACCGCGGCGCCCAGCACCACGGCGATGACCACCAGCAGCGGTGCGGGCAGGTCCCGGCCCCAGGAGGCGGCCAGCACGACGATGGCGAGCGGTGGCGCCACGAACCGCCAGTCGGTGACCGTCCGGCGAGGCCGCTCGGGTGCGGCCGGCGCACCGGCCGCCCCGGGAGGAGCGCCCGCGACTCCGGAAGAGGCACCGGCCGCTCCGGCAGGAGTGCCGGCCGCTTCGGGAGGGCCGGGACGCGGGGAGGGGCCGGGACGCTCGGACGCGTTCATGCCGGCCTTCCGGTGACGGCGCGGCCGAGGCGGCCGTGCGCCGTGAGAGGGTGCGCAGCCGACACGCTCTTCCCGCCCGCGCCGCGGGACCGCCGGGCCGGTACGGCCCGGTCGGCGCCGACCCGGATCGGTGCGCCGATCCGATGGCCGGTGTCTCGTTCCATGGCCGGCACCTGCGCATATCCAACGATCATCCATCGACAGTACCGAACCGGTTTCCGACGCCGGCACCCGGCGCGGGTCGTCGACGCGGTGTTCCGGCCACCCGGCCGTCGCCGATCATCCATCGGTCGCCGGACGCCCGCCGGCACCGGGAAGGCCTCCTCCCCGCCGGCGCCGTGGCGCGTACCCGGCGGGCCCGGGCATCGGCGTCCCCGACCCGGAGATCACCGTCCCCCGCGCCGGTCCCCGGACGGCCCCGCGTCCGGTGCCCGCCGATCCGGACGACCGGAGGGTGATCGTAGACTTCGGCGCGGGTCGCGTGAAGCCGGCCGCAGGACGGCTCGTCGAAGGGACGGACATGGGCGGGGTGTTCGGCACGATCGAGCGGATCTGGCGGTATCCCATCAAGTCGACCGGCGGCGAACTTCTGGACGAGGTCGCCGTCGACGCCCGGGGCCTCGACGGCGACAGGCTCTACGCGGTGCGGGACGCCGAGGGGAAGTTCGGCTCGGGCAAGAACACGCGCCGGTTCCGGCGCATGCCGGGGTTGTTGCACCTGCGCTCCCGATACCCCGGGAAATCGGTCACGGAGCCGCCCGAGCTGCTGGACCCGGACGGCGTGCCGGTACCGGACCCCACCGCCTACGTGCGGCGATACCTGGGCCGGAACGACGTCGAAGTGGCCCGCGAGGGCACGATCTCGCACTTCGATCAGCTCCCGCTCAGTGTCCTGACCACCGCCACCCTCGACTGGGTACGCGCGGCCGTTCCCGGCGTGCCCGTGGACGAGCGCCGGTTCCGGCCGAACCTGCTGGTGCGGACGCCGCCGGGCACGCCCGCGTTCGTGGAGGACGAGTGGTTCGGCGGCACCGCCCGTATCGGCGGCGCCCTGCGGCTACGGTTCGAGCGCTCCAGCGAGCGGTGCGTGATGACCAACGAGGCCCAGCAGGACCTGCCGCACTCCCCGCTGGTCCTCCGGGCCGTCGCACAGGCGCACGACATGCGCCTGGACGCGCTGGCCACCGTCGTGCACCCCGGGCGTGTACGGGTCGGGGACACCGTCGAACCGGTCTGATCCGCCCTCCGCGACCGGCCACAGCCCGGACGGGGCGGACGAGGGCCACCACGCGGGCCCTCGTCCGCACGCAGCCGTCCGGTGAGTCGGCGACCTCGGCCCGTCCGAGGGTCCGACGTCCGTACGGGCATCAGACGGTGATCTCCTTGAAGGCGCGCACCTGCTCGGTGATGGCGCGCTCGGTCGGCAGGCGCTCGACCGACGACGCGCCGAAGAAGCCCACCACGCCCTCGGTACGGGCCAGCACGTGGCTCGCGTCCTGCGGTTCGGCGATCGGCCCGCCGTGGCAGAGCACCAGCACGTCGGGGCGTACGGCCACCGCGGCGTCGCGCATCGCCTGGACCCGCTCGACGGCCTCGTCCAGGGTCAGGGCGGTGCCCGCGCCGATGCTGCCCTTGGTGGTCAGCCCGACGTGCGGGACGAGGACGTCGGCGCCCGCCTCGGTCATGGCCCGCGCCTGGTCGGGGTCGAAGACGTAGGGGGCGGTGACCAGGTCGCGCTCGCGCGCCAGCCGGACCATCTCGACCTCCAGGTCGTAGCCCATCCCGGTCTCCTCCAGGTTCTGCCGGAAGACCCCGTCGTACAGGCCGACGGTCGGGAAGTTCTGCACCCCGGCGAAGCCCATGGCCGCGAGCTGGTCCAGGAACCTGGGCATCAGCCGGAACGGGTCGGTCCCGCACACCCCCGCCAGCACCGGGGTGTCCGTGACGACCGGGAGCACCTCGGCCGCCATCTCGACGACGATCTGGTTGGCGTCGCCGTACGGCAGCAGCCCGGCCAGCGAGCCCCGGCCCGCCATCCGGTAGCGGCCCGAGTTGTAGATGATGATCAGATCGACGCCGCCGGCCTCGGCGCACTTGGCCGACAGCCCGGTGCCGGCACCGGCGCCGATGACGGGCCTGCCCTCGGCGACGGTACGGCGCAGCCGGGCGAGAACGTCCTCGCGCCTCATCCGGCTCCTCCCGCCCGGCTGATCATCCCGTGCAGCCGGTCGGCCATGGCCCGGCCGAAGGCCGGATCGTTGACGTGCAGGTCCAGGTCCTCGACCGCGACGGCCGATCCCCGCACCCCCTCGGCCATGGCCTCGAAGCACGCCTGGTCGGCCTTGGGGTCGTGGAAGGGCAGGCCAGGCGCGTCGAGGGCGGAGACGCCGCCGCGCGGGACGAACAGCGCGGCCGGTCCGGTGGCCGCGCGGAGCTTCCCCGCGACCCTGCGGCCGAGCTCGGCCATCTCCTCGGCCGTGGTGCGCATCAGCGTCACGGTCGGGTTGTGCACGTAGAACAGCCGGTCGGCGAAGCGTTCGGGAACCGTCTCCAGGGGGCCGAAGTTGACCATGTCCAGCGCGCCGGGGGCGACCACCTGCGGCAGGCCGCGCTCACCGGCGGCGGTCAGCCGGGCGGGCCCGGCCGTCAGCACGCCGCCGACCAGGTCGTCGGCGAGCTCGGTGGTGGTGAGGTCGAGCACGCCCGCGATCAGGCCGCTGCCGGCCAGCGTCTCCAGGGCCTGCCCGCCGGAGCCGGTGGCGTGGAAGACCAGCACCTCGTAGCCGAGCTCGTCCAGCCGCTCCCTGGCCGCGTCGACCGCGGGCGTGGTCACGCCGAACATGGAGGCCGCCACCAGCGGGCGGTCACCCTCGACGACGGGGGCGGGCACGCTCGCCATCCCGGCGATCGCCGCCGCGGCGTTGCCGAGGATGCGCGCGGAGACCCGGTTGATCCCCGCCACGTCGACCACGCTGTACATGATCGTGACGTCCTTGGCCCCCACGTACGGGGAGACGTCGCCGGAGGCCATGGTCGAGACGATGAGCTTGGGCAGCCCGATCGGCAGGTCCCTGACGGCGCGCGCCGCGATCGAGGACCCCCCGCTCCCGCCCACGGCGAGCACGCCGTCGAGGCGTCCCTGCGCGTACAGCTCCGCCAGGACGGCCGCGGCGCCCTCCCCCATCGTCGTGACGGCCGCGCCGCGGTCGGCGGCCGCGCGCAGCGCGGCCAGGTCGGCCCCGGCCGCCAGCGCCACCCTGTCGTTGGTGACGTCGGCGGGCAGCCGGGCCTCCCCCACCCCCGCGTCGATCAGGACGACCTCGCAGCCCAGGCCGCGCAGCCGGTCGTGGAGCCAGGCGTACTCCGGCCCCTTCGTGTCGAACGTTCCCACCAGGCCTATCGTCGGCATCTGCGCCACACCTCTCCGCTCGGGACCCCTCACCACCGCGCCGGCGCCGTCGGCCGCCCTCGGGGACCCGGCGAGCCGGGCCCGCCGGGCGGCCACGTCGACGATCCCGGCCGGTGAGAGGCCCGCATCGAACCCTGTCTTCACATGCCCCGTGAGCTGCGGATCGCACCCTCCGGCACCGGCCGGTACGGCCACTGGGACGGATCACCCCCGGACACGGGGCCGGGTCCGGGGGGCGGGTGCGGTCGGCGGGCGGACGCCCTCCGGATCCGGCCGGAACCGGCCGGAACCGGTCGGCGGCCGGCTCCGGTCACCGCGAGGTGGAGAACCTGCCGTAGTAGCCGCCCAGCTCCTGGCGGTAGACGGCCTGCCGGTAGGTCGCGGCGTCGTACTCGGGCGCGTCCTGGATCTCCTGCCGGGTGCGGTCGACGTGGACCTTGCGCTCGTCACGGTCGATCCGGGTCACCGTGCTGGCCGGCAGCACGACCTTCCTGCCGGAGAGCCAGGAGCCGACGTCGGCGACGACGTAGCTGTCGTCGGTCACGTTGCTCTCCTCCTCGACCAGGCCGACCTTGCCGTCGACGGCCTCCACGTCGAAACCGATGACGCTCAGTGTCTCGTCGGGACCGTACACACCCTCGCGGTAGTTCCACAGTCCTTCGATCGTCATGCGGTGGCTCTCCTCATCGGCCGGGCGTCAGGGATCTTCCGCCTACCCGCGGTGGCGCGGGTAAACGGCCGTTTTCCTGGGACGGCGGACGTCTCGCCCGGCGGCTGCGCGGACGCGACAGGCCGCCGCGAATGCTACTAGAATGTGATTCTAGGATTGGCCGGCCTCCCGGCCCCCGACCGCGAGGAGCCCACGTGCACGTCTCACCGGAATCCCCGGACCTCCCGGGCTCCCCGGACTCTCCGGCTTCCCCGGACTCCCCGGACTCCCCGGACTCCCCGGGCTCCTCGCAGGTCCCGGCGCTCCGGGGACTCGGCGCGGTCTTCGACCACACCGCCGTCGCGGCACCGCGGGTCAGGGATCTGCTGCCGATCTACCTGGACCTGCTCGGCGGGACGTTCCTCGGCGGCGGCGACCACCCCGGCGGGTACCGGGTGATGCAGCTCACCTACCCGGGCGGCGGCAAGATCGAGCTGATGGAACCGCTGGCGGGCTCCCCCTTCTTCGACAGCTTCTTCGAACTCACCCGGGGGCGGGGCGGCGTCCACCACCTCAACTTCCACGTGCCCGACCTCGACCTGGCCGTCTCCCGGCTCACCGGCCGCGGGTACCGGCTGCACGGCCTGAACACGGGCGACCCGCGGTGGCGCGAGGTGTTCCTGCACCCCAAGGAGGCCCACGGCGTGCTGATCCAGCTCGCCCAGCGCGGGCCGCGCGACGACGAGCCCGCACCCCTCCTGGAGGACGTGCTCGCCGGGCGCGGACGCGGCGGGAACGGGATCCCCAGCCCGGCCTGACCGCGGGACCGGGACACGACCGACCGACCCCACCGCCGACCTCACCGCGGAACCCGCAGCCGGGCACCGGTGCGACCGACGGCCTTTCCGTCCCGGACGGACGGCGCACGACAGAGCGAGAGGGACACATGACGCGCAAGCCTGGAGCCTGGGAGTGGAGCCGTACCGCGCAGACCCGGACGAGCATGCTGGAGGCGGCCCGGCAGGTCTTCACCGAGCACGGTTTCGCCGACGCCGGGGTCGCCGACGTCGTCGAACGGGCCGGGCTGAGCGTGGGCAGCCTCTACCACCACTTCGGCGGCAAGACCGAGCTGTTCCTCGCGCTGTGGGAGAGGCACCAGGCCGAGCACGAGGAGAACGCCGCCTCCGCGGTGTCACAGGCGCGCCGCTCGGGTGTCCGCGACCCGCTGGAGTTGTTCGTCGCCGGGGCGCGGGCCTTCCTGGAGGGCTCCTGGGAACGGCGCGACCTGGCCCGGCTGTTCATGGACGGGGACGGCCCGCCCGGGTTCGAGCTGCTGCGCCGCACCCGCGGCCGCGAGTGGGTACGGCAGAACGCCGTCCTGCTCGGCGCGGGCAGCACCCCGCTGGACCGGCTCACCGTGGCGGTCCTGACGTCGGTCATCGGCGAGGCCGGTCGCGAGGTGGCCACCTGCGACTCCGCGGAGGAGGCCGGGCGGATCACCGAGGCGGCGATCGAGCTGATCCGCCGCCTGGACCCGCTGCGCGGCCCCCGGTCCGGGGGGCCGGACGAGGCAGGGTGAGGCAGGTTGAGGCAGGTTGAGGCAGGGTGAGGCCGGTCAGTCCTCGCGGCCGGGGATCGTGCCGTTCTGGAGCGCGTTGGGGGCCGCCCGCGCGACCAGGCCCGGGATCACCGCCCCGAGCTCGGCCGGGTCCCAGCGGGTGCCCTTGTCGACCTCGGGCCCGGCGTGCCAGCCCTCGGCCACGCTGATCACACCGCCCCTGACGTTGAAGACCCGGCCGGTGACGTCCCTGGCCTCCTCGCTGGCCAGCCAGACGGCCAGCGGCGCGACGTTCTCGGCCTGGAAGGCGTTGAAGTCGGTGGCGACCGGGCGCGGCCTGCCCGGGGCCAGGTTCTCGGTCATCCGGGTGAGCGCGGTGGGGGCGAGGGCGTTGACGGTGACGCCGTACCGGGCCAGTTCCTGGGAGGCGATCACGGTGAGCGCGGCGATGCCGGCCTTGGCCGCGCCGTAGTTGCCCTGCCCGGGGTTGCCGTAGATGCCCGACGAGGAGGTGGTGTTGATGATCCGCGCGTCGACGGCGTCACCGCTCTTGAAGCGTTCGCGCCAGTAGGCGGCGGCGTGCCGGAGCGGCGCGAAGGTGCCGCGCAGATGGACCCGGACCACCGCGTCCCACTCGTCGATCGTCATGTTGACGAGCATCCGGTCGCGCAGGATGCCGGCGTTGTTGACCAGCACGTCGAGCGTGCCGTAGTGGTCGATCGCCGCCCGGACGAGCCGGCCCGCGCCGTCGAAGTCGGAGACGTCCTCGCCGTTGGCGACGGCCTCCCCGCCCATGGCCCGGATCTCCTCGACGACCTCCCCGGCCGGGCCCTCGGAGGAGCCCGTGCCGTCCACCTCGGCGCCGAGGTCGTTGACCACGACCCTGGCGCCCTGGCGGGCGAACTCCAGGGCGTGGCCGCGGCCGATGCCCCTGGCCGCCCCCGTGACGATCACCACCCGGCCCGACACGATGCCGCTCATCCGGCCTCCAATTTTAGAATCGAATTCTAATCGGAGCGTGTCGGAGACCGCCGTCGATGTCAACGCCCGCGGGGGCGCCGGTGCCGTGCCCGGACGCCTCCCGCACCGGGGCCGGGCGGAACACCCCTCGCACCGGGGCCGGACGGGGCGTCCGCGACACCCTCCCGCCCGGCACGGGGTCTCAGGCTCCCCAGCCGGCCTGCGTCCCGCCGACGCGCTCCTCGGCGATCTTCTCGAAGTAGCCCGACCGGGCGTAGGCCGCCATCGGGTCGGGGTCCAGGCCCGCCTCGGTACGGATCTCGGCCAGCAGCGGCCGTACGTCGGTGTTGTAGGCGTCCATCACCACCGCGTTGGCCCCGAGCACGTCCCCGGCCGCCTGCGCCGCGGCCAGCGCCTCCCGGTCCACCAGCAGCGCCTTGGCCGTGGCCTCCTGCACGTTCATCACCGACCGGATCTGCCCGGCGATCTTCGGCTCGATGTTGTGGCACTGGTCCAGCATGAACGCCACGTCCTCGGTGAACCCGCCTCCGCCGATCACCTCGAACATGATCCGGAAGAGCTGGAACGGGTCGGCGGCCCCGGCCATCAGGTCGTCGTCGGCGTAGAAGCGGGAGTTGAAGTCGAACCCGCCCAGCTTGCCCTCGCGCAGCAGGAACGCCACGATGAACTCGATGTTGGTTCCCGGCGCGTGGTGGCCGGTGTCCACCACCACCTGGGCCTTGGGGCCCAGCCTCAGGCAGTGCGCGTACGCCGTCCCCCAGTCGGGCACGTCGGTGGCGTAGAACGCGGGCTCGAACAGCTTGTACTCCAGCAGGAACCGCTGCCCCTCGCCCAGCCGCCCGTAGACCCGGTCCAGCGCCTCGGCCAGCCGGTCCTGCCGGGCGCGCAGGTCGTCCTGGCCGGGGTAGTTGATCCCGTCGGAGAACCAGAGCTTCAGCGTGTCCGATCCGGTGGCGTCCATGATGTCCACGCAGTCCAGCAGGTGCGCCAGCGCCTTGGCCCGTACCTTCGCGTCGGGGTTGGTCACGCTGCCCAGCATGTAGTCGTCGTCCTGGAACACGTTGGAGTTGATGGCGCCGATCCGTACCCCCAGGCCGGAGGCGTGCTCGGCCAGCGCGGCGTAGTCGTCGGCCCGGTCCCAGGGGATGTGCAGCGCGACCTTGGGCGCCACCCCGGTGAAGGCGTGCACCTGGGCGGCGTCGGCCAGCTTCTCGAACGGGTCCCTGGGCACGCCGCGCTGGGCGAACACCTTGAACCGCGTCCCGGAGTTGCCGTACGCCCACGACGGGGTCTCGATGACCTGAGCCCGCAGCGAATCCTTGATCATTGATCGGTCCCCGAATCAGTTGAGGTGGAAGACTTCCTCGAGCGAGACCATGCCCTCGTCCGGGCGGCCGTCGAGGTTCTCGAAGAACGGTGCCATCTCGGCCTGCCACCTGGCGTTGACCTCGGTCGCGGCCATGGCCGCGCGGGCCGCCTCGAAGTCCTCGGTCTCCAGGTAGCCGACCAGCAGCCCGTCCTCGCGCAGGAAGAGGGAGTAGTTGCGCCAGCCGGTGGCGCGCAGGGCCTCCAGCATCTCCGGCCAGACGGCCCGGTGGCGCTCGCGGTACTCCTCCAGGCGCTCGGGCCGGACCTTCAGCAGGAAGCAGACGCGCTGCACGACGTGGCCTCTCCTCGATGAGGCCCGCGCCCGGAGGTGCCGGGCGCGGGCGACGGTGGTCTCGGTGGTGGTGCGGTCTCGGTGGTGGTCTCGGTGGTGGTCTCGGTGGTGGTCTTGGGTGGTGGTCTTGGGTGGCGGTGGTCGCGGGGTGCGGTCGCGCGCGGGTCACACCGTGGCGGTGACCGCTCCCGTCGCGGTGGCGGTGGTGTCAGAAGTCGAACTGGTCGATGTTGGAGGCGTCGAAGGTGAACGGCGGCCCGAGGATGATCTCACCGTCCTTGCCGACGGTCCGCTCGCCGAGCCTGCCGGCCTTGAGCACCTCGCCCTCGGCGCCGGTGATCTGGCCCGAGGCCAGCGCCGCGGCCGCGTAGGAGGCCAGGTACCCCAGGTCCTCGGGGTTCCACAGCGCGAACTTCTCGACCGTGCCGTCCTTGACGAACTGGCGCATCTGGTTGGGGGTGCCCAGGCCGGTCAGCACGACCTCGCCCTTGTACCTCGACCCCGAGATGTAGCGCGCCGCCGCCGAGACGCCCACCGTGGTGGGCGAGATGATCCCCTTCAGGTCCGGGTACGCCTGCAGCAGCCCCTGGGTCTCCTGGAAGGACTTCTGGTCGTCGTCGTCTCCGTAGGCGACCTTGACCAGCTTCATGTCCTTGTGCTCGGGCTTGCCGAGCTCGTCCTTCATGAACTCGATCCAGGTGTTCTGGTTGGTGGCGTTCGCCGTCGCCGACAGGATCGCCACCTCGCCCTTGCCGCCGATCAGCTCCGACAGGAGCCTGACCTGGCTGCGCCCGACCTCCTCGGAGGAGGCCTGGTTGATGAACAGGTCGCGGCACTCCCTGGAGGCGTCCGAGTCGTAGGTGACGATCTTCGTGCCCTTGGCCCGCGCCTGCTGCAGCGGCCCGCAGACCGCCTTGGCGTCGTTGGCCGCGATCAGGATCGCGTCGTGCCCCTGCTGGGTGAGCGTGTTGATGTACGACACCTGCGAGGAGGCCGAGGCGTCCGAGGGCCCCACCTCCTTGGCCTGTGCCTTGAACTCGGCCGCCGCCTCGATGCCCGCCTTGTCGACGATCGTCTCGTACGGGTTGTTGATCTGCTTGGGCAGGAAGGCGAGCTTGAGCCCTTCCCTGAGAGGCGCGTCCGGGTCGGCCGTGGCCGGAGCCGACGAGGCCGGGGCCGCCGGGGCGGCGGAGCCCGCCGAGTCCTTGGTGGTGCCGCCTCCGCAGGCCACCAGCCCGAGGCCGAGCAGGCCGGCCACCAGCGCGGTCGGTACGGACCTTCGCAGAACAGTGAACATAAGCGCTTCCTCAACACCTCGCGGGCGAATCGGGCACGGGCTCAAAAACGATTTAACAACCTGAGCTGGACAGTAGAACCAAGCTCGACAGGGTGTCAATGGTGGGCGAAGATGCCGTTCCCTTAGCGTTACACCGTTCCCGTCCGCCGTGTCCCGGTCTCGCGGCGGACCGTCCGGATCGGGCCGGGGCCGCCCCGGACCCGATCCGTTGCCACGTTTTAAACCACGCCGTCCCTCCGGCGGGATCACCCCGGGGACGGGACGTGCCCTCCGGCCACGGCGTGCCCCTCCCGTCCCCGGCGCAGGCCGGGCGCCAGCACCAGCGTGACCGCGACCGACGCCACCGCCATCGCCGCCATCGCGACCGCGGGCGAGGTGAGCTCGGCGACGGTGCCCGCGAGCGCGGCCGCGACCCCCTGCATGGCGAGCGTGCCCGAGGACTGCAGCCCGAACGCCTGCCCGCTCATCTCCTCCGGCGTGATCTCCATCAGACGCTGCTGGAGCATCAGCCCGGCCGAGAACCCGGCCGAGGCCAGCGTGACCGCGGCCACCGCCACGGGCAGCGGCGGGACGAGCAGGAAGACCAGGTACGGCACGGCCAGCAGCAGCCGCAGCGGGGTGGCCAGCCGCTCCCGCAGGCGCGGGGGGACGAACCTGCCCATCACGGTGTCCCCGGCGAGCATCCCCACGGCGGCGAACGCGAAGAGCAGCCCGGCGTGCCGGGCGTCGTGGGAGACGTAGAGCGACTCGCAGCCGACGATCAGCCCGTTCGGCACCCACAGGGCGAGGTAGATACGTCGGCGCGCCCCCGAGGCCAGCAGCCGCCGGTTGGTCCGCCAGGTCTGGGCGACCGACGGCCGCCCGGCGACGCGCGGGGGCCGGTGCCCGAGCCCGAACCGCGCGACGGCCGCGGCGACCAGGTAGAGGCCCGCGCCGACCAGCAGGGTCGGGCGCGGGGACAGGGCGGCGACGAGCACCCCTCCGGCGGCGAACCCGCAGATCTGCTGGACGCCCACGGACATGTTGAGCACCGACCGGCCGAGCAGGTACCCCTCCCGGGGCAGGATCTCGTTCAGCAGTCCGATGCGGACCCCGCCGCCCAGCGAGGCGGCCATCCCCTGGCCGAGGACCAGGACGAAGAGCGCCCACAGCGGCAGTCCCGGCACGGCGAGGAGGGCGGTGGTCGCGCAGAAGACCAGCGCCAGCCCGGTCAGCGCGGCGCGGGGCCGTAGCCGGTCCGCCGCCGACAGCAGGACCATGGCCCCGAGCATCTGCGCGAACGAGGAGCCGAACATGCTGAGCGCCGACAGCAGGGGCGACCGGGTGGCCGCGTAGACGAGCGTGCCCAGGGCCAGCCCGCTCACCGTCGAGGCGGCGACCTGCGTCGCGCCGGCCGCGAAGAGGGGGGTGAACTCGGGCGTCCTGAAGAGTTCCCGGTAGGTGCGCATCCCGGGAGTCTCGGCGGGCCGGTCACCGGGGCGTTAGAGTTTCGCCGGGAGGCGAAACCATGGGCTGGTGGGAGGTCAACGCCGACACCCTCGCGGGGAGCCGGTTCGTGGTCTCTCCCCTGGCCGAGACCATGGCCTGCCTGATCGCCCTGGAGCGGGCGAGGGCCGCGCATCCGGGTGAGCGCGGGTGGCTCGACGCCCACCTGGCCGGCTACCGGGCGCGTCTGGCCGGCGATCCGGTGACCGCGCTGCTCGTCCGGTCCGCGCTGGGCCGGAACTGGCTCGCCGACTTCCTCACCCCCGTCCCGGCGGGAGAGGGCTCCCCCGGCTTCGAGGAGGAGGTGGCGCGGGTACGGCGGACGCCGCCCGAGACCGCCCGGGCGGACCTGGAGACGACGCTGCAGAGACCGGTCCCGGAGGCGCTGCGCCGGCCCGACCTGCCGGAGCGTGCCGCCCGCGTGCTGGAGTGGGTGTGGCGGGAGACGGTGCTGCCGTACTGGCCGAGACGCCGCCGCGTCCTGGAGGCCGACGTGCTGGCGCGGACCGACCGGCTGACCCAGGGCGGGTGGGCCGACGTGCTGGGCGGCATGCGCCCGGGGACGCGGTGGCTGGGCGGGAACCGGCTGCAGATCAACACGCAGGACCGCCCGCCGCAGGAGCTGGACGGTGTCCGGCTGATGTTCGTCCCGGTCACCCGCGGCCACGGCTGGACCGCCTGGGACACGGGCACTCCGGTGCCGCGCTACGCCCTGGTCTACCCGTGCTCGGGCACGCTGGCCGAGCCGGACCGGACGGCCCCCGAGGCGCTGGGCAGGCTGCTCGGCCCGGCGCGGGCCGGGGTGCTCGTCCTGCTCGGCACGCCCAAGAGCACGTCGCAGCTCGTGGCGCTGACCGGCCAGGGGCTGGGATCGGTCGGCCGCCACCTGAGGATCCTGCTGGAGGCCGGGCTGGTCCGGCGGCGGCGCGCCGGCCGGTCGGTGCTCTACCAGCGCACGGCCGCCGGCGAGACCCTGGTGGAGGCGTCCGCACCGGACGGCTGAGTCCCGGCGCGACCGGTGTCCGGGAGGTCGTCGCGTGAGACCGGGTGAGCCGGTGCGGAGCCGGCGCCCGTGAGGTCGCCGGCGCGGGGCCGGGTGGGTCCTCCCGCGACCGGCACCCCTAGGGTTGCCCTCGTGAGAGCGTTCGTCGTGACCGGTCCGCGCCGTTTCGAGGTGCTGGAGGTCGATCCGCCGGTCCCGGGCCCCGGGCAGGTCGTCGTGGACGTGGAGCGGGCCGGGGTGTGCGGCACCGACATGGAGATCTTCGGCGGTGAGATGAGCTACCTGCACGACGGTCACGCCCGCTACCCCGTGCGGCTCGGCCACGAGTGGTGCGGGACGGTCTCCTCGGCCGGTGAGGGCGTCGACCCCGGCTGGATCGGCACCCGCGTCACCGGTGACACCATGCTCGGCTGCGGCCGGTGCCGGCGCTGCCGGGCCGGGACGCACCACGTGTGCGAGGACCGCTTCGAGATCGGCATCCGCGGCGGGTGGCCCGGCGCGCTGGCCGAACGGCTCCCGGTGCCGGTCACCGCCCTGCACCGGCTGCCGGACACGGTCGACGCGGCGGCCGGTGCCATGGTCGAGCCGGGCGGCAACGCGCTGCGGGCCGTCCGGGCCGCGGCCCTCGCGCCGGGTGAGCGGCTGCTGGTGCTGGGCCCCGGGACGATCGGCCTGCTCGCGGCCGCGTTCGCCCTGTCCCACGGGGCCGAGGTGCACGTGCTGGGCCTGCCCGGCACGTCGCTGGAGTTCGCCCGCACGCTCGGCGTGCACGGCGCCTGGACCGCGGACCGGCTCCCGGACCTGCCGTTCGACGCCGTCGTCGACGCCTCCACCGCCCCCGGCCTGCCCGCCCTGGCCGCCGACCTGGTGGAGCCGGGCAGGCGGGTGGTCTACATCGGCCTTTCGTCGACCCCCAGCGCCGTGGACACCCGGACGCTGGTGCTCAAGGACGTGACGGCCGTCGGGATCCTCAGCGCCTCGCCGGGACTGACCGGGGCGATCGAGCACTACGCCTCGGGCGCGGTGGACCCGCGCCCGCTGGTGGCGGCCGTCGTGGGGCTGGAGGAGGCGGGCGAGGTCCTGGCCGGTTCCCGTCCCGCCGGGTCGGGCCCCGGCCCCAAGTTCCACGTCGACCCGCGCGCCTGACCGTCCCCGCCCACCGTGTCGGCGCGCACCGGCGCCCGGCCGTCAGCCCTTCAGGCCGGTGTGCGCCAGGCCCTCGATGAACTGCCGCTGGGCGAGGACGAACACCACCAGCACCGGCAGGGCCGTCATCGAGGCCGCGGCCAGCTGGACGTTCCACATCGGGCCGCCGTAGGCGTCGACGAACTGGGTCAGCGCCTGCGGCAGGGTGAACCTCTCCGGCGAGGAGAGGTACACGATCGGCTCCAGGTAGAGGTTCCAGCTGTGCAGGAAGGTGAAGATCGCGACGGCGCCGAGCGCGGGACGGGCGAGCGGCAGCGCGACCCGGTAGAAGGTGCCGAACCTGCCCAGCCCGTCCACCCGGGCGGCCTCCTCCAGCTCTCCGGGGAGGCTGATGAAGAACTGCCGCATGATGAAGGTGGCCAGCACGCTGGGCGCGCCGAGGATCGGCACCAGGATCAGCGGCCAGTGGGTGTCGGTCAGGCCCAGGCCGTGGAACATCTGGAAGAGCGGGACGATGGTGACCTCGCTGGGGATGAGCAGCCCGAGCAGCACCACCACGAAGAGCACGTTCTGGCCGGGGAAGCGGATGCGCGCGAAGGCGTACCCGGCCATGGCCGCCACCGCCATGGTCCCGGCCGTGACGACCAGGGCGATGTAGAGGCTGTTGACGTACTGGGTGGCGAAGGGCTGGAGCCGGAAGACCTGCCCGTAGGCCGACAGGTCCCAGCCGGCCGGCAGCAGCCTCGGCGGGAACGCGAAGATCTCGGCGATCGGCTTGAACGACGAGGTGACCATCCACCAGGTCGGGAAGACGAACGGCACGCACAACACGCACAGCAGGCCGTACAGGAGCGTCTTCAGACGGACCGACGGTTCACGTTTCATTGAAGACCCACTTCCTGCGCATCCGCCACTGCACGACGGTGAGCAGCGCCACGATCGCGAAGAGCAGGACCGACAGCGTCGCGCCGTACCCGAAGTGATGGAACTGGAAGGCCTGCTGGTACAGGTAGTAGACGAGGACGGTCGTGGACATGCCCGGACCGCCCTGGGTGAGCACCGCGATCTGCGCGAACACCTGCAGCGACCCCACCACGGTGATGATCGAGGTGAGCAGGATGGTCGGGCTGATCAGCGGGACGGTGATCCGCCGGAAGCGGGTCCACGCCCCGGCGCCGTCCAGCTCGGCGGCCTCGTAGAGCTGTCCGGGCACGCCCTGGAGCGCGGCCAGGAACAGCACCATGTTCAGGCCGACGTTCTTGAGCACCTGGACGACGATCACCGACGTCATCGCGGTGCCCTCGCCGCGCAGCCAGTTGGGCCCGTCGATCCCGGCGACGCCGAGCAGGCCGTTGAGGCCGCCGTCGTCCTGCAGCAGGAACTGCCAGACGATGGTCCAGGCGACCAGCGAGACCACCACGGGCGAGAAGAACACCGTGCGGAAGAACGTGGTCCCGGCCAGCCGCTGGTTGAGCAGGATCGCCAGGAGCAGGGCCAGGGCGAGGTTGAGCACCACCAGGCCGGCGGAGAACAGGGCGGTGCCGCCCAGCACCTCGCGCAGGTTCGCGTCGGCCAGCAGCCTGTCGTAGTTCTCCCGGCCCACGAACTCGAACGTCCCGGCCAGCACGTTCCACTCGTGCATGCTGTACCAGAACACCAGCCCGAGCGGCAGCAGCACGAACAGCGCGCTGCCGAGCAGCTGCGGGGCGATGAGCAGGTAGCCGACCAGGTTGTCGCGGCGGCGCACGGTCCAGAAGGGCCGCCGGCCGCCCAGGGACGGGTGCCCGGCACCCGCCGGCCGGGGCCGTGCCCGGCCGGCGGTCACCGCGACCTTGGAGGCGGACGGGGTCACGTCACGTCCCCAGCATCGGCTTGATCTTGGCGCAGACCCCGGTCAGCACGGCCTTGACGTCGGCCTCGGGCCGCCAGAGCGGGTCGAGCGCGGCCCGGACGGTCTGGGAGAGCTCGGCCTGCCCGGTGTGGTTGGGCTTGACCACGCCCTTCTCGATACCGGCGATCACGACCTGCTGCAGCTGGGCGGGCTTGAGCAGCGGGTTGCTCTTGGCCAGGGTGTCCGCGGTGAGCTGGGAGGCCCTGGGCGGGGGGAAGTAGGCGGCGAGCTTGGCGGAGTTGGCGGGGTTGGTGAAGAACGCCAGGAAGTCGGCGGCGGCCGCGGCGTTCGGGGACTTCTTGAACACCCCCAGGCCGGCCTGGCCGATCACCGAGTACTCGCCCTTGGGCCCGGAGGGCAGCGGGACGAGGTCCCAGCCGAACGTCGCGTCCTGCAGCAGCGAGGCGCGGGAGATCTGGGTGATGGTCATGGCCGCGTCGCCCGCGAAGAAGTCGGCCGCGGTGCCGGGGCCGGGGAACGCCTTGTCGGTGAAGACGGCCCGGTGCAGGAACGTCATGGCCTCGACCATCTCGGGGCTGTCGAACCCGCAGGTCCTCCCGTCCTCGCTCCAGGCGCGGGCCCCCCAGCCGCCCCACACCGTGGCGAGGTTGTCCCAGCCCTTGTAGTCGAAGTCGCGGACGACCATGCCGGCCTTGCCGGTCTTCTCGGCGACGGCGGCGTTCTGCTCGACGACCTTCTCCCAGGTCCAGGTACCGTCCTTGATCATCTGGGCGGGGGTCTTCTGGCCGGCCTTCTTGAGCAGGTCGGTGTTGACGAACACGCCGAACGGCGAGGTGGAGAACGGGTAGGCGTACAGCTTCCCCTCGGCCTGCCAGAGCTTGACGGCCGAGGGGGTGAGGTCGCCGAACTCGTAGCCCTGGGTCTTGGACAGGGTCTCCTCCAGCGGCGCGAGCGCTCCCGAGGTGACGAAGTCCGGTGCCGAGCTCTCCAGGATCCAGGCCAGGTCGGGGGCGTTGCCGCCGGCGATCTGGGTGGTCAGGGTGGTGGTGTAGGTCTCGAACGGGATGGGGTCGAAGGTGATCTCACCGACGCCGGGGTGGGTCTTCCTGTACTCGGCGGCGATCTCGCCGAACAATTTCAGGTGGGCCTCGTTGGAGGTCCAGATCGTCATGCGCAGCGGCTGCGGCCCCTGCGCCGCGGGGGCGCTCCCGGCGCCCTGGCCGCACGCCGCGAGGGTGAGCAGCGCCGCCAGCGCGACGGCCGCGGGTTTTGCGGATGGTCTCATCGTTCGTTCTCCTTGCTGGGAATCCCCCGGCGGTCGTGGTGGGAGGCCCGTCGTCCGGCGGGCGGTGCGGCCTGCGGCATGACCCGTGGCGCTGTCGGCGGCCCGGCCTGGGGCGTGGCCCGTGGCGCTGTCAGTGGCCCGGCCCGTGGCGCTGTCGGCGGCGCGGTCGGCGGCATGGTCAGTAACCCGTCACCTGCGGCCAGCGCAGCTCGACGCCGTCGCGGGTCAGCCGCCGCTGGAAGGCGGCGAGCAGCGCCTCGTCCTGGCGTACGGCGTGCGGGACGGTGGCGTTGTCCAGGCAGAAGGCGGCCAGCGCGCCGGCGGCCTCGCCGACGTTCCACTCCACCGGGTGCAGCCGGTAGGCGCCGTTGGTGATGTGGGTGGTGCCGATGTTCTTGGACGCGGGCAGCAGGTTGGTCACCCGCCGCGGGATCAGCGCGCCGAGCGGGATCTCGAACGGCGAGCTGGCCACGTCGATGTAGTTGTCGCCCCCGGTGGAGGGGTGCAGGTCGATGCGGTACATGCCCACGCCGACCGAGTCGGCGTAGCTCACCGCGCCCTTGTCGCCGCGCACGGCCATCGAGAGGTCCTGCTCGGCGACGGTGTACAGGGCGCGGATGCGGCGCGACTCGCGGATGTAGGGGGCCTGGGCGAGCCCGCCCTCGCCGCCGCCGGTGACGTCGCCGCGCAGGCGCAGGCCCGGGAAGCCGGTCCCGCCGTCCGCGCGGGGCGCCTCGGTCTGCATCCAGTACAGCACCGAGCGGGACAGCTCGCGGGCCGCGGCCACGTGATCGGCCGCGTCCGGCACGTCGATGACCGGGCCCTCCAGGTAGTCGATCATCGGCCAGTTGACCAGGGTGATGTCGCTGGCGTAGGCGCCGTCGGCGAAGTTGCGCCGCGCGGCGATCCTGCGGAACGTCCACAGGTTCGCGTCCCCCGGGTTGAGGCGCTGGTCGGCCTCCACCAGCAGCGGGTCGTCGTCCGGGTTGGGGGTGAAGGAACGTTCCACGATCTCCAGTGTCCTGGGGTGCGGGCAGCGCCAGGACAGCAGCCGGTCGCCCCAGAAGTCGGGCTGATAGCTCCTCCAAAAGTCGTAGGCGGCGGGCCGGTCGATGGTGTGGTCGCCGTCGACGTGGTCGATCGCGAAGCAGACCGACACGGCCTGCATGTTCATCGGCTGGGCCTCGGCGGGCGCGCCCGGCTCCCCGGTGTCGCCCTGCGACTCGAACCCGGTCACGTACTCGGTGCCGGTCAGCGGCAGCAGCTCGCCGGTCTCGGTGGCGTCCAGCACGTACGGCGCGACCACCGTGATCTCGCCGCCGCCGTCGCGGTGCGCCAGGCGCACGGCCCGCACCCGGTCGCCGTCGACGTCCGCGCCGACCGGCCGGTAGGGCTGGAGCACCCGCAGCCGCCCCGAGCCCCGGTACGGCGCGAGCATGGCCTCGATCACCGCGACCGCGACCCGGGGCTCGTGGCACAGGCGGCTGACGTGCCCGGCACCGGGGTTCAGCTCGCGCCAGCGGCGCGACCGCTCGGTCAGCGGGTAGTGGTCGCGGTAGTAGCGGCGGATGCCCTCGCGCAGCGCGCGGTAGGAGGCGGTGACGCCGAACCGCTCCACCCAGGAGTGCTCGTCGGGCGGCACGGCCTGGCTGGTGAGCTGCCCGCCGAGCCAGTCGTACTCCTCGCTCAGGATCACGGTGCGCCCGGCCCGCAGCAGTGCCAGGGCGGCGGCGACGCCGCCCAGCCCGCCGCCGACGACCACGGCGTCCGCGGATGTCTCAACCACGTCGGTGGCCTCTTCCATCATCGTCTCCAACGTTCGGTCAGCTCCGGATCGGGGCGAGCGTGGATCCTTCGACCAGCTCGCAGCTCAGCAGTTCCTGTGGTGTCCCGCCGCCGTTGCCCAGCAGCTCCGCCAGCAGCTCGACGGCCCTGCGGCCCATCTCCCGCCGGGGGATCCGGAACCCGGTGAAGTCGACGTCGACGTGGACCGGCCTGGTCGGCGCGCCCAGCGCGAGGACCGACAGGTCGCCGGGGATCGTCAGGCCCCGCTCGCCGGCCGCCTGCGTGATCGCCACGGCGTCGGCGGGCTCCTCGACGAAGATCGCGCTCGCCCGGGCGGCCGAGACGTCGTCCAGCAGCTCGCCCGGGGTCCTGCCGGTCACCGGCACGTGCAGCCCCTCGGCCCCCACGGCGGCGACCGCCTCGCGGAAGCCGCGCATGCGGTCGGCCGGCGACTCGGCGCCCGCCCCGGTGCCGACGTAGGCCAGCCGCCGGTGGCCCAGCTCCACCGTCCGGTCGACCAGGGCGCGCACCGCGGGCGGGTAGTCGGCCCCCACGTACGGCACCGGGGCCCCGGCGTCGTCGCGGCGGCCGATGGAGACGAAGGGGATGCCCTCGGCCAGCAGCCGGGCCAGGTCGTCGCGGTCGACGGCGCGCCCGAGGAGCACGCAGCCGTCGGCCAGCCGCACCCGGCTGTCCTCGTTGAAGATCCGGCGCCGCTCCCCCGCGGCCCTGGCGCTGGTGAACAGCAGCAGGTCGCAGCCCATCTCCTCGGCGCACTCCTCGATGCCGAGCAGGAAGGGGTGGTAGAAGTCGGCGCTCGCGGTCGGGAAGACCGCCTCGTAGGTGAAGACGCCCAGGATGCGGTTGCGCCGCTCGGCCAGGCGCCGGGCCACCGGGTCGGCGACGTACCCGGTCTCCCTGATCACCCCGAGCACCCGCTCGCGGGTCTCGGGGGCGATGCGCACCTCGGCGTCGGTCCTGTTGTTCAGGACCAGCGACACCGTGGTCTGGCTCACCCCCGCCATGCGGGCGATGTCCTGCTGGGTGAGGCGGCGGCCGGGCGTGGTCACGATCCGTAGCGTCCCATCTGGTGATAATGCGCATTAGCTGAGTGGGACGTCATCCTGTAAGCCGCCACCGGCCCCTGTCAAGAGATGGGGACGGTTATTTCGTTCAGGGAAACGTCCCCGTGATAATTCGTATTAGCACCTTGACGGGCGGGCCGCCCTGGCCGAACCTCGGTGAGCAGAGAGATGACCTCACCATCACTCATCGTGAGAGTTGCAGGCGAAGGGACCCCCCATGTCCGAACCCCTCCTGGACCGCCGCGGACTCCTGCGCGCGGTGGCCGGCGCCGGTGTCGCGGGAATCGCCGGAACGGCCGGCGGTCTCCTGCTGCCCGGCACCGCCTCCGCCGCGCGCTCCGGCACGGCCGCGCGAGCCGTCCTGGCCCCCGCCGGTTTCCCCGACCACCGCTACATCGGCACGGCCTTCGACAAGGCGGCCCTGCGCTACAACCCGACCAACGAGCTGATCTTCCCCTGCGTCCGGGGCATGTACGACAAGATCGCCCGCCCGCTGGGGCGCTACCACCTCTACTACGCCCCGCACGACGCTCCGGGCGGCATCTGCCTGGCCTACGGCGACTCGCTCGGCGGCCGGTTCACCGAGTACCCGAACAACCCGGTCATCTCCAACGTCTGGGCGCCGCACTACTCGGTCAGCCACGTCTCGTCGCCGCACATGATCTGGAACGCCGCCGAACGGCGGTTCCTCATGTACTTCCACGGCGAGAACAACACCACCCGGCTCGCCCTGTCACCCGACGGCGTGAACTTCACCTACCACGGCGTCGTGCTGACCACCGCGATGGTCCCCGGCTCGACGGAGACCTCCTACGCGCGGGTCTTCGAGCACGCGGTGCCGGGCCTGGGCAACCGGTACGTCATGGTCTTCATGGGCGTCACCGGCGGCAAGCGCAAGATCTTCTGGGGCTGGTCGTCCGACGGCAGGAGCTGGGCGTTCGACCCGAGCCCGCTGGTCTCACCGGGCGGCGACGGCCAGAGCGACCTGTCCGGCCCGAGCCTGCTCAAGCGCAACGGCACGACGTACGTCGTCTACCACGGCAACAGCGGGAACATGTTCCTCACCGAGGTCGGCAACGCCTTCGACCGCGAGGTGCACCTGGGCGTCTTCCACCGGCCCCTGGCCGGTGCCCCCGACAACGGCCGCAGCGCCGCGCCCTCCTTCGGCACCGACGGCGGCGTCGAGTACATGTTCTACGAGGCCGGGCAGCGCGGCGGATCGACCATCGCCGTCGCCCGCGCCGTCTGAGGAGGTGGATCGTCCGGGGCGAGGCGTCCGCCTCCTCCGGCTTCCGCACCGCAGGGGCGCTCCTCCGCCCGGAAGGCGAGGGCCGCGGCCAGGCAGGCGACGGGTACGACGGGCAGCACGTACCGGTGGTCGAAGTCCAGGACCGCCACCGGACCGACCAGCAGGCCCGTCGCCACGGCCCACGGCAGTGACGCCACGTGGGGGCGCCGGACCGCGGCGACCGCGCCCACCAGGAGGATCAGCCCCAGGAACGGGCCGCGCAGGTAGGCGGCGTACTGGTAGGCGATGAGGAGGTCCGCGTACGGGGAGACGGACGACAGGCCGCGGATGTCCGGGTCGTACTCCCGTTTCACCTTGTCGATCAGCGGCCGGCCGGGCAGTTCCCGGTGCCCGCTCCCGAAGCCGAACGCCGGGGTGGTGCGGTCGGGGTGCGGGATCGGCGTCCAGGAGAAGGCGATGGCGGTGTCGCGTACGACGTCGCCCAGGTAGTCCAGCGGCTGGGCGAGGATCGCCTCGATCGCGAACGAGCGGGCCAGGTCGTTGTGCGTGAAGCGGTCGCCGGGCAGCAGGTTGAGCGAGGCGCCCGGTGCCCACACGTACTCGGAGGCCGCGTCCACCTTCGTGCCGTTGGGGCACAGGCGTGCCAGATCAGGCGGCGGCTGGATGCGGGCACAGTCGGCGAACGTCATGGTGCGCGCCCACAGGGCGACGCCGTCGGCACCGCTGATGGCGAGACGGCCGTGGTGCTGGGCGTACCACGCGGCGTACCCGGCCAAGGGCAGCGCGCCAGCCATGAGCAGCGCGGTCAGCTGCCGCCGGCCCACGCGCCGCACGGCCAGCACGAACACGACGAGCAGGAACAGCGGCAGCGCGATCGTCCTGGTCAGCGCGGCCGCGGCGAACAGCAGGCCCGCTCCGGCGGCGGCGCGCACGGACAACCGTGGCGACCACATCAGCACGGCCGTCCCGGCCACGATCAGGAAGATGAACTGCGTGTCGGACAGGACGGCATGCTCCAGCCGCAGGAAGGAGGCGTCGAACAGCAGCGGCACCGCCGCCGGCGCCGCCACCCGGCCGGGCACCGCCCTGCGGCGCAGCACCGCGTAGATCAGCATGCCGGTGCCCAGGCCGATGACATGCTGGACGGCCACGACCAGCTCCACGCTGTGGAACGGCAGCAGCGCCCGTAGCAGCAGCGGGTAGCCGATCGGGTGGAAGGTCGCCGACGGGGCCGGATGCACGGCGCTGTCGAGATAGGTGAAGGAGCGTACCAGTAGAGCGTGGCGGGGCGGTAGCCGAGCATCGTCACCACCCGCAGCGCGGCGGCCAGGAGCAGCAGCACGGCGATGAGGCGGTGGCCGGCGAGGGGGCGCCGCGCGGGCGGCGCGACGCGGGTGTCGGTGAGCACGCGAGATCCGATCGTGGGGCATGACGGGGGTCCGCGCATGCCGGGGACGACGCATGGCGGTGGTGGGGCGCGCTCGGCCGCGCGCCCCGGGAGAAGTCCTCGGTACCGGGCCCGGGTCAGCAGCCGGGCTCCGGCGCCGGGCCGCTCAGGGGGCCGGGCTCGGCGCCGACCAGCAGGAGTGCCTGACCGTCGGCGCTCATGACGCCGTCGTGCACGTACCAGTCGCCGGGAGGAGTGAAGCCGGAGGGCTCGCCGTGGGCGGTGTACGACGCCGTCACGCCGCGCTCGCGCAGCATGGCCGTCACCTCGTCGACGGGCCTGCCGACGTAGTCCACGCAGTGCAGGGGCTCTCCGGGCGTGGCGATCCCGGGCGGCATCTGGTACTTCTCACCGGGCTCGGCCCGCCTGCCGAGCGTGATCCGGGCCTTCTTGTCGAAGTCGGCCGGCACCTTCACCCCGATGGGGCAGCCGGTGAACCTCTCGCAGGGCCCCGGGGCGTCGATGGCGATGATCGGACCGTCGGCGGGTACCGTCCTGCCCGACCTCAGCAGGTCCATATCGTTGATCACGACAAGTTCTCCGGCCCGGCCGGCCGAGGTCGGCGCCAGCCGCAGCGTGATGTTCAGGCCCCTGGCCCTGAGTTCGCGCTCGTACGCCTCGGGCTCGGCCAGCAGGTCCTTCACCGTGATCACGTAGTGGTCGTCCACCAGTTCGATGTCGAGCGCGGCGGAGGCGGGCGTCTGGGCGACACCGAAGGACAGCAGGGCCGCCAGCGCGGTCAGCACCGGCACGGCCGCCCACCTGCGCGGCCGGGGAAAGGCGAGCCGGTCGCGGCGGCGGGGATCGAGGGCGGGGACGGGCTCGGGGACGGCGATCGAGGTGATCTCCTCCATCAGCTCCCTGGCGATCGGCGTCGTGCCGGGACCGGGATCGGGTGCGATACCGGCCACCAGGCGGTCGATCTCGTGCATCACGCAACCCCCTTCGTCATCGCGACGGCACGCAGGCCGATGCGTGCCATGTCGACACCGGCCGCGTCCAGGTGCCCGGCCAGCCGTTTGCGGGCCCGGTGCAACCGCAGCCGGGCGTTGGCCCGCGAGCAGCCCACGACGGTGGCGATCTCATCGGAGCTCAGTCCCTCCCAGCCGGCCAGCGAGAGGATCTCCCGGTCGCCGGCGCTCAGCCGCGCGAACGCCTCCCGCACGCCCGCCAGGCTCTCGCCGGCCTCGGCGTGTTCCGCCCACACGGCGAGCTGCCGGCCGAACCGCTCCATCAGCTCGCTGCGGCGCGACTCGGCGCGGCGGCCGTTGGCCAGCACCCGGCGGGCCACGCCGAACAGCCACAGGCGCGCGTCCCGTCCCTCGGGGATGTCGTCCAGGCGGCGCCAGGCGGTGGTGAACGTCTCGGCGAGAGCGTCGGCGGCGTCCTCGTGGGAGTCGGTACGTCGCCGGACATAAGCAAGGATGTCGGCATAGTTGGCAACGTAAATCACCTCGAAGCGCCGTTTGCGGTCATGGTGGGGCACGCTTTCTTCTCTCATCCGGCAGATCCGACACCCTTTACCTGTCCGGACCCGTCAGATGGTTTCACCCTGATTTCCGGCGAGATCCAGATGTCCCGCACGCCGGTCGGCCCCGTGCCGTGGGCGACGGCCGGGGTGGACGCCGCGGTTCCCGGCAGCGTGCCGCCGCCGCTCGCCGCGGCACCGGCCTCGCCGGCGCTCCAGGCGTTGCCCGGTGCCGTTCCGCTCGGCGTCCGCGTGCGTCGCCGGCGTGTGGGCCGTTGAACCCCGCGGCCACCGGGCCTGGTCTAGTCTCACCGTGGTGACGACCAAGAACTCCCACTGTTCCTTCTGCGGCGCGGCCTTCGCGCCCGGTCAGGCGTGGCCGCGTACCTGCTCCGGCTGCGGCAACACCGCCTACCTCAACCCGCTGCCGGTCGCGGTGATGGTGCTGCCGGTGGACGACGGCCTGCTGGTGATCCGGCGCGCCGTCGAACCGCACCGGGGCGCCCTGGCCCTGCCCGGCGGCTTCGTCGACATGGGCGAGTCCTGGCAGCGGGCGGCCGTGCGGGAGCTGCGCGAGGAGACCGGGATCGACGTCGACGTGGACGAGGTGCGGCTCCTCGACGTGCTCAGCGCCCCCGACGGCACCGTGCTGATCTTCGCCCAGGGGCCGAGGACCGACGCGGCCCGTCTCCCGGCGGTCGCGGCCACGCCGGAGACCTCGGAGTGGCTGGTGATCGACGGGCCCCGGGAGCTGGCGTTCCCGCTGCACACGCGTGTCGTGGAGACGTACTTCGACCGGGCGCGGGCCGGTGGGAGCATGGGCGTATGAACGTGGTCGTGCTCTCCGACACCCACGCGCCCCGGAGGTGGAAGGCGTGCCCGCCCGCCGTGGCCGAGCACCTGCGGGGGGCGGACCTGATCCTGCACGCGGGGGACGTCTGCGTCGGCGGGGTGATCGACGAGCTGGCCGCCTACGCCCCGGTCCACGTGGTCAAGGGCAACAACGACGGGCCGGACGTGGTCGCCCCCGAGACCCTGGAGCTGGACCTCGGCGGGCTGCGGGTGGCGATGATCCACGACAGCGGGACGGCCCAGGGACGGCTCGCCCGGATGCGGCGCCGCTTCCCCTCGGCCGACCTGGTGGTGTTCGGGCACTCCCACATCCCGATGGACCAGGCCGCGGACGGCCTGCGGATCTTCAACCCGGGCTCGCCCACCGACCGCCGCCGCCAGCCGCACGGCACCCTGGGCACGCTGCGCGTCGAGGACGGCCGCCTCGTCGAGGCGAGGATCGTCCCGGTCACCTGACCCCCGCGCGGCGTCGCGGCACGGCGGGCCCGGGATCTACAGCTCGACGTGGCCGGTGACGCAGGTGACCGTGCCGCCCGCGACCCAGATCGTCCCGTCGGGGTCGCGGGAGACGTGGGCGCGCCCGGCGCGCCCGAGCACGGTCCCCTGGCTCGCCACGTACGGCGCCTCGGCCCGGCCGGTGCGCAGCAGCCACTGCGCGAGCGAGGCGTTCAGGCTCCCGGTCACCGGGTCCTCGGCCGTGGCCCCGTCCTTGGGGAAGAACGCCCGGACCTCGAACGCCTCGGGGGATCCCGGCGGGTACGGGCCCACCACGCCCACATCGAGGTCGACGATCCCGGGCCGCAGCGCGAGCACCTCCTCCGCGCTCGACAGCAGGACGGCCACCCAGCCGGGCCCGTTGTCGGCCCATTCGGCGTCCAGGATGTCGGCGCGGGCGATGCCGAGCGAGCGCGCGACGCGCTCGACCACCTCCTCCTCGACCGGTCCGGAGCGCAGCAGCCGGGGTGCGGCGAAGGCGGGGCCGTCCGCGGTCGGGCGGACCGGGACCAGGCCGAGCCCGCACTCCTGGACGACCACGCCGGACCTCGCCGGCACCCCGCCCGACGACAGCCAGGCGTGGCAGGTGCCCAGCGTCGGGTGCCCGGCGAAGGGCAGTTCCAGGCCCGGGGTGAAGATCCGCACCCGGTAGTCCGCGCCGGGCGCCTGCGGGGGCAGCACGAAGGTGGTCTCCGACAGGTTCGTCCAGCGCGCGAACCCGAGCATCTCCTCGGCGCTCAGCCCTTCCGCGTCGAGCACGACGGCGACGGGGTTGCCCCGGTAGGGGACGGTGGTGAAGACATCGACCTGCCGGAAGCGACGCTGCATGAGATCAAGTATGCCGGGACGGCCCGGTCGCGGGCGGCCCCGGGGTGCGGGCGCCGTACACGCTCAGGATGCTGTGGCGGAGCGCCGCCGACGCCTGCGCGCCGGTCATGCGGCCGGCGGCGACCTCGGCACCGGCCGCGTGACCGAGCGCGATGGTCGCGGAGACCAGCCAGGCCGGGTCGAGGCCGCCCTCGAACTCACCGGTGGCCTGGCCGCGTCCGATCAGCTTCCCGAGGCGATCGGCGACCGTGGCGTGCTGCCGGTCGGATTCCGCGGGGTCGGCGGCGGTCACCGAGGAGTGCAGGAGCAGCCGGTACCGGTCGAACATCCGCCAGGTGACGTCCAGCCAGCTCAGCAGCGTCTCCGTGGCGGTCCGGCCGTCCACGTCGGCGAGATCGAGGGCGGCGACGGTCTCTGCGGTGAGATGGTCGACGGCCGCGGCCACCAGCAGCGGCCGGGACGGGTAGTGGGCGTACACGGTCTGGCGGGTGACGCCGGCCGCGGCGGCGATCTCCTCCACCTTCGCGTCCGGCCGCCGGCCGAGCACCTGGACGGCGGCGGCGAGCACGGCGGCGGCACTGCGCTCGCCGTCCGAGCGCCGTCGCCGGCGTCGGCCACCCGTCATCTCTGACACGTTGTCCAATCTAGCATCCGGCGTTATCGTGCACACGATGTCAAAGATAAGTCGATCCAGGGAGACCACATGACGCCCCGCGCCGATCTGACCGGCTACCTGACCCGCTACCCGCGGGAGGCGGCGCTGAGCGACGAGGACCCGGCGACCGTGCTGGACCGCTACCACACGCCGGACTACGAGGTGGTCACCGACGGGGTACGGCTGGACCGGCAGCGATTGCTCGACCACATCCGCCCGGCCCGCAAGCAGGTCGCCGATGTCCGCGTCGAGGTGGAGCAGGTGCTGGTGGACGGCGACCAGGTCGCCGTCCGGTACCGGCTCGTCGCGCAGATGCGCAAGGGCAGGACCGTCACCAGCGAGATCTACATGTTCGGGGAGCTCTCCGCCGACGGCCGGTTGCGCCGCGCCGTCCAGGCCACCCGGACGATCCCCTCCGAGTAGGCCCGGACGGCTCCGTTCACGGCTCGATCCCCCTGCGGAGCAGCCTCCACATCTGCTCGGCGGCCGGGGCCCGCTCGGCCGCCGGGATCCTGGCCAGCAGCCCGGCCAGCATGCCCACGGCCAGGACCAGGTCGTCGGCCGTCATGTCCGCGCGGACGTGACCGGCACGCCGGGCCTCGGGAAGCCCGCTCTCCAGCACCCCGGCCACGCGGTCCCGCACCTCGACGATCCGGGGGTCGGGCTCGGGCGGCACGCTGACCATGTTGATGAACGCGGTCGAGGCGATCGCCTGCTCGGTGAGCAGGTCCAGCACGTCGGCCAGGGTGGTGCCGGGCTCGGCGGCCAGCGCCTCCAGGTCGGCGACGCTGTCCTCGAACACGGCCAGCGCCAGGCTGACGCGGTCGGGAAAGTGCCGGTAGAGGCTTCCCTGCCCTACCCCGGCCACGCGGGCGACCGCGCTGAGCGGTGCGTCGTACCCGGCGTCGGCGAAGACCACGCGGGCCGCCGCCATCAGCGCCGCCCGGTTCTCCGCCGCGGCGCTCGGTCCTCTGTTGGGTCGACGCACGGCAGGCATGGCGGCTATGGTAACGACCGGACAGTGTTGTCCGGTTGTTCGGAGCCGCGGGTCCGGCGGGGTCACGGCACCGTCCCGTCCGGCACGGCCGCGCTCCCGTGTCCCCGTGTCCCCGCGCCCCCGTACCGCTTCCCGCCCGGCGCCCCCGCCCCCTCACCGATCGGAAGAGTGACCCCTTGACCCACCTCACCTTCGACGACCGCGTCGCCCTCGTCACGGGCGCGGGCTCCGGAATCGGCAGGGCGATGGCCGTCGCCTTCGCCGGGGCGGGCGCGCGCGTCGTGGTCTGCGACATCGACGCCGCGAGCGCCGGACGCACGGCCGACGACATCGGGGACGCGGCCGTCGCCGTGACCGCCGACGTCTCCGACGAGGCGTCGGTCACCGCGCTGGTCGAGGCCGCGATCGGCGCGTACGGCCGTCTCGACGTGCTGTGCAACAACGCCGGCGTCCTCGACAGCATGGCCCTGCCCGCCGACATCCCCGTCGCGATGTGGGAGCGGGTCCTGCGGGTCAACCTGACCGGCACCTTCCTGGTCACGCACGCCGTCCTGCCGCACATGCTGAGCCGGGGACGCGGCGCGATCGTCAACACCGCCTCCGAGGCGGGCGTGCGCGGCGGCGCGGCCGGGGCGGCCTACACCGCGTCCAAGCACGGCGTCGTCGGCCTGACCCGCAGCGTGGCCTGGGCGTACGCCAGGGAGGGCATCCGCTGCAACGCCATCCTGCCCGGCCCCACCATGACCGGCATCGCCACGAACGCGACGTTCGACCCGGCCGGCATCGCCCGGCTCGGCCCGGTGCTCGCCCTCGGCGAGCGGATGGCCGAGCCCGAGCGGATGGCCGACGCCGCCCTCTTCCTCGCCTCCGACGCCGCCTCGTTCGTCAACGGCGCGATCGTCCCGGTGGACGGCGGCTGGTCGGCCGCCTGACCCGGCACCCGGAACCACCTCGCACGGGAGGCGGGCGGCGCGACAGAAGAGCGTAAAACCAAAACGAGAGCACTGCTCTTGACATCACTGCTCAGGCTCGAGAGCATTGCTCTCGAACCCATAGGAGTGATCATGCGCAAGCTGTTCTACCGCGGCCCCTCGTCAGCGGTCCTGCACGCCGAGTACGCCGCCCGGGGCCGGATCGACACCGAGGCGCCCGTGACCTCGGCGTCCAGCGTCGTCGTCGACGCGACGCCCGCCCAGGTCTGGGAAGTGATCTCCGACCTTCGGAACTGGCCCCGGTGGGCCCCGGGGTACGAGGTGCTGCAGCTCGGCGAGACGGTGCCAGGGGCCACCTTCCGCTGGAGGCTCGGCGGGGTGAGGATCACCTCCAGGTTCGCCGTCGTCGCCCCCGGACGCGAGCTCACCTGGAGCGGCGTGGTCCTCGGCTACAAGGCCGTCGACCAGCAGCAGCTGGAGGCCCTGCCGGGCGGACGCACCCGGGTAACCATGCGGGAGAGCCTCGCGGGCCCGCTGGTCTCCCTGATCTTCGGTGCCGACAGGCTCCGCGCGGGCCACGAGCGCTACCTGGCCGCCCTGGAGACGGAACTGGCCGGACGGCCGGCGGCGCATCGGCACGTCCGCTGATCCGGGGGCTCACCCGTCCCGGCCGCCGAGCGGCGGGGACGACGGGGGCGACGGGAACGGCGAGGAGGAGTCGTGCACCTCGCACGCCCTGTTCAGCAGGGCCATCAGCCTGTCCTGCTCGCGGATCCTCGCCCGGTACCTTTCCGGAAGCCTCTTGATCTCCTCGATCTCGTGGAGCAGCGCGGCGAAGATCTCCTCACGCCGGGCGGGATCGTTCTCGACCTCCAGGTACTCCGTGGCATGGCGCCGCGCCGCCGAGACGGCGTTCTGCGCCCTGCCCTTGGGACTGAACAGCGAGACGAGCACGGTGACGACGAGGACGCCGATGATCACCCCCAGCGACAGGCCGGTGCCGATCTCCACCACCGGGACCGGCCGGCCGTCGTTGATGAACGGGACGTTGTTCTCGTGCAGGGCGTGCAGCATGAGCTTCACGCCGATGAAGCCCAGGATCACGGCGAGACCGTAGCTGAGGTAGATGAGGCGGTCCAGCAGCCCGTCGATGAGGAAGTACAGCTGGCGCAGGCCGAGCAGCGAGAACGCCGTGGCCGTGAACACCACGTACACGTTCTCCGTCAGCCCGAAGATGGCCGGGATGGAGTCCAGCGCGAACAGGATGTCGGTGCCGCCGATGGCGACCATGACGAGCAGCATGGGCGTCATGACGCGCCTGCCGTCCTGGACGGTGAACAACCTGTCGCCGTCGTAGGTGTCGGAGGTGTGGAACACCTTCCTGGCCAGGCGGATCACGATGTTGTCGGCGGAGTGGCCGTCCTCGCCCTCCGGCCTGAGCAGGTTGCCTGCGGTGATGAGCAGGATGAGGCCGAACAGGTAGAACACCCAGGCGAACGAGTTGATCAACGCGGCGCCCAGGAAGATGAAACCGGCCCGGGCGACCAGGGAGAAGACGATCCCGAAGAGCAGGACCTTCTGCTGGTCCGCGCGCGGCACCTTGAAGCTGGACATGATGACGAGGAAGACGAACAGGTTGTCGACCGACAGCGCCTTCTCCGTCACGTACCCGGCGAAGTACTCGATCCCCATCACGGTCCCGCCGAAGACCCACACGCCGACGCCGAACAGGAGCGCGACACCGACGTAGGCGGCCGACCAGCGGGTGGCCTCGGACAGGGTGGGCACGTGCGCCTTGCGCACGTGGAAGACGAAGTCGAACAGCAGCAGACCGGCGATGCCGGCGATCGTGAACCACCAGACGACAGCGGGTACGTCCATCGGCGCGCTCCGGTTCCAGGGACGGTCGGGGCGGCGCGCGCCGCGACGGCCGGCCGACCGGCCCCGCTCCGCGCTCCCCGTGCCCGGCGGGCCGGCCGATCAGGTCGGACCGCTCCCGGCCGGTCTGCGGGGTGTCATCCCCCCGCGCTCACGTCCCGACGCGAGGACGAACGTCGTCATATGGCAAAGGTCGGCTCCGGTCCGTCTGCTCGCCGGCGGTGAACACGAGGGGGCGGGCAGGGCCGGGGCGGTCGCCTCGGCGCCGGCGGCCGGGCGGTCCTCGCCGCCGGACCGCGGGACCGGGGCCCACCGGGACGGGCCCGGGAACCGCGAGACCAGGCGTGCCAGGCCGATCCGGGTCTCCGCCGCGCGAGAGAACCTCCTGTCAAGAGATCGGCGTCCGTGGGGGAAGGTCCCGACGTGGTGTCCGCCGGGGGTCACGGTGGTCGCCGAGCACGCGTTCGTGGAGCAACAGCGTGATGTGAGCGTTAACATCCTGCCTGCCGGTCGTGGCTCCTTCTCTGCCGGACGATTGTGGTGGTGGAGCGGAGCAAACACCAGACGGGAAGCGGCTGTCAAGAGTACGAAACATAACCCGGCGAAGGCCACGAGAGCGCGCTCGCCTCATCTGCCGTTCATGGACCGTCTCATCGGTGCGGACAGGACGATGTGATGAAAATTTCACAGGAAAGGTCATGCCGCAGTGGTCCGGAGCCCCGGTTTTCAGGGAGCCGGGAGGCGTCGGCGCAGGTGCGCGACATGTGTGTCATATAGCGGTACGAGAGCTTGCCAGATTAGCTTGACACATTTTGTAATAGTTTCCACACTGAGTCCCCGAGACGGCCCCCTGTCCACGTCGGTGGTGAGCGGCAGGGGCCGTCGGTCACGACGCCCGGTGGTGTGCGTTCCCCGATGACGGAACGCGGCGTCGATCCCGCGGGGCGTCTCCCCGTGACCACCCGTTTCCGCGTTTCTGTGATGCAGTTATGGAGGCTCAGGCATGGGCACCAACGCCATACCCCCACCCCGGACCCGTCGGCCCTTCGGCGGTCTTCGCCGGGCTCTGATCACCGGTGCCCTCGGCACCCTCGTGCTCGGCACGCTCACGGCGGTGACCGGCCCGGTGGCGGCCGGCGCCGCTTCCACGGGCACCGCCGGCACCACCTCGGTCAGCGCCGCGGCGAGCACTCTCGGCGCCGCCGCGGCCCAGAGCGGCCGCTACTTCGGCGCCGCGATCACCGCGGGCAAGCTCGGTGACTCGACGTACACGACCATCGCCAACCGTGAGTTCAACATGATCACGGCCGAGAACGAGATGAAGATCGACGCCACCGAGCCCAACCAGAACCAGTTCAACTTCAGCGGCGGCGACCGCGTCTACAACTGGGCCGTTCAGAACGGCAAGCGGGTGCGGGGCCACACCCTGGCCTGGCACAACCAGCAGCCCAACTGGATGCGCTCGATGGAGGGCGCCCCCCTGCGCCAGGCGATGATCAATCACATCAACGGTGTGATGAACCACTACAAGGGCAAGATCTACGCCTGGGACGTGGTCAACGAGGCCTTCGCCGACGGTAACTCCGGCGGCCGGCGCGACTCCAACCTGCAGCGCACCGGCAACGACTGGATCGAGGTCGCCTTCCGCACCGCGCGGGCCGCCGACCCGGCCGCCAAGCTGTGCTACAACGACTACAACATCGACAACTGGAGCTGGGCCAAGACGCAGGGCGTCTACAACATGGTCCGCGACTTCAAGGCCCGCGGCGTGCCGATCGACTGCGTGGGCCTGCAGTCGCACTTCAACAGCAACAGCGCCTACAACAGCAACTACCGCACGACCATCTCCAGCTTCGCCGCGCTGGGCGTGGACGTGCAGATCACCGAGCTGGACATCGTGGGCGGCTCGGTGACCACCTACGCCAACGTGGTCAACGACTGCCTGGCCGTGCCGCGCTGCACCGGCATCACCGTCTGGGGCGTACGCGACAGCGACTCCTGGCTGGGCTCCGGCACCACCCCGCTGCTGTTCGACGGCAACGGCAACAAGAAGGCCGCCTACACCTCCGTCCTGAACGCCCTCAACGCGGCGGGACCCGGCCCCACACCCGGCCCCACCCCGACGGTCACCCCCACGGGTGGCACCGGTACCGGGCAGATCAGAGGCGTGGCCTCCAGCCGGTGCGTGGACGTGCCCGGCTCCAGCACCACCGACGGCACCCAGCTGAACCTGTGGGACTGCCACACCAACCCCAACCAGCAGTGGACCTACACCGCGGCCGGTGAGTTCAAGGTCTACGGCAACAAGTGCCTGGACGCCGGTGGTACCGCCAACAACGCCAAGGCGCAGATCTACGGCTGCCACGGCGGTGACAACCAGAAGTGGCGCGTCAACTCCGACGGCACCATCGTCGGCGTGCAGTCCGGGCTGTGCCTGGACGCCGTGGGCGCCGGGACCGCCAACGGCACCCTGCTCCACCTCTACTCCTGCCACGGCGGCAACAACCAGAAGTGGACCTGGAGCGGCACCTCGGTGACCCCCACCCCGACCCCGACCGTGACGCCGACCGGCGGCACCTGCAACCTTCCCTCGACGTACCGCTGGAACTCCACCGGCGTGCTGGCCAACCCGAGGTCGGGCTGGGTCTCGCTCAAGGACTTCACCGTCGCCCCCTACCAGGGCAAGCAGCTCGTCTACGCCACCACCCACGACAACGGCACGTCCTGGGGCTCGATGAACTTCGGCCTGTTCACCAACTGGTCGGAGATGGCCTCGGCCAGCCAGAACGCGATGTCGTCCGGCACGGTGGCGCCCTCGCTGTTCTACTTCGCGCCCAAGAACATCTGGGTGCTGGCCTACCAGTGGGGCGGCCCGGCCTTCTCCTACCGCACCTCCACCGACCCCACCAACCCCAACGGCTGGTCGGCCCCGCAGACCCTGTTCTCCGGCAGCATCACCGGTTCCAACACCGGCCCCATCGACCAGGCCGTCATCGGTGACGGTACGAACATGTACCTGTTCTTCGCCGGCGACAACGGCAAGATCTACCGCGCCGGCATGCCGATCGGGAACTTCCCCGGCAACTTCGGCTCGACCTCGACCGTCATCATGAGCGACACGACCAACAACCTCTTCGAGGCCGTGCAGGTCTACAAGCTGCAGAACCAGAACCGCTACCTCATGATCGTCGAGGCGATCGGTTCCCAGGGCCGCTACTTCCGGTCCTTCACCGCCACCAGCCTGAACGGTTCGTGGACCCCTCAGGCCGCCACCGAGGCCAACCCGTTCGCCGGCAAGGCCAACAGCGGCGCCACCTGGACCAACGACATCAGCCACGGCGAGCTGCTGCGCGTCAGCGCCGACCAGACCATGACCGTCGACCCCTGCAACCTCCAGCTGCTCTACCAGGGCCGCAACCCCAACATCAACCCCCCGGACTACGGCCTCCTGCCCTACCGGCCGGGCCTGCTGACACTCCAGCGCTGACGGCGTGACGTGACGCGTCCCGGTTCCCGGGCCCGCTGACCTTCCCTCCGTCCCGCCGAAGGGCCTCCGGTGCGACCGCGCACCGGAGGCCTGGCACTGAGCGACGACGGCCCGCTCCCCGGGCCGGATCCGCCTGTCGACGCCGGGGCGTCCCCGAGCACACGCCCGCAGCCGCCCCGGACACCGAAAAGGACACGACGTGAAACGAAGGCTCAGGGCCGTCCTGGCGGCCGCCGCCTTACCCCTGGTGATCGCGGGCCTGCTCGTGGCGATCCGGCCCGCCGCGGCCGCGTCGCTGACCCAGGTGACCGGTTTCGGGACCAACCCAACGAACCTGAACATGTACGTCTACGTGCCGGACAGGGTCGCGGCACGGCCGGCGATGCTGGTCATGGTGCACTACTGCACGGGCACCGCCGCCGGGGTCTTCAACAGCGTCGGACGTGACTACGTGGCCGCGGCGGACCGGTACGGGTACGTCATCGTGCTCCCTGAGGCCACCCGCGAGGGACGGTGCTTCGACGTCTCCTCCCCCGCCGCCCTCAGGCGCGACGGCGGCGGCGACCCCACCGGGATCGTGTCCATGGCGGCGTGGGCCCGGCAGCGCTACAACGTCGACCCCGCCCGCGTCGTGGTCAGCGGCTTCTCCTCCGGGGCGATGATGACCAACGTGCTCGCCGCCCAGTACCCGGACGTGTTCAGCGCCGCCGCGGCGTTCTCCGGCGTGCCCGCCGGGTGCTTCGCCACCACCAACGGATCGCTGTGGAACAGCCGGTGCTCCGGCGGGAACCTGATCAAGTCCGCGCAGCAGTAGGGCGACCAGGCGCGGGCGATGTATCCCGGATACACCGGCCGCTACCCGCGGATGCAGCTGTGGCACGGCACCACCGACACCACGCTCGCCTACCCCAACTTCGGCGAGCAGATCAAGCAGTGGACCAACCTGAACGGGGTGGGCCAGGCACCGGTGTTCACCGACACCCCCCGGTCGGGCGTGACCCGGACCCGCTACGGCGCCACCACGACCCAGCCTCCCGTCGAGGCGTTCAGCTTCGCGGGCCACGGGCACTCCCTTCCGCTGGACGGCATGTTCCCGCACGCCCTGGCCTTCCTCGGCCTCGACGGCGGCGTGAACCCGTCCCCCACCCCGACACCGACCGTGTCGCCCACTCCTACTCCGACTCCGACGCCGGGATCGGGTCCGATCCGCGGTGTGGGATCGGGCAGGTGCCTGGACGTCAGCGGCGTCTCACAGGCCAACGGCGCGGCCGTCCAGATCTGGGACTGCAACGGCCAGAACAACCAGCAGTGGACCACCACCGCCGCGAACGAACTGCGCGTCTACGGCAACAAGTGCCTCGACGTCAGCAACCAGAGCACCACCGACGGCGCCACCGTCCAGATCTGGGACTGCAACGGCCAGAACAACCAGAAATGGCGCCTCAACACCGACGGCACCATCACCGCCCTCGGCGCGAACAAGTGCCTCGACGTCCCCAACAGCGCCACCGCCAACGGCACCCGCCTCGCCATCTGGACCTGCAACGGCGGCAACAACCAACGCTGGACCAGAGGCTGACCCCTCACCGGCACCTATGAGAAGACACCTGCGGGGATCCCCTGCCGGGGACGGTGACCGTCCCGGCGAGGGATCCCCTGCGGGGGCGGGGCCGTGTCCACCTGCCCGGCCCCGGCAGGCCGGCGCGACGTCGTGGCCGGACGGGACGCTCCCCGGGCGTGCCGTCCGGGGAGCGTCCCGTGCGTTCTCAGGCCTGTCCCATCCGCTGGCTCTGGCGGCCCAGGCCGTCGATCTCGACGTCCACCACGTCGCCCGCGCGCAGGTACGCGTCCGGGCCCATGCCGAGGGCGACCCCGGCGGGGGTGCCGGTGTTCACCACGTCGCCCGGCTCCAGGACCATGAACTGGCTGAGGTACCAGATCACATGATGAACACCGAAGATCTGGTTCTTGGTGCTGCCGTTCTGCCGGAGCCGCCCGTTGACCCACAGGCGCAGGCCGAGCGCCTGCGGATCGCCCACCTCGTCCGGGGTGACCAGCCACGGGCCCAGCGGGTTGAACGTCTCACACGACTTGCCCTTCTCCCACTGGCCGCCGCGTTCGTTCTGGAACTCCCGCTCGGACACGTCGTTGGCGATCGCGTACCCGGCGATCACGTCCGCCGCCTCCTGCGGGGAGGACAGGTAGCGGGCCGTGCCGCCGAGGACCACCGCCAGCTCGACCTCGTAGTCGGTCTTCACGCTGCCGCGCGGCACCAGGACCTCGTCCTCGGGGCCGACGACCGTGTTGGACGCCTTCATGAAGACCACCGGCTCGGCCGGGACGGCGGCACCGGTCTCCTCCGCGTGGTCGGAGTAGTTCAGCCCGATGCAGACGACCTTCCCCGGCCTGGCCACCGGGGCGCCGATCCGCTCGTACGGCCCGGCCTCGGGCAGGCCGCCCTCGGCGAGGGCGGAACGCACCCGCTCGACGCCTCCTCCGGCGAGGAACGCGCCGTCGATGTCCGCCGTCAGCGCCGACAGGTCCAGCGCCCTGCCGTCGGGTCCCATGACGCAGGGCCGCTCCCGGCCGCGCGGTCCCACCCGGAACAGTTTCACGAAACGCCTTCTTTCCCTTGGTTCGCAGGCATGCCGGTGAGACCGGGCCTGGCGGGTTCATCGGATCGGGCGGGGGCCGCCGCACGCCGCGTCCTGGTCGAGCCGTTCGAGCGGGGTCCGCGTTCAGCGCTCCAGGCGCACGGGCTCGTCCGGCCCGCCACGGCGGACGATCCAGGCGTCGGTGATGTGCCTGAACATCGCCTCGGCGGCACCGCCGGGATCGTGGGCGGCGATGCGCTCGTAGATGCGGCGATGGCCGAGGTTGGACGCCACGCACAGGGCCCGCTGGGGCTGTCCCATGTAGCGGGCGGTGTTGACGACCTGGCTCTCCAGGGCCCGCACCACGCCACGGGCGATGCGGTTCCCGGACGCCTGCATGATCGTGTCGTGGAAGGCGAGGTCGTGCTCGGCGTACGTGACATGGTCGTCCACGAGCTCGTCCATCCGGTCCACCAGCGCGCGCAGCCGGTCGACGGTGTCCTGGTCGGCGAGACGGGCGGCGAGGTTCGCCATGTCGGACTCCAGCACGCGCCGGGTGACCACGAGGTCGTCGAGGATCCCCAGGCTGTCGTCCTGGGCGATGGTCGCCGCGAGGACGAGCTCGTCGAGCATGTCCCACATCGTCGGGGGGGTGACCATGGTGCCGCTGCCCTGGCGGATCTGCACCAGCCCCTTCTCCTGAAGGATCTTCACCGCTTCGCGGATGACGGTCCGGCTCACCGAGAAGGCGTCGCAGAGCGCGGGTTCGGGAGGCAGCGGCGTACCCGGGGGGTGCACCCCCCGCACGATGCGCTCCACCAGCTCCGCCGTCACCGCCCTGGCGAGGTTGGCCGGCCGTCGCACCCACGCCGGAGGGGTTGCGACACTCGGGGGCGACTCCTGCGATGTCGTCATATCTCCTCCGGTGCCCCGGCCCGCGCCACGTTTCGACGTCAGTATATGGCACACCTATTGACGTTATACGTCATACGAATTACGTTTCGCCTCACGCAGCGGCCGGGCGAGCCGGCCGTCCTCTGGAAAGTGAACAGCGATGAAGCAGCGAACACTGTGGTCGGTCGCCCTGGTCGCCGGGCTGGCCCTGGCCGGTTGCGGGAGCGCCACCCGGCCCGCGGCGGCGCCGAGCGGCTCCGCGAAGGTCACGAAGCTCGTGGTCTGGGACTGGAAGTCGGGTGACGCGGCCGCGGCCGCCTACGTCCAGAAGGCCAAGGACGACTTCGCCAAGAAGCACCCCGGCGTCACGGTCGAGTTCGTGGCCCAGCCCTTCGACCAGTACTACACCCTGCTGGGCGCGGCCATCCAGGCCGGCACGGGACCGGACGTCATGCTGTTCAACGGAGGCGGCCAGATCCGCGACCGCGTGAACGCGCTCCTGCCGCTCGACCGGTACCTGGCCGGGGACAGGCAGCGCCTGGCGGGCTGGGACGCGTTCAGCAAGGACGGCGGGACCTACGCCGCGCCGGTGACGCTGCAGGGCCATCCGATCTACTACAACAAGACGCTGTACGAGAAGGCGGGACTCGACGGCCCCGCCACGACCTGGGACGAGTTCCTCGGCGACTGCGCCACCATCAAGCAGAAGACCGGGGCCAGGTGCTTCGCGCTCGGCAACAAGGAGGGCGCCGGCATCCAGTTCTTCATGTCGGGCCTCGGCTCGGGCATCCTGACGGCCAAGGAGTACGACGACTGGATCGCCGGCAAGCGCGACTGGTCCTCTCCCGGCGTGAAGAAGATCTTCAAGCTGTGGAAGGACACCGGCGACGCGAAGCTGAACAACGACGGGGCCAACTCGACCGCGATGTTCAACGACGCTTTCACGATCTTCAACTCCGGCAAGGCCGCCCACATCATCGGCCTGATGTCGGACATCGGGCACTGGAAGGACTTCAGCGAGTTCCTGGGGGCCGACAAGGTCGGCGTCATGCCCTCCCCGGTCGTCACCGACGGCACCACCCCGAACCTCCCCTACGACGGCGGCATCGGCTACGCGGTCGCGAAGTGGGCGAAGGACCCGGGGCTGGCCGCCGACATGGTGCGCTCGCTGACCACGACCGACGCCCTGACCTCCTTCTACTCCGAGGCCGGCGCGATCACGTCCGACACCACGATCGACGTGTCGCAGGGCCCCGCGGCCGTCGGCACGATCGTGTCCCAGATCAAGGAGGGCAAGCCCGCCCTGCACGTGGCGCTGTCCTCGAAGACCCTGGACCTGATGGGAAGGCTCTCCCAGCAGCTCCTGAGCGGATCGGCGACCGTCGACGAGGTGGTGGAGCAGCTGGCCGCCTCGGATCGGGCGAGCTGATCGCGTGCCGATCCGAGATTCGTCACCGCTGGTCCGCCCGGCCGTCCCCGGACGGACCGGCGGAGGGGAGACCGGGCGGCGCGAGCGCCGCGACGGCACCGCGACCGCTCCCCGGCGGGCCTCCCGCACGCTGCGTTCCGAACGCCTCGCGCCCTACGTGCTGGTGGCCCCGGCCCTGCTGATCATCGTCGCGCTGCGGTTGTGGCCGCTGCTGCTGGGCGTCAACTTCTCCTTCACGGGAGACGGCGAGCGCAACGGGACGATGGTCGGCCTCGACAACTACCTGGAGATGTTCCAGGACGCGACGTTCCAGAGCGCGCTGCGCAACGTCGGGCTGCTGGTGCTGCTGCTTCCCGTGGCGGTGGCCGTCCCGGGGCTGCTCGCGACGTTCGTCTACCTGCGGGTGCCCGGGCACCGGGTCTTCCGCGGCGTCTACTTCTTCCCGGCCGTGCTCTCACCGGTGATCATCGGTGCGATCTTCAACCTCATGCTCGCCTTCGACGGCCCGCTGAACACCGCCCTCGCGGCGGTCGGCGCCGGCCCGGTCGACTGGCTCGGCGACCCCGGCGTCGCCATGTTCGCGGTCGTCGGCGTGCACATCTGGGCGACCTTCGGGATGTCCCTGGTGGTGTTCCTCGCCGGGTTCGCCACCCTGGACCCCGCGCTCCTGGACGCGGCCCGGGTGGACGGCGCGTCGCTCCCCCAGATCATCCGGCACGTGATCATCCCGGGTCTGACCCGCACCATCCAGTTCGTCTTCGTGACCACGATGATCGGGATGCTGACGTCCATGTTCGGCCTGCTGTACGTCATGACCAGCGGCGGGCCCGAGGGGTCCACCTACCTGCCGGAGTACTACGTCTGGATCCAGCAGGGACAGATGAACCGCCCCGCGCTCGCCTCGGCCGCGTCGACGGTCCTGTTCCTCGTCATGCTCGTGGTGGGACTCATGCAGATCAGCGTGCTCCGCCGTTCCGGAAGGGAGGACTGATGTCCGCCAGCCGCCTGACCAGGTGGGTGGTCGCCGTCCCGATGGCGCTCCTCGCGCTGGCGACGATCTATCCCCTGGTGTTCACCACCAACGTCGCCATGAAGACCCGGCGCGAGTACGTCCTCGACCGGTTCTCCCCGACGACCTCCCTGCAGTGGGACAACATCGTCACCGCGTGGACCAGCGTCGGCATGGCGCGCTACTTCGCCAACTCGCTCGTCGTGGTGACGATCTCGGTGGCCGTCCTGCTGCTGCTGGGGTCGATGGCGGGCTTCGCGCTGAGCCAGCTGCGCTTCCGCGGCTCCAAGGCGCTCTTCCTGGGCTGTCTCGCGGCGCTGTTCATCCCGTTCCAGGTGATCATGGTGCCGCTCGCCAGGGTCATGGCGGACACCGGCCTCATCGACACCTACCCGGGACTGATCCTGGCCTACGTCGCGCAGTTCCTGCCGTTCACGATCTTCCTGATGACGAGTTACTACAAGACCGTTCCGGGGGAGATCGTCGACGCGGCGAGGATCGACGGGAACACGACGTACGGCGTCTATCGGCGGATCATGCTGCCGATGGGCACCCCGGCCCTGTTGTCGGTCGGCATCCTCGACGCGCTGTTCTGCTGGAACGACGTCCTCATCTCCCTGCTGATGATGCCGTCGGCCGACCACCGCACCCTCATGGTCGGGGTCACCTCGTTGCGCGGGCAGTACTCCGACGACATCCCCACCTTCGCCTCGGGGGTCCTGATCGCCGCCGTACCGGTCCTGATCGTCTACCTCTTTCTCCAACGCCAGATCGCCGACGGTGTCACCGCCGGTTCCACGAAGGGCTGACATGCGAATCTCGGGGTATCGCACGTTGACGACCGTCCAGGAATGGGGCCGTCCGGTCGGTGACGCCAACGGCGTCTACGCCGACGGGACCGTTCCGATCTCGATCATCCTGGTGGACACCGACGAGGGGATCACCGGCGCCGGCATCGGGCCGCACGTGGAGCTCGACGGTCTCTTCGCCGCCATCGAGGGCGAGGACCCGCGCGGCGTCACGGCGCTGTACGACCGCATGCTGCGGCAGACCTTCAAGGCGGGTCACGCGGGCGCGGTGTTCGGGACCATCGGCGCGCTCGACACCGCCCTGTGGGACATCAAGGCGAAGGCGGCCGGTGAACCGCTCTGGCGCCTGCTGGGCGGGCGCGACAGGCGGGTCCCCGCCTACGCCTCCGGCCTGGACTTCGGCCTCACCGACGACGAGCTCGTCTCGGCGTACGAGGTCTACGCCCGGCACGGCCTGCGGGCGGCCAAGATCAAGGGTGGCCTCGACATCGAGCGGGACCGGCACCGCCTGACGCTGGTCCAGGAGGTCCTGGCCGAGGCCTCACGCGGGACGCGGCCGGGCCTGATGCTCGACGTGAACGAGGCCTGGTCGCGCAAGCAGGCGATCCGGCACGTCCACGAGCTCGAGCGCACCCTGGACGTCATCTGGATCGAGGAGCCCGTCCGGCGCTGGGACGCCGAGGGGCTGGCCGTCGTCGGCCGCGGGATCCGCGCCTCGGTCGCCACCGGGGAGAACCTCACCGGGCTGGAGCAGTACCGCCCGCTGCTGGCCGCGGGGGCCGTCGACATCGTCCAGACGGCCGCGGTCTGGGGGGTCACCCACTTCCTGCGGGTGTCCGCCCTGGCGCACGCCCACGACCTGCCGGTCAGCCCCATCGGCAACATCCCGGTCGGCCTGCTGCACGCCGCGACGTCGGTGCCCAACCACATGGTCAGCGAGCTGCAGGACCTGCGGCCTCCGGTGGGGGTGTCCGCCGACCTGAGCGTCGAGGGCGGCGCGTTCCTCCTCGGGGACTCGCCCGGTCTCGGCCTCACGATCGACGAGGACGCCATCGGGGGGATCACCCGCCGGCCGGCCACCCTGACGGCCGACGGCCCCGGCGTCCGGCCGGAACACGCCGGACGGAGGCTGCTGGCGGTGACCGACACCGGGGTGGCCGACAACGGTCACGTCGCGCAGCAGCGCCTCCTCACCCCACTGGTCGTGGACGGCCGGCGCCGGCCGCCGAGGTGAGTCCCTCCGGCCCGGTGCGCAGGGCCGTGAACGGCCCCGTACGGCCTCGCGGATCCTCATCGCGTCTCCTGGTCGGCGGGCTCCGGCCAGAGCCCGTCGGTGATCCCGGTACCGGCCGGGGCCGGGTCGCCGTCGGCCGGGGAGCCCTCCACGTTCTCGAGCACCGAGCGGAGCCACGTCTCGGTCGTGCCGATGTGCACCAGCGCCGCCGCCTGGGCGAGCGTCGCGTCACCGGCGGCCAGGGCGTTGTAGATCGCCTCGTGCTCGGCGATGGTCTTGTGCGAGCTGCCGGCCTCGACCGTGCCGCGCCACACCCGCATCCGCAGGGTACGGCCGGAGATCCCGTCCAGCAGGGTGGAGAGCGTCTCGTTGCCGGTCGCCCGCACCACGGCGCGGTGGAAGGCGGCGTCATGGTGGTTCAGTTTCTCCACGTCGTCGCTGGCCGCGCGCATCGCGGCCAGGTGCTCGCCGACCTCGGCGAGCTGTCCGGCGGAGATCAGGGACGCGGCCAGCGCGGTCGCCGCGGGTTCCAGCATCCGCCGCACCTGGACGATCTCCAGCAGGGTGTCGTCGCGCAGCAGCTCGACGGCCAGCCCCAGCCCCTCCAGCAGCAACCGCGGCTCCAGGCTGGTCACGTAGGTGCCGTCGCCCCGCCGTACGTCGAGCACCCGGGCCACGACCAGCGCCTTGACCGCCTCGCGCAACGGGTTGCGGGAGACCCCGAGCAGGGCGGCGAGCTGGTGCTCGGGGGGGAGGCGCGCCCCGGGGGGAAGGTCGCCCGACCGGACGAGCGCCCGGATGCGGGAGATCGCCTCGTCGGTCAGGGACATGGGCACGACCTCCGGTCGCGAGGACGCTCGATCGGTACTCGGGTCACCGCGGGAACATAACAGACATCCCATGTTCGCGCGAGAGGCCGGCTCACCGCAAGGGCGGACATGGGACGCGTCGACGCGGCAGGGCCTGAAATATTCAGATGATTCATCATATTTGCGGTATTTCGCTGGAGGGTCTGGACACGTCGCATGCGGAGGATTACAAAGACATCCCATGTCCATGTGATGAAAATTTCTTCATCATCCGGAAACATTCGCTGGAGGTATGCCTTCGTGCGCACCCATCGCCGGAACGGAGCACCGTGACGGAGCTGATCACCGCGGTCGAGGCCCACGACATCCGGTTCCCCACCTCTCGCCACCTCGACGGTTCCGACGCCATGAACCCCGAGCCCGACTACTCCGCCGCCTACGTGATCGTGCGGACCGGCGGCGGGCAGGAAGGGCACGCGCTCGCCTTCACCGTCGGGCGCGGCAACGAGATCGCCGTCACCGCCGTGGAGTCGCTGGCGCCGCTGGTCACCGGACGGCCGGTGGCCGAGGTGCTCGGCGACCTCGGCGGGATGTCGCGCCGGCTCACCGGCGACAGCCAGCTGCGCTGGCTCGGCCCGGAGAAGGGCGTCGTCCACATGGCGGCCGGGGCCGTGCTCAACGCCCTGTGGGACCTTCGCGCGCGCAGGGCGGGCAAGCCGCTGTGGCGGCTGCTGTCGGAGCTGTCGCCCGAGGAGATCGTCGACGTCGTCGACTTCCGCTACCTGGAGGACGCGCTCACCCGGCAGGAGGCGCTGGCCATCCTGCGCGACGCCGAGCCGGGCCGCGCCGGGCGCCGCGCGCGCCTGCTCGCCGAGGGCTACCCGGCCTACACCACCACCCCCGGCTGGCTCGGCTACACCGACGACAAGCTGGTCCGGCTGGCCAAGGAGGCGGTGGCCGACGGGTTCCGCCTCATCAAGCTGAAGGTCGGCGCCGATCCGGCCGAGGACGTGCGGCGCGTGCGGCTGGCCCGCGAGGCGGTCGGCCCCGACGTGCGCATCGCCGTGGACGCCAACCAGGCGTGGGGCGTCGGCCAGGCGATCGAACGCCTGGCCCCGCTCGCCGAGTTCGACCTGTACTGGATCGAGGAGCCCACCTCCCCCGACGACGTGCTCGGTCACGCCGCCGTCCGCGAGCGGGTCGCGCCCGTCAAGGTCGCCACCGGCGAGCACGCCCACAACCGGGTGATGTTCAAGCAGTTCCTGCAGGCGGGCGCGATCGACGTCCTGCAGCTCGACGCGGCCAGGGTCGCCGGGGTCGGCGAGAACATCGCCATCCTGCTGCTGGCCGCCAGGTTCGGGGTGCCGGTGTGCCCGCACGCGGGCGGCGTCGGCCTGTGCGAGATGGTCCAGCACCTGGCGATGTTCGACTACGTGGCCGTCAGCGGCACCACCGAGGACCGCGTCATCGAGTACATCGACCACCTGCACGAGCACTTCACCGACCCGGTGGTGATCGCGGACGGCCGGTACGTCGCACCCCTCGAACCGGGAGGAGGCGGCGAGATGCACCCGGCGTCGCGCGCCGAGTACGCCTACCCGCACGGCCCCCGGTGGACCGCCGACGCGGCCACCGTCACTGCCACGGCCCCTGTCACCGCCACGGCCGGTGCCACGACCGCCAGGACCGGGGAGGTCGCGTGATGGGCACCTTCGACGGGCTCACCGCCGTCGTCACCGGCGGTGCCTCCGGCATCGGCCTGGCCACCGCCACCCTGCTGGCCGCGCGCGGGGCCCGCGTGGCCTGCCTCGACCTGTTCCCCGACGTCCCCGGCGCCCCCGGTGCCCCCGATGGCGTCCCCGGCGTGCCCGAGCCCCTGCTCGGGGTGCGGGCCGACGTGACCGACGACGCGTCGGTGCGGGCCGCCGTGGCCGAGGCCGCGGACCGGCTCGGCGGCATCGACGTCCTGGTGAACAACGCGGGGATCGGCGCCCAGGGCGGGATCGAGGACAACGACGACGACGAATGGCGCCGGGTCTTCGACGTCAACGTGTTCGGCATGGTCCGGGTGGCCAGGGCGGCGCTGCCGTACCTGCGGGCCTCACGGGCCGCGGCGATCGTGAACACCTGCTCCATCGCGGCGACCGCCGGGCTGCCGCAGCGCGTCCTGTACTCCTCCACCAAGGGCGCGGTGCTGTCCATGACGCGGGCCATGGCGGCCGACCTGGTCGCCGACGGCGTCCGCGTCAACTGCGTCAACCCCGGCACCGCCGACACCCCGTGGGTGAACCGGTTGCTGGAGGCCGCCGCCGACCCCGAGGAGGAGCGCCGGGCGCTCTCCGCCCGGCAGCCGATGGGCCGCCTGGTCTCGGCGGACGAGGTGGCCGAGGCCATCGCGTACCTGGCGAGCCCGCTCGCCGGCTCGACCACCGGCACCGACCTGGCCGTGGACGGCGGCATGCACGGCCTTCGGCTGCGACCGAGCACAGGAAAGGAACGACCATGAGACGAGGACTCGCCCTGGGAGCGGCCGCCGCCCTGGCGGCCGGGCTGACCGGCGCCTGCGGGGGCGACACCGGCAGCGGCACCGGCGGCACGGCGGCCGCCCCGGCGGGCGGCAAGCCGGTCGTCGGGGTGGACTACCCCCGCTCCGACACCGACTTCTGGAACTCCTTCATCACGTACGTCCCCCGGTTCGGCACCGAGAACGGCCTGGAGCTGAAGACCACCAACTCCCAGAACGACATCTCCACGCTCACCGCCAACGTGCAGAGCCTCATCGGCCAGGGCGTCAAGGGCCTCGTGCTGGCGCCGCAGGACACCGCCGCCGTGGCCCCCACCCTCCAGCAGCTCACCGCCAAGAAGATCCCCGTCGTCATGGTCGACACCCGCCCCGAGCAGGGCGACGCCTACATGGTGGTGCGCGCCGACAACCGGGCCTACGGCCGGAAGGCGTGCACGTTCCTCGGCGAGAAGCTGTCCGGCAAGGGCAAGGTCGTGATGCTCCAGGGCGACCTGGCCTCCATCAACGGCCGCGACCGCACCGAGGCGTTCAACGAGTGCATGAAGGCCGACTACCCCGGCATCACGGTGTTCGGCGAGGCCACCAACTGGGACGGCGCCGTCGCCTCGCAGAAACTGCAGACGCAGCTCACCGCCAACCCCGACATCAGGGGCGTCTACATGCAGTCCAGCTTCGCCCTGGCGGGCACCCTCCAGGTGCTCAGGCAGCGCGGCCTGCTGGTCCCGCCGTCCGACCCCGAGCACGTCTTCGTCATCTCCAACGACGGCATCCCCCAGGAACTGAAGGAGATCGCCGCCGGCACCATCGACGCCACCGTCTCACAACCGGCCGACCAGTACGCCAGGTACGCGCTGCAGTACACCAAGGCCGCCATCGAGGGGAAGACGTTCGAGCCCGGCCCCACCGACCACGACAGCACCATCGTCCAGGTGCGTCCTGGCCTGCTGGAGGACCAGCTCTCCGCTCCCCTGGTCACCGCCGACGGCGGCACCTACGGCGGCGTCCCGAGCGTCAAGGCGGACGACGCCTCGCTGTGGGGCAACACCCTTGGCGGCTGACCAGGCGCCCGCCCCCGTCGTCGAGGCGGCGGGCGTCACCAAACGGTACGGCGAGACCGTCGCGCTGGACCGCGCCGGGATCCACGTCATGCCCGGCCGGACCCACGCCCTGGTCGGCCGCAACGGGGCCGGGAAGTCCACCCTGGTGTCGATCCTCACCGGCCTGACGTCCCCCGACGAGGGCGAGGTGCGGTTCGGCGGCGAACCCGCCCCGCGCCCGGCCGACCGCGACGCCTGGCGGCGGCGGGTGGCCTGCGTCTACCAGAAGTCCACGATCATCCCCGAGCTGACCGTGGCGGAGAACCTCTACCTGCACCGCCACGACCTGAACCGGTTCGGGCTGGTCCGCTGGGGCGCGCTGCGGCGCAAGGCGGCCGCGCTGCTCGCCGGCTGGTCGGTGGACGTCGACGTACGCCTGCCGGCCGGCGAGCTGGACGTCGAGCAGCGGCAGTTCGTGGAGATCGCCCGTGCGCTGTCCTTCGGCGCCCGGTTCATCATCCTCGACGAGCCGACCGCCCAGCTCGACGCCGCCGCCATCGCCCGGCTGTTCACCCGCATCCGCGCCCTGCAGGAACAGGGGGTCACCTTCCTGTTCATCAGCCACCACCTGCAGGAGATCTACGAGATCTGCGACACGGTCACGGTCTTCCGCGACGCCCGGCACATCCTGACCACCGCGGTGGCCGACCTGACCCACGCCGAGCTGGTGGCCGCGATGGCGGGAGAGGCCACCGGCCTGGCCGCCGCGCTCCCCCGGGCGTCCGTGCCCGCCGACGCCGGCGAGGTGCTCGGCGTGCGGGGCCTGTCGTACGGCGACGCCTACCGGGAGGTCGACCTGCACGTCCGGGCCGGTGAGATCGTCGGCCTGGCGGGCGCGGCGGCCAGCGGCCGGACCGAGCTGGCCGAGACCGTCGCCGGGCTGCGCGCGGCCGACTCGGGCGCGATCGAGGTCGCCGGCCGTCGTCCCCGTCCCGGCAGCGTGCCCGACGCGCTCGCCGCGGGTGTCGGCTTCGTCCCCCGCGACCGGCACCACCAGGGGTTCGTCCCGATGATGTCGATCGCCGACAACGCCACCATGACCGTGCCCGAACGGCTCGGCGAGGCCGGCCTGATCAGCGGCCGGCGGCGTGACCGGCTGGCCATGACCCTGATCACCAACCTGGCGATCAAGACCCCCGGTCCCGGCCTGCCCGTGACGGGCCTGTCCGGCGGCAACCAGCAGAAGGTCGTCATGGCCAGGGCACTGGCCTCCGACCCCCGGCTGCTCGTGCTGATCACTCCCACCGCCGGGGTGGACGTGAAGTCCAAGGAGTTCCTGCTGGGCAAGGTCGAGGAGACGGCCGCCGGGGGAAGCGGCGTGCTGATCGCCTCCGACGAGCTCGACGACCTGCGGCTGTGCGACCGCCTGCTGGTGATGTTCCAGGGCCGCCTCGTCACGGAGATGGCCGCGGGATGGCACGACCACGACGTGGTGGCGGCCATGGAAGGAGTCCGGCTCGACGCCCCCGACGCCCCCGACGCCCCCGACGCCCCCGACGCCCCGGATGTCCTCGATGCCCCGGATGCCACGGATGCCACGGATGCCCGCGATGTCTGAGAAGACCCTCACGCCCGCCCCGGAGGGCGCCGCCCCCCGGCGGGAACGGCCACGGGTGCGGCCGGCCGGGCTGCGCGACTTCGCGCTGATCCCCGCGATCGTCGTGATCGCGGTCGTCGGCCGGATCGTCCACCCGATCTTCCTGCAGCCCGACAACCTGATCAACATCCTGCAGACCATGTCGGAGATATCGCTGCTGGTGATGGCACAGACGATCGTCCTGGTCGCCGGCAGGATGGACCTCTCGCTGGAGTCGACCTTCGGTCTCGCGCCGGGCGTGGCCGCCTGGCTGACCGTGGCCGTCGGCTCGGGCGCCGGGATGGGCGTGCTGCCGGGCGCCTGGGCGATCCCGGTCACCCTGGCCGTCGGCGCGCTGATCGGCGCGATCAACGCCCTGCTGATCGTGCGGTTCGGGCTCAACGGCTTCATCGTCACCCTCGGCATGCTGATCGTGCTGCGCGGCCTGCTCACCGGCGTCTCCGGCGGCCAGACCTTCTTCAACCTGCCGCCGTCGATGCTCTACCTCGGCTCGGCCCTGTGGCTCGGCGTGCCCGCCTCGATCTGGCTGTGCCTGCTGCTGTTCGCCTCCGGCGTCGTACTGCTCGGCTTCACCCGCTACGGCCGCGCCCTGTACGCCATCGGCGGCAACGTGGACGCGGCCAAGGCCGCCGGCATCCGTACCGGCCGGGTGCTGTGGACCGCCCTGGTGGGCGCGAGCCTGCTCGCCGCCCTCGGCGGCCTGCTGCTGTCGGGACGCCTCGCCTCGGTGGCCGCCGGTCAGGGCGACGGCGCCATCTTCACCGTGTTCGCCGCGGCCGTCATCGGAGGCGTCAGCCTCAACGGCGGCAAGGGCACCGTGTTCGGCGCGTTCACCGGCATCCTGCTCCTCTACATGATCCAGAACGTCCTCACCCTGGCGGGTGTGCCCGCCCAGTGGATTCAGGCCCTCAACGGCGCCATCATCCTCATCGCCCTCATCCTGTCCCGGCTGACCGGAGGCAAGGTCCAGGAATAACCCCTCTCGATCACCCCCTCCCGTTCCTCCGCCCTGGCACTTCCAAGCGCCACACCCCCTACCGATGGGAACGACATGTCCGACGAGAACCACCTGTCACGCAGGCGACTGATGCAGATCGGAACGGCCGGAGCCGGGGCCCTGCTGTTACCGCTGCAGTGGACGGCGGCCGCACGGGCCGCCTCGGCGCCCCCTCCGGCGGTCAGAGCCGCCGGCGACCTGGCCCTGTGGTACGACGAGAGCGCCGGCACCGAATGGCTGCGCGCGCTCCCGATCGGCAACGGCCGCCTGGGCGCCATGGTGTTCGGCAACGTCGACACCGAGCGGCTGCAGCTCAACGAGGACACCGTCTGGGCCGGTGGCCCCTACGACCAGAGCAACCCCCGGGGCGCGGGCGCGCTCGGGCAGATCAGGCAGCTGGTCTTCCAGAACCAGTGGGCCCAGGCCCAGACCCTGATCGACCAGAACATGCTCGGCAGCCCGGCGGGCCAGCTGGCCTACCAGACCGTCGGCAACCTGCGGCTCGCCTTCGGCAACGCCTCCGGGGTCTCGGAGTACAACCGCTACCTGGACCTGACCACGGCCACCACGACGGTGTCGTACCTGAAGAACGGCGTGCGCCACCAGCGCGAGACGTTCGCGAGCGCACCGGACCAGGTGATCGTCATGCGCCTGACCGCCGACAGGCCCGGCTCGATCTCGTTCTCCGCGACGTTCGACAGCCCCCAGCAGACGACGCGGTCCAGCCCGGACTCCACGACGGTGGCGCTCGGCGGCGTCTCGGGCACCATGGAGGGCAAGACCGGCGCGGTCCGCTTCACGGGCCTGGCCCGGGCCGTGGCCGAGGGCGGCACCGTCAGCAGCTCCGGCGGCACGCTGCAGGTGACGTCCGCGAACAGCGTGACGGTGCTGATCTCCATCGGCTCCGGCTACCGCACCTTCCGCGACGTCGGCGGCGACCACCAGGGCATCGCCCGGCAGCATCTGAGCGCCGCCGCCGCCAGGAGCCACACCGAACTGCGCGACCGGCACGTGGCCGACTACCAGCGGCTGTTCGGGCGCACGACGCTCGACCTGGGCCGCACCCCGGCGGCCGACCAGCCGACCGACGTGCGGATCGCGCAGCACAACAGCGTCAACGACCCGCAGTTCTCGGTGCTGCTGTTCCAGTTCGGCCGGTACCTGCTGATCTCCTCCTCCCGGCCCGGCACCCAGCCGGCCAACCTGCAGGGCATCTGGAACGACTCGCTGGCGCCGTCCTGGGACTCGAAGTACACCGTCAACGCCAACCTGCCGATGAACTACTGGCCGGCCGACACGACGAACCTGTCGGAGTGCTTCGAGCCGGTGTTCAGGATGATCGGCGACCTCACGGTCACCGGCGCCCGCACGGCCCAGGTCCAGTACAACGCCGGCGGCTGGGTGACCCACCACAACACCGACGCGTGGCGGGGCAGCTCCGTCGTCGACGGCGCGTTCTGGGGCATGTGGCAGACCGGCGGCGCGTGGCTGGCCACCCTGATCTGGGAGCACTACACCTTCACCGGCGACGTCGAGTTCCTGCGGCAGTACTACCCGGCGATGAAGGGCGCCGCGCAGTTCTTCCTCGACACCCTCGTGCAGGAACCGAGCCTCGGGTTCCTGGTCACGAACCCGTCGAACTCCCCGGAGCTGGCCCACCACAACGGCGTCAGCGTCTGCGCCGGCCCCACGATGGACAACCAGATCCTGCGCGACCTGTTCAACGGCTGCGCCAAGGCCGCCCAGGTGCTCGGGGTCGACGCCGACTTCAGGACGCGGGTCCTGGTCACCCGGGACCGGCTCCCCCCGATGAAGACCGGCTCGCGCGGCAACATCCAGGAGTGGCTGTACGACTGGATCGAGACCGAGCCCGCCCACCGGCACATCTCCCACCTGTACGGCCTGCACCCCGGCAACCAGATCACCAAGCGCGGCACCCCCGCCCTTTACAACGCCGCGCGGCGGACCCTGGAGCTGCGCGGCGACGACGGGACCGGCTGGTCGCTCGCCTGGAAGATCAACTACTGGGCGCGGATGGAGGAGGGCGCCCGCGCGCACACCCTGATCCGCCTGCTGGTGACGACGGCCCGGCTCGCGCCGAACATGTTCGACCTGCACCCGCCGTTCCAGATCGACGGCAACTTCGGCGCCACCTCCGGTATCGCGGAGATGCTCCTGCACAGCCACAACGGCGAGCTGCACGTGCTCCCGGCGCTGCCGTCCGCCTGGCCGGCCGGGAAGGTGCGGGGCCTGCGGGGGCGTGGCGGCTACACCGTGGACACGACGTGGAGTTCCGGCGCGGCCACCGAGATCCTCGTCAGGTTCGACCGTGACGGGACCGTCAACGTCCGCAACCGGATCTTCACCGGCACCCACCAGGTGGTCGACGTCGCGAGCGGCGCCGCCGTCGCCGTCACCAAGCCCGAGGCCGACGTCGTCGCGCTGACCGGCCAGGCGGGCCGCACGTACCGGCTGACCGGGACCGGCGCGCCGCAGCCCACCTACGTGCGGATCACCAACGGCACCACGGGCCTGGCCCTGGACAGCGGCGGCAACGTCGCCTCCGGGTCGAACCTCAAGCAGTGGAACTACGACGGCAGCACCAATCTGCAGTGGCAGCTCGTCGATCTGGGCGGCGGCTGGTACCGCATCGTCAACCGCACCAACGGCATGGTCATCGACAGCTGGGGCAACGCCGCCAACGGCGCCGTCTCCCGGCAGGCGGCCTGGGGCGGCGGCAACAACCAGCAGTGGCGCCTGGCCGACGTGGGCAACGGCCGCCACCAGATCGTCAACCGCGGAACCGGCACGGCCCTCGACGGCATGGGCAACGCCACCGCCGGTTCCACCATGGCCATGTGGGCCCCGAACGGCAACACCAACAACCAGTGGACCGTCACGGGCGTATGACGGCCGGCCACCCGCCGGACCCGATCCGCGTGCGCTTCGCCGCAGGCCACCGGCCGTGGTGAAGGACATCCCGGTGTGCGCGTCGTGCTCCGGGACGGCCCGGCACCCGCGCATCACTGTTCGCGTTAACACCGTCGCGGCCGGTGCAGGGCTCGCGCCGGGAGGACGCCGGGGTGCCGCGTCCTCCCGGTCGCGGTCGTTCCCGCTGCTCCCGGCCGTCGCGGGCGCCTTCTCCGAGGGGCGGAGCGGTCGTCGATCCGGCGGACGTCCGGGGCCGGCCGGGAGGGAGCCCGCCCCTCCCGGCGGCCCGGCCGCGGACATCGGACGGATTCACCCCGAAGCTTACGGACGTGACGGCGTAACTTCTGTGAAACTTTCATCTTTCCGGGCGTCGCCACCTGAGCCCGCTCCGGACGAATGGCCAGGCAGCGGAGCTTGCAGGGGGCGGCGGCCGGGCCGACGGGGATCACGGCTCGTTGACGCCGACCGGCCGGTCGTATGTACTCCGCGACATCACCCCCCTCAGGAGCAGGCCATGAAAACCTCGAACTTCGAATGTTAGCGATAACAATTTTCGGTGACCGACACCCGACCCCCCAGGTCCGGTCTCCCGGGCGCACACGGCCACGGCCGGCCGCCGGCCTCATCACCGGCGGCGCGACCACCCCGCGATCCCCCGAACCTGACCATCGCTAGGAGTGACATCGATGAGAAGACACCGAGCACGTGCACTGCTGGCCCTGACGGCGCTGACCATGGCGCTCACCCCCGCCACCCAGGCGCAGGCGCTGGAGAACGGCGTGGGCCGGACCCCGCCGATGGGGTGGAACACCTGGAACACCTTCGGCTGCAACATCAACGAGACCCTGATCAAGCAGACGGCCGACGCCCTGGTCAGCAACGGCATGCGCGACCTGGGATACCAGTACGTCGTCGTCGACGACTGCTGGATGGACCCCAACCGCGACTCCGCCGGCAACCTCCAGCCCAACCTGTCACGGTTCCCCAGCGGCATGAAGGCGCTCGGTGACTACCTGCACGCCCGGGGGCTGAAGTTCGGCATCTACCAGGCCCCCCTGGACAAGACCTGCGCCCAGTACTTCAACTCCTACCCGGGCGCGACCGGCAGCCTCAACCACGAGGTCCAGGACGCCCGGCAGTTCGCCGCCTGGGGCGTCGACTACCTGAAGCACGACTGGTGCTCCCCCACCGGCACCATCAACGACCAGGTGCGCATCTTCGCCAAGATGCGCGACGCCCTGGCCGCGACCGGACGGCCGATCCTCTACAGCATCAACCCCAACAGCATCCACGAGAAGACCGGCCCGCAACGCAACTGGGGCGACATCGCCAACATCTGGCGGACCACCGAGGACATCACCAACAAGTGGGACACCGGCCAGACCAACGGCTACCCGATGGGCATCCAGAACATCGTCAACGTCACCGTCCCGCTGGCCTCGTACGCCAAGCCCGGCCAGTTCAACGACCCCGACATGATGGAGGTCGGCCGCGGCGGCATGACCGACACCGAGATGCGCAGCCACTTCGCGCTGTGGGCCATGATGGCCTCGCCGCTGATCGCCGGGAACGACGTCCGGAACATGGACAGCGCGACCACCACGATCCTGAAGAACCAGAACCTGATCGCCATCAACCAGGACACGCTCGGCCTGCAGGCCACCCAGGTCAGCAACGACGGAACGCGCCGCGTCCTGGCCAAGCGGCTGAGCAACGGCGACGTCGCGGTCGCCCTGTTCAACCAGGGCGGCAGCACGACCACGATCAGCACCACCGCGGCCGCCATCGGCCTGGTCGGCAACTCCTTCAACCTGCGCGACGCCTGGACCAACGCGGTCACCACGACCAGCGGGAGCATCTCGGCGAGCGTCCCGTCGCACGGCACCGTCGTGTTCCGGGTCAGCGGCGGCAAGCCCGGCCCCGACCCCACGCCCACCCCCACGGTCTCCCCGTCCACGTCCCGCATCCAGGGGGTGGGGTCGGGCCGGTGCCTCGACGTGACCGGAGCCTCCCAGGCCAACGGCACCCTGGTGAACATCTGGGACTGCAACGGCCAGAGCAACCAGCAGTGGACCTCCACGGCCGCCGGTGAGCTGCGGGTCTACGGCAACAAGTGCCTGGACGTCAACAACAACGGCACCGCCGACGGCACGGGCGTCCTCATCTGGGACTGCAACGGGCAGAACAACCAGAAGTGGCGCTTCAACTCCGATGGCACCATCACCGCCCTCGGTTCGAACAAGTGCCTGGACGTGCCCGGCAACTCCACCGCCAACGGCGTCAAGCTCCAGATCTGGACCTGTAACGGCGGTACCAACCAGCGCTGGAACCGCACCTGATCACGACCCCCCACGGTCCGGTTCCCCGTACCGCGTGAACCCCCGGAGCCCTTCCGCCGCCGTGTCCCCGCACACGGCGGCGGAGGCCGGCGGCTCACCTGGCCTTCGCCGCCGATCCGGTACGGCGGCCGCCGCCCGCGCCACGGCGCGGGCGGCGGCCGGGACCACCCCGGCTCCGCCCCGCCGGCGGGACCGGCAGCACGATCCGACCCTCCACCCTCTTGGAGTCCACATGTCACCCCTCAGCCGACGCCGGCTTCTCCAGGCCGCGGGCATCACCGCCGCCGCGACCGCCACCGGTCAGCTCTCCGGCACCGCGCCCGCCTTCGCGGAGATCGCCCCCGTCCGCGCCGACATCGGCGTGTCCGCGTACCCGTTCGAGTTCGGACAGGTGCGCCTGACCTCCGGCCGCTGGCTGGACAACCAGAACCGCACCCTGTCCTACCTGCGGTTCGTCGACGTCAACCGGCTGATGTACGTCTTCCGCGCCAACCACCGGCTCTCCACCCAGGGCGCGGCGGCCAACGGCGGCTGGGACGCCCCGAGCTTCCCCTTCCGCAGCCACATGCAGGGGCACTTCCTGACCGCCTGGGCCCAGGCGTACGCGGTGACCGGTGACACCACCTGCCGCGACAAGGCCAACACCATGGTCGCCGAACTGGCCAAGTGCCAGGCCAACAACGGCGCCGCCGGCTTCAACACCGGCTACCTCTCCGGCTTCCCCGAGTCCGACTTCACCGCGCTCGAGGCCCGCACGCTGACCAACGGCAACGTGCCGTACTACTGCATCCACAAGACCCTGGCCGGGTTGCTCGACGTGTGGCGTTACATGGAGAGCACCCAGGCCCGCGACGTGCTGCTGGCGCTGGCCGGCTGGGTCGACTGGCGGACGAGCAGGCTGACCTCCGCCCAGATGCAGGCCCTGCTGGGCACCGAGTTCGGCGGGATGAACGCCGTCCTGACCGACCTGTACCAGCAGACCGGCAACGCCCGCTGGCTGACCGCCGCCCAGCGGTTCGACCACAACGCCGTGTTCAACCCCCTGGCGGCGAACCAGGACCAGCTCAACGGCCTGCACGCCAACACCCAGGTGCCCAAGTGGATCGGCGCGGCCCGCGAGTACAAGGCCACCGGCACGACCCGCTACCGCGACATCGCCTCCAACGCCTGGCGCATCACCACCGGCGCGCACACCTACGTGATCGGGGGCAACAGCCAGGCCGAGCACTTCCGGGCGCCCAACGCCATCGCCGGGTACCTGGCGCGCGACACCGCCGAGGCCTGCAACACCTACAACATGCTGAAGCTGACGCGGGAGCTGTGGCTGCTGGACCCGAACCGGGCGGACTACTTCGACTACTACGAGGGGGCGCTGATCAACCACCTCATCGGCCAGCAGAACCCGGCCGACGCCCACGGGCACATCACCTACTTCACCCCGCTCAACCCCGGCGGCCGGCGGGGCGTCGGCCCCGCCTGGGGCGGCGGCACCTGGAGCACCGACTACAACTCCTTCTGGTGCTGCCAGGGCACCGGCATCGAAGTGAACACCAAGCTGATGGACTCCATCTACTTCCACAACGGCACGACGCTGACGGTGAACCTGTTCACCCCGTCGGTGCTGAACTGGAGCCGGCGCGGCATCACGGTCACCCAGACGACCTCCTTCCCGGCGAGCGACACCGTCTCGCTCCAGGTCACCGGCGACGTCGGCAGCACGTGGTCGATGCGCGTCCGCATCCCCGGCTGGACGAGCGGCGCCACGATCAGCGTCAACGGCACCCAGCAGGACATCGCCGCCACGCCCGGCTCGTACGCGACGATCACCCGGACGTGGACCTCGGGCGACACCGTGACCCTACGCCTGCCGATGCGCGTGGTCATGAAGGCCGCCAACGACAACCCGAACGTCCAGGCGGTCACCTACGGGCCGCTGGTGCTGTCGGGCAACTACGGCAACACCGCGCTGTCGGCGCTGCCGACGCTGAACCCCGCCTCGGTCACCCGGACGAGCACCTCGGCGCTCACGTTCACGGCGACGGCCAACTCCGCGACCGTCAACCTCATCCCGTTCCAGGACGCCCACGGCCACAACTACACCGTCTACTGGAACACCGGGGGCCAGGGCGGCACGGGGACGGCGAGCTTCCGGCTGCAGAACGCGGCCACCGGGCTCGTCCTCGGCGTCCAGAACATGTCCACGGCCGACGGCGGCCTGGCCGTGCAGTGGGCCGACAACGGCACCGCCGACCACGACTGGGTCCTGGTCGTGGACGGCAACGCCGTCAAGCTGCGCAACGTCCACAGTGGCAAGGTCCTGGGCGTGGAGAACATGGCCACCACGGACAACGCCCGCGTGCTGCAGTGGGGCGACACGGGCACCGCCGACCACCGGTGGACGATCGTGGACGTCGGGGACGGCACCCACAAGCTCCGCAACGTCAACAGCGGCAAGCTGCTGGCGATCCTGAACGGCTCCGCGAGCCAGGGCGCGCAGGCCGTGCAGGACGCCGACAACGGCAGCGGCGACAACCAGTGGCGTTTCCTGCCCAACGGCGCGCGCCGCATCCAGAACGTCGCCAGCGGCATGGTGCTGGGCGTGATGGACATGTCCACCGCCGACGGAGGCATGGTGGTCCAGTGGGGTGACACGGGCACCGCCGACCACCTGTGGACGGCCGTGACCGACACGGGCGGCTATCTCAGGCTGCGCAACTCCAACAGCGGCAAGGTCCTCGGGGTCGAGAACGCCTCGGCGAGCGCGGGCGCCCGGGTGGTCCAGTGGGCCGACAACGGCACCGGTGACCACCGCTGGCGGCTGCGGTACGGCACCAACGGCTCCTTCCGCATCCAGTGCGCCAACGGCGGCCGCGTCCTGGGCGTCAACGGGTCCACCGCGCAGGGCGCGCAGGTCGTGCTGGCCGACGACTCCGGCGCCGGCGACCGCCTGTGGCGGTTCCTCTGATCGGCCCGCCCTTGATCGGCCCGCCCTTGATCGGCCCGCCCTTGATCGGCCCGCCCTTGATCGGCCCGCCCTTGATCGGCCCGCCCTTGATCGGCCCGCCCTGACCGGCGCGGCCGTCAGGTTCGGAGGGACCCGGACCTGACGGCCGCCGGCCGGGGCTCGTCCGGCCCTCGGGCCGGCCGGACGGCAGAACCCACCGCACCCGGCCGGACGTCCGGGCGACGGCGACGGCACGGTCGCCCGGCTCGGCGTTGGAGCCGGGTGCGGTGGAGGTGCCGTTCGCCCGGACGGGCGAGGAGGCCGGGCCCGGGCGGGTGCACCGGGTCGCCGTGCCGGTGAGGCACCGGGAGCCGGTCGCGTGACCCGCGTCCCGCGCGCCGGAAACTGTCGGTGCCGGGCGAGATGATGAGGTCATGACCGACGCGCCCCCGATCACCCTTCTCGCTGATCAGACCGCCTACGCCGAGGCCGTCCAGCTCGCCCTGGACGCCGCCGCGGCCTACTACGGCGACGGCACCTCCGCGCTGGACGACGACGCCTACGACCGGCTGGTCCGCGGCATCCAGGCGTACGAGGCCGAGAATCCCGGCGAGGTGCTGCCGGAGTCGCCGACGGGCAAGGTGGCCGGTGGCGCGGTGGTCGGCGACGTGCCGCACACGGTGCCGATGCTGAGCCTGGACAACGTCTTCGGCGCCGAGCAGCTGGCCGACTGGGCCGCGTCGCTGGAGCGCAGGCTGGGCCGTCCGGTGTCGGCGTGGAGCGTGGAGCCGAAGCTCGACGGGCTGGCGATCGCCGCGCGTTACCGCGGCGGGCGGCTGGCGCAGCTGGTCACCCGGGGTGACGGCACCGCGGGTGAGGACGTCAGCCACGCGATCGGCACCGTCGTGGGGCTGCCGTCCAGGCTGGCCGAGCCGGTCACGGTGGAGCTGCGCGGCGAGGTGATGATGACCGCCGAGCAGTTCGAGCAGGCGTGCGCCAAGCGTCAGGCGCACGACGGCACCACGTTCGCCAACCCGCGCAGCGCCGCCGCGGGCACGCTGCGCGCCCAGGACCGGCCGTACGTGTGCGAGCTGACGTTCTTCGGCTACGGCGCGCTGCCGCACCCCGGTGACGACTCCGAGGGGGCGGCGCGGCTGCGTGAGCTGCCGCACAGCGAGGTCATGGCGTGGGTCGCCGCGCAGGGCGTGCGGACCCCGGCCGTCACCGAGGTCGGCGGGATCGTCGCCACCACCCTGGAGCAGGTGCAGGAGCGCGTCGAGCAGATCGCGGCCAGGCGCGCCGGCCTGCCCTTCGGCATCGACGGCATCGTGATCAAGTGTGATCTCGCCGCCGACCAGGCGCGGGCCGGTTTCGGCACCCGGGCGCCCCGGTGGGCGGTCGCCTACAAGCTCCCCGCCACCGAGAAGATCACCAGGCTGGTCGGCGTGGAGTGGAACACCGGCCGCACCGGCGTCATCGCCCCGCGCGCGGTGCTGGAGCCGGTCGAGCTGGACGGCAGCGTCGTCACCTACGCCACCCTGCACAACGCCTCCGACATCGCCCGCCGCGGACTGATGCTCGGCGACCACGTGACCGTCTACAAGGCCGGTGACGTCATCCCGCGCGTCGAGGCCCCGGTCGTGCACCTGCGCACCGGTGACGAGCGGCCGATCCCGATCCCGGAGGTCTGCCCGACCTGCGGGGACGCCATCGACGCCTCGCAGGAGCGGTGGCGGTGCGTGCGCGGGCGCGCCTGCCGGATCATCGCCTCCATCGGCTACGCCGCCGGCCGCGACCAGCTCGACATCGAGGGCCTGGCCGAGAAGCGCATCCGGCAGATGCTGGACGCCGGGATGATCGGCGACTTCGCCGACCTGTTCTTCCTGACCCGCGAGCAGCTGCTGAGCCTGGAACGGATGGGCGCCACCAGCACCGACAACCTGCTGGCCGCCATCGAGCGGGCCAAGTCCCAGCCGCTCAGCAGGGTGTTCTGCGCGCTGGGCGTGCGCGGCACCGGCCGCTCCATGAGCCGCCGCATCGCCCGGCACTTCGGCAGCATGGACGCCATCCGCGCGGCCGACGCCGAGGCGATCGAGGTGGTGGAGGGCATCGGCCCGAAGAAGGCGCCGTCGGTGGTGGCCGAGCTGGCCGAGCTCGCGCCGCTGATCGACAAGCTGGTGGCGGCCGGGGTCACCATGACCGAGCCCGGCTGGAGGCCACCGGCCGTCACCGGTGCCGACCCCGGCTCCGGCTCCGGCTCCGACGCGCAGGAGGCCCCGGGGGCGGGCGGCGCGTCCGCGTCGCCGCTGGCCGGGATGTCCGTGGTGGTCACCGGTTCGATGAGCGGCGCGCTGGAGGCGTTGACCCGCAACGAGATGAACGAGCTGATCGAGCGCGCCGGGGGCAAGGCGTCCTCCAGCGTCTCGAAGAAGACCAGCCTGCTGGTGGCCGGGGAGAACGCGGGCTCCAAGCGTGCCAAGGCCGAGAGCCTGGGCGTGCGGATCGTCGGCCCGGAGGAGTTCGCCGGCCTCGTCGGCGACCTCCTCTGACCGGACCCGAGGCCGTGGAGGCGAGGCCGCAGAACCGTCCGGGACACGTCGTCACGCGATGTAGGGAAGCTGCTCCGGCTGCACCCGTCCCAGCAGCGGTATGCCGTTGAGGAAACGGCCCACCTCGGCCACGGCGAACTCGCCGAGGCGCCGCATCTCACGCCCCTGGGCCCCCGCCAGGTGCGGGGTGATCAGGACGTTGGGCAGGCCGAAGAGCGGGTGCCCGGGCGGCAGCGGCTCGGGGTCGGTGACGTCGAGGACGGCGGAGACGCGGCCGGTGGCACAGACCCGTGTCAGCGCCTCGGTGTCGATCAGGGACCCGCGGGCGGTGTTGATCACGGTCGCCCCGTCGGGCAGCAGGTCCAACCTGCGGCCGTCGAGCATGTGGCGGGTCTCGGGAAGGGCGGGGGCGTGCACGGTGACCAGGTGGCTGCGGCGGCACAGGTCGTCCATGTCGACCGCCTCGGCACCGAGACGGTCGGCGTCGTCGGCGGTCAGGTACGGGTCGTAGAGCAGGACCTCGACGTCGAACTCCCGTAGCCTGCGCAGCACCAGACGGCCGATCCGGGAGGCTCCGATCACGCCCACGGTGCAGCCGTGCAGGCCGGTGCCGTCACCCGACAGCCAGTCCGCGGGCCCGCCCTCGACGGCGGCGGCGTACCGCCTGGCGCGGCCGAACACCTGCTTGGCGCCGAGGACGAGCATGGCCATGGTGTAGTCGGCGACGGGGACGGCGTTGGCCTCCGCGGCGGTGGACACCAGCAGCCCGCGTTCGAACACGACGGGGTCGACGGAGGTCTTGACGGTGCCGGCGGCGTGTACGAGGGCCCGCAGCCGGGGCGCCGCCTCCAGCACGGTGGCGTCGACGCGCGGACACCCCCACCCGGTGAGCAGGATGTCCGTCCGCGCCAGGACCGCGGCGGCGGACGGTCCTTCGAACGAGGTGAACGTCGTCGCCGGATCGATGTCGACCAGATGCCGCAATCGGGTGACGAGGTCGGCGGGGAAGACTCCGCCGAACGCCCAGGGGGCGATGGCGAAGACCGCGACGGGTCGCCGTGGCACGGAGGGGACTCCTCTCGGTAGGCCGGTGGTGAGAACCGATGTAAACGGTTCCACAAACAGGGTCACCTTACGTGCCGGATGCCCGGTCCACAACGGTTCCCGGTGAGGACGGCCATCGTCAGCACGTGGATGTTCACCGCCCGATAGAGGGGCGATGGACTATTGACGCGATTATGTAAACGTTTTAGGTTGATGAACATTCTGTTTCGGCTCGGTACCGCACGAAGGGCGCTGGACGTGAGCATGACGCGGGTCCGCGGCGACGCCGGTGGCACCGGCCCACCCATGGACAAGGCACGGGACCCCTCCCCCGCGGGAGGCCCTGTCGCGGGTCGCCTGCGGCGCATCCGCACCGACCTCGTGCTGCTGGCCATCGCGGTGCCGGGTCTGGCGTACTTCCTGTTCTTCCACTACGGGGCGCTGTTCGGCAACGTCCTGGCCTTCCAGCACTACGTCCCGTTCCTCGGGGTCTCGGGCAGCGAGTGGGTGGGCCTGGCGCACTTCGAGCGCATGTTCGGCGACCCGGCGTTCTGGAACGCGGTGGAGAACACGCTGATCATCGCCGCGCTGCAGCTGGTGTTCTTCTTCCCCGCCCCGCTGGCCCTGGCGCTGCTGCTGAACAGCCTGGTGGGCGACACCGTCCGGCGGTTCGTGCAGAGCGTGATCTACCTGCCGCACTTCCTGTCGTGGGTGATCGTCGTCGCGCTCTTCCAGCAGATGCTGGGCGGCGCGGGCGTGGTGAACGGCTGGCTGTCGGACCTGGGCGCGGGCGGCGTCTCGATCATCGGCAACCCCGACGCCTACGGGCCGCTGGTGATCGCGCAGCTCGTCTGGAAGGAGTGCGGCTGGGCCACGATCATCTTCCTGGCGGCGCTGTCGCAGGTCGACGAGCAGCAGTACGAGGCGGCGGCGCTGGACGGCGCCGGCTGGGGACGGCGGCTGTGGCACGTCACGCTGCCCGCGATCAGGCCGGTGATCGTGCTGCTGCTGGTGCTGCGGCTGGGCGAGTTCCTGTCGATCGGGTTCGAGCAGTTCTTCCTGCAGCGCCAGTCGGTGGGGCCGGAGACCGGCGAGGTGCTGGAGACGTTCGTCTACTTCACCGGCTTCGCGGGCGGCGACTTCGGTTACGCCGCCGCGGTCGGTCTGTTCAAGGGGCTGATCGGCGTGGTGCTCATCTACACCGCCAACAAGGTGGCTCACCGGCTGGGCGAGCAGGGGGTGTACAGGGCATGAGGAGCGCGACAGCCGCACCCGCCTGGAAGGGCCGCCCCGGCCCGGCCGTGCGCGCCGCCAAGGCCGTGGCACTGGCCGTGGTGGTCGCGCTGGTGGTCTTCCCGCTGTGGACGGTCCTGGCCACCAGCCTGGCCAGCCCGCAGAACGTCATCGAGAACGGCGGCTGGGTGATCTGGCCGCGGGAGTTCTCCCTGGACGCCTACAGCGACATCCTGCAGGGCGGGATCATCACCCGCGCGCTGCTGGTCAGCACGGGCGTCACCCTGGTGGGCACGGCGCTGAGCCTGTCGTGCACCATCGGCCTGGCCTACACGCTGAGCAGGCCGCGGGTCTACGGCGGCAAGCCGATGCTGCTGCTGGTGCTGTTCACGTTCCTGTTCCCGCCGGGGATGGTGCCGCTGTTCCTGGTGGTGCAGGGCGCCGGGCTGTTCGACCGGTACGCCGCACTGGTCCTGCCCTTCCTGATCAACGTGTTCAACCTGGTCGTGATGCGCGGATTCTTCCAGGCCATCCCGCAGGAGCTGCTCGACGCCGCGCGGATGGACGGCGCCGGCGAGCTGGCGATCCTGCGCAGGGTCGTCCTCCCGCTGTCCAAGGCCGTCATCGCGGTGATCGGCCTGTTCTACGCGGTCGCGTACTGGAACCGCTTCTTCGAGGCCATCATCTACTTCAACGACCAGACCAAGTGGCCGATCGGCACCGTCCTGCGGCAGTACGTCACCGGAGGGGCGTCCCTGGCCGAGAGCTCGGGCGAGCTGGCGGCCACCTCACCCCAGTCGGTCCAGATGGCCGTCGTCATGCTGGCGACGCTGCCCATCGTGTGCGTGTACCCGTTCCTGCAGCGCTACTTCGCCAAGGGCGTGCTGACCGGCGCCCTGAAGGCCTGAACGACGTCCCCGACCGGCGCCCCGAGGGGCCCGGCGGGCGTCCCCGGCCGCGTCCTGAGAACCCCCCACGAGAAACACTCCTTTCGGCGCGACGCCGGGAGAGGAACCCCCGCCATGGACAACCGCATCGACCGTCGTTCCCTGCTGCGCCTGGCCGGCACCGGCGCGCTCGGCCTGGCCGCCACACCCCTGCTGTCCGCGTGCGCGGGCCGGAGCCCGTCGGGAGGCGGGAACGTCTCCAACGCGGGGAAGAGCCTGACCCCCTGGCCGGCCTACGTGCCGTTCGAAGGGCCGGCTCCGGACCTTCCCGGTGACGCCTCCGGCGTGCAGCCGCTCTACCTGTCCTACCCCGAGAAGCTCGTACGGTCGGTGAACGACACCGTGGGCGACGGCTCCGAGGTCAGGGCCATGGTCGTGTCGTTCGGCGCCCCGCCGAAGCCGGTGGGCCGGAACGAGTACTGGCAGGCGCTCAACAAGGCGCTCAACGTCGACCTGAACGTCACCGTCGTGCCCGACCCGGAGTACGCGCAGAAGATGGCCACGCTGATGGCCGCGGGCGACGACCTGCCGGACATCATCATGTTCAACAACCTGGCGCTCCCGCACGCGGCCGAGTTCGTCCAGGCGCGCTGCGCCGACCTGTCGGAGTTCGTCGGCGGGGACGCGGTCAGGCGGTTCCCCAACCTCGCCAACATCCCGACCTACGCCTGGCAGGGCATGGGCAGGATCGGCGGCAGGATCTACGGGGTCCCGCTGGAGCGGCCGAAGCCGGCCAACAGCCTGTTCGTCAACCGCTCGGCCATGAACGCGGCCGGCATCCCCAAGGACTGGACGACCGAGCAGTACCTGGACGCCATGAAGGAGCTGACCGGGGACCGCAAGTGGGGCGTGGGCTGGTTCAAGACGCTGTTCGGCGGCCTGGGCGCCGTCACCTACCACGCCGGTTCGCTGGGCGCGCCCAACACCTGGTCGGCCTCGGGCGGCACGTTCTCGCACACCATCGCCACCCCGCAGTTCGAGCAGGCCCTGGAGGTCATGCGCAAGCTGGCCGAGGCAGGGACGCACTACCCCGACAGCCTCACCGTCAGCTCCACCGACATGCAGAGCTTCTTCCACAACGGCACGGTCGCCTCGATCAACGACGGCTTCGGGTCGGTGAACCTGGGCTTCATCACGAAGATCAACGACCGGTTCGACCTCGACCTCGGGCGGCCGTACGGGGAGAATCCCACCCCCTGGCAGAGCCCGGGCACCTTCGGCTACGTCGCCTTCAAGAAGGCCTCCCCCGAGCGGATCAGGCTGCTGCTGCGCATCTGCGACTACCTCAGCGCGCCGTTCGGGACCAGCGAGTACGAGCTGGCCAACTACGGCGTCGAGGGCCGGCACTTCACCAAGGACGCCGACGGCGTCACGACCACCGACCTGTACACCCAGGAGAACAACACGCTCCTGCCCGTCAAGTTCCTCGGCGCGGCCCCGTCCGTCCTCTACCTGCCGGGTCACTCCGACGTGGCCAGGTCCGTGTACGAGTGGCAGAAGGCGACCCTGCCCGACAGTGTCCGCAATCCCGCCACCGGCCTGCGCTCTCCCACCGAGGCGAGCAAGGGCGCCCAGCTCACCCAGATCATCGGGGACGGGATCACCGCGGTCACGTTCGGGCGCAAGCCGCTGTCGGCGTGGAAGGACGTCGTCACCCAGTGGCGGCAGGCGGGCGGTGACCAGGTCGCCGCGGAGCTGGCCAAGGAGCACGCGGCCAACCAGTAGACCGGAGGCGCACGGCGGGCCGGCGGGCCGGCGGGCCGCGAACAGCCGGCCCGCCGGGCCGCCGTGTTCCCAGGCGCGGGACGCCGTCCGTCTTCCGGTTCACGGTGTTCCCAGGCGTGAGGTGCGGGCCGTTCGCGCGTGGGGACGCCGTCCGTCCGCCGGTGCGTCGTGTTCCTCAGGCGCGGGGCGCCGGCCGTTCGCAGGCGGGGACGCGGTCCATGCGCACCGTCACCGTCTCCCCGCCGGGCAGCCTCAGGACGACCAGGTCGCCCCGCACGCTCACCTCCGGCGCGGGCGGCCGCTCGCGCGTCACCGCCAGGTGCACGAGGCCGACGTAGACCGCGGTGCCGCCGGGGTGGTCGGCGGCGGCGTACGGCGTGGCCGAGTGCGTGCCGAAGGCGTTGGTGCCCCGGGAGGTCACCAGACCCGTGCCCGTGTAGCCGTGCAGGGCGAGCACGGCGCTGCTCAGCCCGTCCGGGCGGCGGGCCAGCGCCGTCCCGTCCTCCTGGCTCACCTCCGGCGGGGTCGCCGCGGCCAGGGCGTGGCCGCCGTCCCTCACCCGGTGGCCGGCCGGGGCCGTGACCCGGTGGATCCTGATCTCCGCCGGGCCGTCGACCACCGAGGCCGTCACCACGCGGACCGGGCCGTCCCGGTAGGCGGAGGCGGCGAACCGGTCGGAGACGCACAGGGGCTCGATGCGCCGCCTGAGGGAGGGCGTCCCGTCGGGCGCGACGACGGCCAGGTGGTTGTCCACCCCGTGCGCCCCCTCCCCCACCTCGGGCCCGGTGTGGCTGGTGTAGGCGAACTTGAGGTAGTACGGGTCGGGTGGCCCGTCCGGGTCCTGGACGCGGTCGCGGTCGCTGCCGTGGTTGACGAGCCGTACGACGCCGTCGGCGCGGGTGGCGTGCAGCAGCCAGCCGGGCGCGGGCATGGACACCGCCTGGTCGGCCAGGTCGACGGGCGCGGCCTCCTCGGGATCCGTCCAGACCGGGTGCCCGGGCGGCAGCAGCAGGCCCAGGAACGCCTTGCTCGCCCAGTACGGTGACGCCGGTCCCGAGTAGTCCTGCGCGACGGGCGGGAACGGGCCGTACCAGCCCAGCGTGAGCAGGCCGCGCTCGTCGGGTGCGCCGCGCTCGGCGAAGTGGCGCAGGACGCCGCTCGCGATGCGGCGGGTACGGCCGGGCGGAAGGGGCGAGGCGCCGGTGAGCGCTCCCAGCCACAGTGGCGCGACCGTGGCGAACCGGTAGGTCAGCGAGCGTCCCTGGTGCACCGGCCCGCCGTCGGCGGCGAAGAAGTGCTGGTAGTGGTCGAGGAAGCGGCGCAGCCGTGCCGCGTAGAGTTCCCCGCGGGCGGTGTCGCCGGCCATCCTCGCCCACAGCGACGGGTACAGGTGCATCGCCCAGCCGCAGTAGTGGTCGAAGTTCTTGCCCCTGCCGTCGGAGTACCAGCCGTCACCGGCGTACCACTCCTCGATCCGCTCCAGCCCGCCGGTGATCTCCGCCGGTTCTTGGGGCCCGCCCACCTCGGCCAGGAACTGCCCGACGACCACCGTGAACATCACCCAGTTGTTGTCGGGCGTGCGCCGCCCGACGCATCCGGCCAGCCAGGCCACCACCCGTTCCCGTACGGCCGCCGGCAGCCGGTCGAACAGCCAGGGCCGGGTCTCGTGCAGCGCCAGCGCCACCGAGGCCGCCTCGACGAGCTGCTGGGACATGTCGGCCGGCGCGGGCCAGGCGCAGGGGTGGGCCGGGTCGGTCCCGGCCGCCAGACCGCTCGCGTAGCGCTCCAGCAGCGCGGGCGGCACCGCGCCGCCCGCTCCGGCGATCCTGAAGGCGGCGAGCAGGAACGTGCGGGCGAAGCCCTCCAGCCCGTCGCTCACCGGCCCCGACCGGCTCGCCCTGCCCGGTAGGTGGAACCGGGCGAAGTCCTCCGTGGCGTACGGCACCACGGAGGCCAGCAGGCGGTCGGCGGCGGCCTCCCAGTGTGCCCGGGTCCAGCCGGTGTGGCCGGAGAGTCGTTCGTCGGGCGCCGGGAGGCCGCTTGATGACATAAAACGGATACTACAGCTCTGGCAAGGCTTCTATCGGGAGAACTCTGACGTCTGAAGTAAGCGTTTTAACATCGATGCTCATCTGCCCGCGTAGCTGATGCTCGGGCGGGGCGGCGTGGTCATGCCGTGGCCGAGGAAGTAGTCGGGGTGGTGGGACTGCATGTAGCCCTTGAGGGTCATGGCGTTGCGGTAGGCGGGGTTGTGCGCCAGCGTGTACAGCCTGGTGCTCGTGGGCCGGTCGGTGGTGAAGATGATGAGCTCGTCGAAGCTCGCGTTGGTGTAGACGACCTCTTCGCGCCAGTCGCCGAGGAGGTCGCCGACCAGGGTGGGGTTCACGCCCTGGGCCGCGCTGACCGCGCCGTACTGTGAGATGTTCAGCAGCCGGGGGGTGCGGTTGGTGGCGGTGGGGTTGGCCGGGTCCCACTTCTCGAACTTGCCGTCGTTGAGCAGTTCCATGGTGAGGTCGCCGTCCCACCACAGGCCCATCTGCGGCCAGGGCCGCAGCGAGGTGTTCGGTTCGGTGAGGCGGTTGGTCGGCGCGTTGTACACCCCGGAGAAGGACCAGACCTCCATGCCGGGGTGGCGGGGGTCGATGTCGCCGGCCATCCCGCGCCCCACGTCGGCGGTGCCGGACGCGGTGTGCCGCCAGATGACGGAGCCGTCGCGGGCGTCGTAGTAGTACTCGCGCAGGCCGTTGGGGTTGTCCTGCTGCACGCCGTAGCCCTGCAGGCCCGGACGGGAGGGGTCCATCTTGGTGATGTGGAAACGGTCGCCGTGGACGATGCCCGCGGGCCCCAGCGAGTAGCGCAGGGTTCCGTCGCCGTTGAGCACGAACCCGATCTCGGCGACCTCGTCCCTGCCGTCACCGTCGACGTCGATGATGCGGGTGTTGTGCCCGTCGGGGGCGTTCTGGTTGCCGCGCAGCCACTTCCACCGCTGGGTCAGGGCCTGGCCGTCGAAGTTCCAGGCGGCCATCATGAGGTTGAAGCCCCCGTTGCCGATCCGGTTCTTCATGAACGCCACCAGGCTGGGCCTGGTGCCGTCGAGGTGGCCCACCCCGAAGCGCGCGTACATCGGGCCGTCGGACAGGTAGTCGGTCGGCACCGGGGCCGTGGCCCGGGCCGCTCCGGTCCGGCCGTCGAGAACGGCGATGAACTGGCGGTTGTCGTCACCGTTGGTGAACCTCGTCCCGTTGCCGAAGGTCACGCCGTTGGCGATGCGCACCGCGACCTCGGCCCGGCCGTCGCCGTCGAGGTCGGCGACGGTGACGCCGTCGTTGTGGCCGACGTCGATCGTGGACGACCCGCCCTCGATGTTGTTCTGGTTCGTGCTGTTGGGCCCCATGTCGACCTGCCACAGGAAGCGCCCGTCGCCGCGGTAGGCCTCGATCCTCTGGGGGGAGGTCTGCCGGTCGAGCACGTAGTCGTACTCGCCGTCGCCGTCGAGGTCACCGGCCCAGACGAACTTCACCGGGCCGCCGGAGCGCAGCGGCACGCGGACCACCGGCTCGGTGGCGTGGTTGGCGGTGAGGGTGAACGCCGTGCTCGCCGCCTGCTCGGTGCCGCCGACCACCGGCCGTACGTGGTAGCTGTTGGCCCGTGTCAGGTCGGCCGTGGAGTCGACGTAGTTGGTGCCGCCGGTCAGGACGCCGGAGTTGAGCTTGACGTACGAGCCGCCGGCGGTGGAGCGGTAGACGTTGAAGCCGATGCCGTCCGGGTCCAGTCCCAGCAGCCGCCAGCCGACCAGGACGTTCCTGCTGCCGGAGCGCACGGCCACGACGCCGCGGCCGAGGTTCTCCATCGGGCGGACGGGGGCGGCCGCCGAGGCGCCGGAGGCGGCGGTGGTCGCGGACGTGGGGCCGGCGACCAGGGCCGTGGCGGCCATCGCGAGCGCCGAGGCGATGACGGCGGGCCGGCGGACGGCCCGTCGTCGACGCGTGACGTGCATGAAGATCTCCTTCGTCGTGGGGGGTGGTGAGGGGTTACGCGGGAAGCCGGTCACCGATCAGGGCGAGGCACTGGATGGCCGCCAGGCCGTACTGCGCCGAGGCGTTGGTCGACAGGCCGGCCTCGTCGACCGGTTTGAGCACCTTCGGGCCTTCGACCCGTACGGACCGGAAGTCGTGGGTCTTGGGGTATCCGGCGTGGCCGGTGTCGAACTCCTTCCATGCCCGGGCCGCGAGGCCCGCGTCGCCGAGCCTGGCGGCGGCGTAGGCGGTGAGGCGGGAGTGGGCCTGGCGCAGGTTCTGGCTGCCGAACGACTGGCCGGTCTCGGCCTGCTGCTCGGCGGCGGTGCCGTTGTACAGGCGGCAGTACTGCAGCCAGGCCCTGGTGAACGCCTCGTCACCGGTGAGGGAGATGAGTTCGCTGCACAGTTCGACCAGGCCGAACACCGCGCCGAGCGAGCCGACGCTGACCGCGGTCCCGGTGGGTTTGAAGGTGCCGTCGTCGAGGTCGTACAGGCCGCTGCCGCGGACGAACCCGTTGGGCATCGCGGCGATGGTGCGCATGCCGTTCAGCAGTTTCTCGCGGGCGATCGGCGCGCCGCCGCGCTCCCATTCGGTCAGCCAGGCGAGCGCCAGGCCGCTCCAGTCGGTGCCGGTGCTGACGCCGAGCGCGTGCGGGTCCGGCTCGTACGGGCCTGTGCGGATCTTGCGGATGGGGTCCAGGACGAGGAAGGTCCTGTCGGCGTCCACGAGGTCGCGCAGCAGGTCGCCGATGCGCTCGTCGGCGGTGAGGAAGTACAGGAAGCGCCGGTAGCCGGCGTTGCTGATGCGGGCCTGCTTGGCGCTGTCGGCCCAGTGCTGGACGCCGTGCCGCGTGCCCAGGTCCCGCCATTCGCCCAGGTGGTAGACGTCGACCTCGCCGGTGTGGCGGGTCATCGCCTCGGCGAAGCGGAACGCCTCGGCCCTGCCGGTGCGCAGGTAGTGGTACCACAGCCACAGGTCGGTCGACAGCTCGGAGTTGTCCCAGGCGTAGCCGCCGACGTCGTAGCGCCACACGTGCCGGTCGGGGTCGTAGCTGTGCATGATGTCGCCGTAGTCCCAGAACCCGTACCAGGAGCGCTGGTCGACCTGCGTGCTGTGGTGGTCGAACAAAAGGTCCAGGCGGTCCTCGATGAGCTTCCTGGCCGGGGTCGAGCGGTCCACCGGCGACCAGTCGCCGAACACCCCGGCCGCGTGCAGGTGCGCCGGTGGCGCGACGACCAGCGGCGGCGTCCGCACGGCCTCGGCCATCTCCGCCACCCGCTCCGCGGCCGGGGTGGCCTCCAGCGCCCAGAACATCAGCTCCGTGGTGCGCGCGATGCCGTACGGGGTGCCGAAGCCCGGTTCGTAGTCCTCGTAGGTGATCTCCAGCCCCTCGAGCTGCTCGGGGTAGGTGTCCTGGCCGAGGCCGTCGTGGTAGAAGCGCAGGTCCATCGGCCCGGCGTCGGGTGACCACAGCCAGACGGTGACCTCGGCCCGCTCGCCGGCCGCGCCGCGGACGTCGAGCTGGGTGGGGTGCAGCTGCCAGAAGTTGCGCATGCCGAAGGCGAACCCGCCCTGCGGGCTTCCGACGTAGCCGAGCCCGCCGGCCCGGCCGCCGGAGTCGACGGGTATCCAGCCGTGGCCGGCCTTGGTGCGCTTGCGGATCTGGAAGCCGTCGGCGCTGACCTGGCGCAGCGAGTAGTCGCCGAAGGCGGGGATCAGGTGCAGCCGGGAGGAGACCCGGGTGTCCCAGGTCGCCGTCGGCGGGGTGGCCTGCCCGGCGACCTGCGCCTGGCGGACCGCCGCGCCCGGGTCGCGGCGCAGACCGGTGATGCCGCGCACCGCCTCCGACAGCACGCCGTCGCCGCTCCCGGCGAGGCGCACGTGCCGGTCGTGGAGCTCACCCCGCATCGGCACGTCGAAGCGGATGCCGAGGCCGCCGATGAAGTCCTTTTTCTCGTCACCGTCGAACACGAAGCTGTGCACGGCGCGGATGCCGTCGCTGCCGGCGTAGAAGTACAGGCGCACGGTGAACGGCAGCCAGGACCGTCCGCCGCGCCGGTGTGCCCCCTCGATCCTGACCACCGCGCGGACCGGGCCCGACTGCTCGACCGTCACCTTCTCGGTGCGGCCCTCGAACCTCTCCCGCTTCACCGTGCCGGCCTCGTCGTCCCCGGGCTCGTCCTGGCGCAGGCAGATCAGCCGGCCGTCGCGGGCGATCTCCTGCTCGCCCCGCAGGATGGAGCGCACCAGCCGGTCGCCCTTCTTCGGGATCAGGCACCGGATGACGCCGGTGCCCACCTCGACCCGGTCGCGGCCGTCCTTGACGGTCACGGCCGCCGCCGGCGCGGCCGGGCTGCCCGCTGCCAGGACGTAGTGCTCGGCCGGGGCGACGTCGGTGCCGATGGCGTGCGCGGTCCACTTCAGCGACCCGTCGGGCCAGTAGGCGGTGGCCCATGTCTGGACGGGCACCTGCTGTCCGGCGGCGGTGCGCAGCGCGAACTCCTGGCCCTTGGGGACGGTGCCCTTCGGCCACGGCACGCCCCAGGTGGACCCCCCGGCCAGTCGTCCGGGGACGCCTCCCTCCAGCCAGTGGAGCCGGACACCGTCGTCGAGCACGCCGCGTGCCGCCGTCGGCCGGGTGGCCGCGGCGCGTGCCGGTCCCGGGGGCAGGCCGATCTGACCGGCGGCGGCGGCCGCCGCCGCGCCGAGGAGGAGTTTTCGCCGGGACATCATCGCCATGGAGGGCTCCACTGGGGGGTTGGCGTTCACGCCGAGGAAACGGTCACGTGTTTAAACGTTTACATCGCAGATGGCAGCATGCCCCGCCGACGCTGTCAAGAGCCGCGATCCGCCCGGGAAGGCGTTTTCCCAGCAGGACGCCCATGAACGCCGCACGATTTCCCGCGCGCCGGCGGGCCGGCGATCACCCGGGGACGGGGATTTGACAGGAGGCCGGGCAGGGGGAAGCATCACGCGTAAGCGGTTTACCATCGTGTTTCACTTCGGTTGGAGGTCGGATGGTCCGGCGTGCGGTACCCCGCGAGGACGGGCGGCGGCCGACGACGATCCGGGACGTGGCCGCGCACGCCGGCGTGTCCGTGGCCACGGTGTCGCGGATCCTGTCCGGCACCTACCCCAGCGCGCCCGCCACCCGCAGCAAGGTCATGCGGGCGGTGCGCGAGCTGGACTACGTGGCCAACGCCAACGCGCGGGGGCTGGCCGGAGCGAGCAGCCGCAGCGTCGCCATCATCGTGAACTCCGTGGTCTCGCCGCACTACGCCCACGTCGCCCAGGGCGTGCAGACCCAGGCCGCGCTGGAGGGCAAGCTCTGCATCGTCGGCACCACCGGCGGCGACCCGGAGCGCGAGTTCGCGACGGTGCAGCTGATGCGCCAGGAGCAGGCCGAATGCGTGATCCTCGTCGGCAACGTGGTGAACGACGCGGACTACCGCGAGCGGATGGGCGAGTACGCCCGCGCGCTGGCGCTCGCCGGATCGCAGCTCGTCCTGTGCGGACGCCCGGCGCTCGGCCCCGGCGTGCCCGCCCTCGTCGTCGAGTACGACAACACCGCCGGCGCGTACGCCGTCACCAGCCACCTGCTCTCGGCGGGCCACCGGCGCATCCTGTTCCTCGGGCGGCGCGACGGCCACACCACGCAGGACAGCCGCGTCGCCGGATACCGCGACGCCCTGGCCGACCACCGCGTGCCCCACGATCCCCGCCTGGAGGTCGAGGGCACGATGGAACGGCACGAGGGCTACCGCATGGTCCGCGAACGGCTCGGCGCGGGTCCTGCCGACTTCACCGCGATCTTCGCCTGCAACGACCTCATCGCGGCGGGCGCCCGCCGGGCCCTGCGCGAGCACGGGCTGCGCGTCCCGGACGACATCTCCATGGTCGGCTTCGACGACCTGCCCACGGCCGCCGACATCGACCTCACCACGGTCCACGTGCCGCACGAGGAGCTCGGCCGCACCGCCGTACGCCTCGCCCTCGAACGCCGGCGGGACGCCTCGGGCATGACCGGGCACGTCATGCTCGGCACCCACATCGTCGTGCGCGAGTCGGTCCGTACCCTCAGGGGCGCCGGGGGTCCGACCCCGTAGGGCCCGGACGGGCGGAAAGCCCCGTCCGGGAGACCGTCGAAGCGTTCACACCCGTGGTCCCCGGGCCTCTCGCACCACGGTCACGGGGCCGCCCGCCCGAAGACGCGCCAGCCGTGGGCGCCGATGACGTCACCGGCCTCGCTGCCCGCCTCGACCGGGCGGCCGAAAGGCGAGGACGGCGTGAACGGCTCCCCGGAGTGGTTGACGACGAACAGGTACCCGTCGCGCACGACGGCCTCGACGTGCGGCGGCAGGTCCTCGGCGACGGGACGGACACCCGCGTCGGCGAGGATCCGCGCGGTGAGCGCCCACATGCCCTCCTCGTCGGGAACGGTGGCCAGGTAGTAGGCCGTCCCCGAACCGCTCACCCGCGACGTGAAGGCCGGGCGCCCCCGGAGCCTGCCGTCGCCGAAACGGCCGAGGACCGTCGCGTCGACCACGTCGAGTTCCTCGGCGAACAGGCGGCCCTTCAGCGAGGCGCCGTCGAGGGACACGGTCACCGCGGCGGCCTCGTGGGCGTCGTCGAGGGGAAGGGCTCCGAAGTCGGTGACCCGCAGGCCGAGCGTTGCCGCCAGCCGCGTGGTGAAGCCCCCGAGGGGGAACCTGTCGTGCTCGTCGACCACGTCGCTGAACGCCGACAGCAGCAGCGTCCCGCCACCGGCGACGTAGGACGCGAGGTTGGCCGCCGACGCGTCGGTCAGCAGGTAGAGCTGCGGCGCGATCACGACCGCGTACCGCGACAGGTCGTCGCCCGGGTGACGGACGTCGACGCCGACGTGCCGGCGGTGCACAGCCGCGTGCCACTGCTGCACGATCGCGAGGTGGTCGAAGCGCACCGGGTGGTCGGAGTTCTCCACCGCCCACCGGTTCTGCCAGTCGTAGAGCAACGCCACGGGCGCCTCCACCTCCGCCGACATGCGGGGGAACGCGGCCAGGCTCCGTCCGAGCTCGACGACCTCCTTCCAGGTACGGGTCCCGGTTCCCGCGTGCGGCACCATCGCCGAGTGGAACTTCTCCGAGCCCGAGCGGGACTGGCGCCACTGGAAGAACATCACCCCGTCGGCGCCCCGTGCGACGGCCTGTACGCTGAGCGCCGCCATCTGACCCGGCGCCTTCGGCACGTTGCTCGGGCGCCAGTTGACCGCGTCCGTCGCCTGCTCCATGAGGACCCAGGGCACCCCCGGTTTGAGGGACCGCATGAGGTCCCGGGTGAAGGCGGCCCCGCGGAACGACTCGGGGTCGGCCGGATCGGGGTAGCTGTCGTCGGCGATCAGGTCCAGGTCGGCCGCCCATGAGCGGTAGTCGGCCGGCTCGAACGCGCCGATGAGGTTCGTGGTGACGGGCTGGACTCCCCCGGCCGCGCGGATGATCGACTTCTCCATGCGGTAGAGGCCGAGCAGCGCGTCGGAGGTGAAGCGCTTGAAGTCCAGGAGACCTGCGGGGTTGACGCTGTAGGGGGCGAGCCGGGGCGGGACGATCTCCTCGAAGTCACCGTAGCGCTGCGACCAGAAGGCGGTCCCCCAGGCGTCGTTCAGCGCCTCGATGTCGTCGTACCGCCCGCGCAGCCAGGCGCGGAACGCGACGGCGGCGTTGTCGGAGTAGTCGGCGTGCAGGTGGCAGCCGTACTCGTTGTTGACGTGCCACATCACCACCGCGGGGTGGCGGGCGTAGCGTTCCGCGATCGCCGTGACGAGCTCGGCCGCCAGGCGCCGGTACACCGGTGACGTCGGGGCGTACGCCTGCCGGCTTCCGGGCCAGTAGGTCGCCCCGGAGGCGTCCTTGGGCAGGATCTCCGGGTAGACCCGGCTCGCCCAGGGGGGTGGGGAGGCGGTGGCCGTGGCGAGGTTCACCCCGATGCCGCCCGCGTGCAGCTTGTCGAGGACCCGGTCGAGCCAGCCGAAGTCGAACTCGCCCTCGGCGCGCTGGATGCGCGCCCACGCGAACACCCCCAGGCTGACCAGGTTCACCCCCGCCTCCCGCATCAGCCGGACGTCCTCGTCCCACACCGGCTCGGGCCACTGTTCCGGGTTGTAGTCGCCGCCGTAGTACACCTGAGGTGCTCCCCTGTCGGTGGTCGGTGTGCGGGCGCGTACGCCGCCGGACGGGATGCGCCCGCCCCGGAATTAAAACGTTTGTACGGGAGGGGTGCAAGTCCCCGGAGGGCGTCCGGGGGCCCGGGCGGCGCACGCCGCGCGGCCCGGCCGGTGCCGTCCCGGGGAGGGCAGCGGCCGGGCCGCCGGCGTGGACCCGGCCTCCTGCCCGGCCGCGGATCCGGTCCGGTGTGCGGACGTCAGGCCGGGAGGGTCCACTTCTGCCAGGCGTTGGCGTTGCAGTCCCAGATCTGCAGCCGGTTGCCGTTGGTGGCCGCGCCGCCGGGCGCGTCCAGGCAGCGGCCTGAGCCGGGGTTGCGCAGCTGGGAGCCGGGGGTGGCCTGCCACTGCTGGGCGGTGGAGCCGTTGCAGTCCCACAGCTGGATCCTCGTGCCGTTGGCCGTGCCGGCGCCGGTGACGTCCATGCACTTGCCCAGGACGCGGACCGTCCCGTCGGTGCCGACCGACCAGTTCTGGGCGGTGCCACCGTTGCAGTCCCACAGCTGGACGGCGGTGCCGTTGGCCGAGCTCGCCGCCGCGGCGTCCACGCACTTGCCGCCCGTGCCCCTGATCGGGCCCGTCCGCGCCGGCGTGCCGCCGCCGGAGACGGTGAACTCGCCCTGGTTCAGGACGCGCGGGTGGAAGTAGGCGTTCTGGATCTCGGTGTTGCTGTTGCTGCCGCGCAGCTGCTCCGACCAGAGCATGAAGTAGCTCCAGCGCGTCTGCCCGTCGAGCAGGGCGGCGTCGGGGACCTTCCCCATCTCCGCCAGCGCGATCGGCTTGGAGCCGGCGATGTTCTGGATCTGCTGGTAGTCGCCCTGACTGGGGTGGTTCTTGTACCAGACGTCCAGGGAGACGACGTCGACGTACCGGGAGCCGGGGTAGTAGGCGGCCCAGTTGCCGGCGGGGTTGTCCTGGACGTTCCACACCCAGATGAGGTTGGTGAGCCCCTTGCCGACCAGGTGGTCGCGGGTGATCTGGTAGAGGCGGGCCCCGCCGTTAGGGCCGGGACGGTTGCCCCACCAGTTCCAGGACTCGTTCATCTCGTGCAGCGGGCGGAACAGGACCGGGACGCCGGCGTCCTTGAGCTGCTGGAGGTAGGGCACGGCCTCGTCCAGGCGCCGCTTCCACGCGGTGTTCAGCGCGCTGCCGTCGGTGACGATCTGGTTGAACTGGTCGGCGGAGATCTGCGTCTTCACGCCGCCGTCGAACTGGCAGGTGCTGCCACCGGTCGGTGTGCAGACGTGCCAGGTGAGGGTCACGAGGGAGCCGTTGGCCCATTCGGTCTTGGCCTGGTCGATCACGCGCTGGCGGTTGGCGACGTCCTCGGGGCGGAACATCAGGTCCCCGCCCCACAGGCCCGGGTACTGGCCCGTGATGTCCTTGACCTGCTGGGTGTACTGGCCGGGGCTGCTCGCAGGCTCCTTGTTGTGCTGCCCGGAGACGACGTTCCTGCCGGTGATGGAGGTCAGGTGGTCGATGACGGCCTGCCGGGACGACGCGGGGAACGCCTGGGCCTGCGGGGACGCCGTGACCCCGAGGCCCACTGTCGCCAGCAGAACGGCCGTCACGGCGCGGATCCGGCGATGTGTCCTGCCCGCGGGCCGGTGGGCGGTGGCGTGCGGACGGCCGGGCGGGCCGTCAGGAGGTCGCGGTGAGGTGAGACGCACTTTTTCTCCTTTTTCTGATGTGTCCCCCGAGGACTGAGGGACGGCCCGGCCGGGCCGTCACGGGTGGGGCCGCCGACCGGCTGGGGGGCGTCATCGCCTCCCGGGCCGTCCGGTGACCGTGCGGAAGGGGGGCGGCGGAGGACGACCGGGGCGCGGAAGGGCCGTCTGGCCGCGCCGTCACGGCCGGGCGGCCTCCTCCACGGCCCGCGCGGGCGCCTGCGCGGTGTTGACCGTGAACAACGCCGCCCGCACCGACGCGAGGCCGGGCACCAGGGCGCCGGTCCCGGTGACGCCGATGACGCACCTCTCCCCCGGCAGAAGGGTGACCAGGCCCCGGTCGGCCGCGGCCTCCGGGGCGACCCGGTCGGCCTGGAAGAGCAGGTCGCGGACGAACGTGCGCGCGGTGACCACGAGGTCGAACCCGCCGTCGCGGGGCTCGACGTCGATCGCCAGGTCGGCCGCCGGGTAGGCGAAGTCGCGGTCCTCGCAGCCCAGGACGACGTCCCGCAGCCCCTCGACGTCGGCGACGAGCAGTTCCCGGTACCCGTCCTCGAACGTGACGAGCCCGGCCGGGAGCGGCAGCAGCGCCACCGACCGCGGTGGCACGGTGAACGGCAGGGTCTCCTCCGCCAGGACGGTCCCGTCGGCCGACATCCTCCGCGCGCCCGCGAACCCGTCCCACTGCTCGGCGGACTGGTTGTCAACGGCCAGCACCCGCCGCCCGTCCCGGATCTGGAAGCTCACCAGCCGATCGGCGTACAGCCGGCGCAGCTCGTGGTAGAGCGGCTTGGGGCGGCCTGCTCCGTCGATCGCGGCCCACGAGGTGACCGGCCAGCAGTCGTTGAGCTGCCACACGGCCGTCCCGGCGCAGATCGGCCAGTACGACCGCCAATGGGCCACGCCGGTGGCGACGGCGCGGGCCTGGTTCACCTGGGCGAGGTAGTACCAGTCGTCGAAGGTCGCCGGGGCGCCGAAGTGGTGGGCCAGGCCCCGGTCGAGCTTGCCGATGCCGTCCTCGGCCTTCTGGTGGTGGAGCATCCCGGGTGAGCGCGGGCCGAGCGGCTCGTCGGTGACGGCGTCGCGCAGGGTGGTGTAGGCCGGTGGCGCCTGCCAGCCGAACTCGGCGGCGAAGCGGGGCACGTCGTTCAGGTAGTCGGTGTAGTCGCGGCGGTTCCACACCTCCCAGAAGTGGGACGGCCCGTGCGCCGGGTCGTTGGGGTGGTGGTCCCACGAGCCCGACCAGGGGCTGCCCGCGCTGTAGGGGCGGGTGGGGTCGAGCTCGGCGACCACCCGGGGCAGCAGGCCCAGGTAGTAGCCCTCCCCCCAGCTGTCACCGGCCAGCTCCTTCTCCCAGCGCCAGTCGCGAAAGCCCCACAGGTTCTCGTTGTTGCCGTTCCACAGCACCAGGCTGGGGTGCGGGGCCAGGCGGGCGACGTTCTCGCGGGCCTCGGCCTCGACCTCGGTGCGCAGCGGCCGCTCCTCGGGGTAGGCGGCGCAGGCGAACAGGAAGTCCTGCCAGACCAGCAGGCCCAGCTCGTCGCAGACCTCGTAGAAGGCGTGGTCCTCGTAGATCCCGCCGCCCCACACCCTGACCAGGTTGACCCCCGCGTCCCGGGCCTGGGTGAGACGGTGACGGTACCGCCCGGGGGTGACGCGGGCGGGGAGGGCGTCGTCGGGGATCCAGTTGACGCCCCGGGCGAACACCGGCTCGTCGTTGACGACGAGCGCGAAGGAGGTGCCGTGCTCGTCGGGGGCGTACTCCAGCACGACCGAGCGGAACCCGATCCGCCGTTCCCAGCGGTCGAGTTCCGCGCCCGTCCCCGCGTCGGCCAGGGTGACGCGGCAGGCGTACAGCGGCTGGTCCCCGTACCCGCGCGGCCACCACCGCTCCGGGCCGGGCACCTCCAGCACGACGACCGCGTGGTCCCGGCCGGGCCCGACCTCCGCCCGCGCCACATGCCCCGCGACCTCGACGGTGACGGTCAGGTCCCTGCTCGCGCCGGTGGCGGTCCGTTCCAGGTCGACATGGGCCTCGACCCTGCCGGTCGCGTCCGCGACCGTCACCAGCGGCCGTACGCCCGCCAGCCGCGCGGTGCTCCAGCTCTCCAGCCGGACCGGCCGCCAGATCCCGGCGGTGACCAGGGTGGGACCCCAGTCCCAGCCGAAGCTGCTCGCCATCTTGCGGATGTAGTTGAAGGGCTCGGGGTAGGCGTTGGGCCGGGCGCCCACGGCCTCGCGCACCTTCTCCGCCTCGGTGTAGGCCGACGTGAACAGGACCGACAGGACCTCTCCGCCGTCGCCACCACCGCCGTCGCCGTCGTTGTCGCCGCGACCGGTCACATCGAACCGGTAGGAGCGGTGCATGTTCCGGGTGGTGCCCAGCTCGGCGCCGTCCAGCGTGACGGTCGCGACCGTGTCGAGCCCCTCGAAGACCAGGTCGGTACGCTCGAACCCCCGGGGCACGGCGGGCAGCACGGTCTCGTAGCGCCAGTCGGCCCGGCCGGCCCAGGCGACGTCGAGCTCGTTGCGGTCCAGGTACGGGTCGTCGATCAGCCCCGCGGCCAGCAGGTCGGCGTGGACGCAGCCGGGGACCTCGGCGGGGACCGCCTCCCGCCGGAGACGGCCGAGCTCCTCGGGAGCCGCACCCCCGGCCAGACGGAGGGTCCACCCCGAGGTGAGGGGCGTGCTCTGCTTCAACCGGTACTCCTTGGTCGAGGACACGACACGACGTGACATGCCGGTACGGACATGGGCGGTGTTCGGCCGACCGCGACGACGTTCGGCTCAACGTAACCATTCGTTCCGACCCGCGTCTAGACCGTTTTAGTAATCTCGCCGGGACGAGCCCGTCCACGTCATCGGTCCCGCGTCCAGGCCCTCCCGCCCTGGGACGGGACGGCACCCCGGCGCGCCGGAGGGATCGAAGACCTGTTCAGGCGGCATGCCGGGCCGCCGGGCGGAGAGAGGGTCATGCCCGTGGCGCCCGGCTCGCGCCGACCCCGCGCCGCCGCGCCCGGCGGCTCGCTCCGCCCCGGCACGCCCTCAGGAGAACTCGCGTTCACCTGCTGCACTGTTGTTTTAGCGACCGGGCCGGAGGACCGCCGCCCGCGCGGGGCACGGGAGCGGCCCGGCGGCGCCTTCCCGCCGGGCCGGCACGTCCGGGCTCGCCGTCAGCGGCGCGGCGGGGCGGTGGAGGCCCTCGGGATCAGGCTCGGGGACTGCGCGGGGTGGGAGACGTGCTCCTCCCCGTTGATGACGCCGAAGAGGGCGTGCGTGACCTCGGCCCCGAAGGAGAACACGTCGTGCTGCATGGCCGACAGGGTCGGCCGGGTGAGCTGGCACAGCTGGGAGTCGTCCCAGGCCAGCAGGGAGAGGTCCTCGGGCACCGACAGCCCGAACTCACCGGCGACGCCGAGCGCCGCCACGGCCATGATGTCGTTGTCGAAGATGATCGCGGTGGGCCGGTCGGGGGCGAGCAGCAGGTTCCGGCACGCGCGGCTGCCCTGGTCGGCGGAGAAGTCCGCCACGGCGGTGCGGGCCTCCAGGCCCAGTTCCCGCGTCACCGCGGTGAAGGCGTCGGTGCGGATGACGCTGTGCCCGAGCGCGGCCGGGCCGCTGACCCGGGCGATGCGGCGGTGCCCCAGGGCGGCGAGGTAGCGCACCGCCTCCACGACCGCGGCGGCGTCGTCGGTCCACACCGAGGCGAACGGGCCCGCCAGGCTCGGGTGTCCCACCACGACGGCCGGCAGTCCGATCTCGGCCAGGGCGGGGATGCGCGGGTCGTCCACCAGCAGGTCGACCAGGATGCTGCCGTTGACGCGCCCGCCCTGCCACCACTCCCGGTGCACCTGGATCTCCTCGTCGGCCTCGACCAGCCGCAGCAGGAGCGAGCACGAACGGCGGCCCAGGACGCTCTCGATACCGGAGATGAACTCCATGTAGAACGGTTCCAGCCCCAGCATCCGGGCCGGGCGGGCGATCGCCAGGCCCACGGTGTGCACGTTGCGCCCGGACAGCGAGGCCGCCGCCTGGTTCGGCCTCCAGCCGAGCTCGCCGGCGGCCCGCAGGATGCGCTCCTTGGTCGAGGCGGACACCCCGGGCTTGTCGTGCAGCGCGATCGACACGGCCGAGGGGGACACCCCCGCCCGTGCCGCGACGTCCTTGATCGTCGCCTTGCGCCCCCTGGCCGCCGCGTCCGTCCGCCTCACGTGGCACATCCCCTTCTGTAACGGTCCACACGTCCGACCCTAGCCGCGGGGAGCGCGTCCGGCCCGGCCGTCACGACACTCACCCGGATGAAGGCAATCCTGTCAGGAAACGATCAAAGAGCGGGAGGTGCGTCACCTGTCGTACCGGCAGGCAGGCACCGCTTGTTGAGTGAAATTTTAGTAGATGCCCCCTCGACACCCCTTCTGGTCACGCAAAAGTAACACTAGACCGTTCTATGGACACCGTGAAATGTTGCGTCTAGGTTAAGCAGCCATCAACCGCCGGGCCGCGACGAGGTGCCCGTCGCCGCGTCGGCGCAGCGCTGCAGATCAAGACGAGGAAGTGGTACGACGTGCGAGGAACACGCGTGGTAGCAGCCGGGATCGCCATGGCGATCGGCCTCACCGCCTGCGGCGGAGGAGGGGACGGCGGAAAGGCGGGCGTGGCGGCCGTTCCGGGCGACCCGGCCAAGGTGACCGGCACGATCACGGTGCTGACGAACCGTACCGACCAGGTGCAGGACGGTACGACGGCCAGGTACGCCGCGGAGTTCAACAAGGTCTACCCCGGTGTGACGGTGAAGTTCCAGGGACTCACCGACTACGAGGGCGACGTGAAGATCCGCATGAACAGCAAGAACTACGGGGACGTCCTGCTGATCCCCAACGCGGTGCCGCTCAGCCGGTACCCGTCGTTCTTCTCCCCCCTCGGCCCGGCCTCGGAGCTGTCCGGGAAGTACGACTTCACCGACCGGGCCACGGTCGGCGGCCAGGTCTACGGCATCGCCAACATCGGCACCGCCAACGGCTTCGTCTACAACAAGGCCGTCTGGAGGCGGGCCGGCGTCACCGACTGGCCGAAGACGCCCCGGGAGTTCCTCGACGCGCTGAAGGCGATCAAGGACAGGACGGACGCGACGCCGTACTACACCAACTACCACGACGGATGGCCGCTGACGAACTGGGGCAACGCGCTCGGCTCGCCGAGCTGCGACCCGGCCGCCAACGACAGGCTGGCCGAGACCGATGAGCCCTGGGCGCCCGGCCAGGACCTGAACGTCGTCGACACGCTGCTGCACGACATCGTCAGGAACAAGCTCTCCGAGGACGACCCGAACACCACCAACTGGGAGAACTCCAAGAACCTGATCGGCACCGGCAAGGTCGCGACGATGTGGCTCGGCTCCTGGGCCGTGGCGCAGATGAGGGAGGCCGCGAAGAAGGCCGGCGGCGACCCCGACGACATCGGCTTCATGCCGTTCCCGGCCCAGGTCGACGGCACCTTCTGCAGCGTGGTCCGGCCCGACTACCTGTACGCGGTCAACGTCAACAGCCAGGCCAAGGAGGCGGCCCGCGCCTGGATCGAGTGGTTCGTCAACTCGTCCGGGGACGCGCGCGCGGGGCTGTCGATCTCGTCGGTCAAGGGCGCGCCGCTGCCGTCGAGCCTGGAACCCTTCCAGGAGGCCAAGGTGAAGTTCGTCCACATGGGCTTCGCGAAGAACGCCCTGGTCAACGACATCGACAAGGCGTCGGAGGTCGGCCTGAACGCCCAGGACTACCGCCAGCGCATCGTCGACGTCGCCCGCGGGGCGGCCGAGGGCGACCTCGGCACCGTCTTCGCCGACCTCAACAAGAGGTGGGCCGACGCCCGGTCGGCGGTCGGCTGACGGAGGACGGTGCAGGCCCAGGCCCCGCACGCAGAGCCTCTCCGAGGAAGGAACAGATGTCCGCATTCCGTGTCGCGGGGCCCGGCGCCCCGCCCGAGGCGGCGCAGGCCGTGCCCTCGCGTCACCGGCGCAGGCCGTCCGCCCGGGGGCCGCGCCTGACCCGCTCGCAGCGGTGGTACACCCCCTGGCCGTACCTGCTGGCCCCCCTGGCGCTGCTGGTGCTGTTCACCTACGTCCCCGTCGTGACCATTTTCCTCGACAGCCTCACCGACTGGGACGGTTTCAGCCCGGCGAAGAACTTCGTGGGGGCCGGCAACTACGTCGACCTGTTCACCAGGCCCCGGTTCCTCCAGGTCCTCACCGTCAGCCTGTTCTACCTGGCGGGCTCCGCGATCCAGATGGTCGTGGCCCTGTACTTCGCGACCGTCCTGAGCTTCGACATACGGCTGCGGAACCTCTTCAAGGGGATCCTTTTCTTCCCCTACCTCATCAACGGCGTGGCCATCGGCTTCGTCTTCCTCTACTTCTTCCAGCCCGGCGGCACCCTGGACGCCGTGCTGGGCGTGTTCGGGGTCGAACCGCGTCTGTGGCTCGGCGATCCCGACCTGGTCAACACCTCGCTGGCCGGCGTCTCGGTGTGGCGCTTCATGGGCCTGAACCTGGTGCTGTTCATCGGCGCCATCCAGTCGATCCCCCCGCAGCTGTACGAGGCCGCCTCGCTCGACGGCGCGAGCCGGTGGCAGCAGTTCCGGTTCGTCATCGCGCCCAGCATCAAGCCCATCATCAGCCTCAGCGCCATCCTGGCGATCTCCGGCGCCCTGTCGGTCTTCGAGATCCCCTTCATCATGACCGGCGGTTCCAACAACAGCGAGACGTTCGTCATCCAGACGATCAAGCTCGCCTTCAACTTCAACAAGGTCGGCCTCGCGTCGGCGGCCGCGGTCGTGCTCCTGGCGATCGTCCTGCTGGTGACCTGGCTCCAGCGCCTGCTGGTCCCGGACGAGAGGGTGGAACAGTCGTGAGGACCTCGACCGGTCCCGCCGGGACCCTCACCGGACGCGCCGGACGCGCCGGACGCCGCGACGCCTTCGCGCGCGGTGGCGCTCCCCCGCGCGGCGGTCGCCGTGACGCTCCGGTACGCCGGGCACTGGCGCGTCTTCTCGTGTACCTGTCGCTGGTCGTGGCCGGCGCGGTGGTGATCCTGCCGCTGGCGGCGATCCTGCTGACCTCGCTGCGGACCACGGAGGAGATGGCGGCCAACGACAACCCGCTCGCCGCACCCGGCGACTGGTTCAACCTGGACAACTACCGCATCGCCTTCACCGACGGCCAGATGCCGCAGGCGCTGTGGAACACCTCCTTCATCCTGTTCTTCTCGCTTCTCGGCACGGTCTTCATCGGCTCGATGACCGCCTACGCGGTCGACCGCTTCCGGTTCCGGTTCAAGAGGGTGGTGGTGACCCTCTTCCTGGTCGCCGCCCTCGTCCCCGGCGTGACGACGCAGGTCGCCACCTACCAGGTCGTCAACGGCCTGGGGGTGATGGACACGCACTGGGCTCCCGTCCTGCTGTACACGGGGACCGACATCGTCTCCATCTACATCTTCCTGCAGTTCATCCGGTCGATCCCGATGTCCCTGGACGAGGCGGCCAGGCTGGACGGCGCGACGTCGCTCACCATCTACTGGCGCGTCATCATGCCGCTGCTGCGCCCGGCGATCGCCACCGTGGTCATCGTCAAGGGCGTCGCGATCTACAACGACTTCTACATCCCCTTCCTCTACATGCCCTCCGAGGGGCTCGGTACGATCTCGACGTCACTGTTCCGGTTCAAGGGACCGTACGGGGCGCACTGGGAGGTCATCTCCGCGGGCGCCGCGCTCGTCATCCTGCCGAGCCTGATCGTCTTCCTGGCCCTGCAGCGGTTCATCTACAGCGGCCTCGTCTCGGGAGCCACCAAATGACCCGACCGGCGATGAGCGAGGGGCGCACCGCGCACATCGCGTGGCGCCTCCACCGGCACACCGGCAACGCCACCGGTGCCAGCAACGCCACCGGCACCGGTGACCATGACGACGGCGGCACCGGTGGTCCTCCCGCGCTGCTGCTCCTGCACGGGTTCACCGACTCCGCCGCCTGCTGGGAGCCGGTCGTGCCCGCGCTGGCCGGCCACGGCGGCATCGGTGGCATCGGTGGCATCGGTGGCATCGTCGCCACCGACGCCCGCGGCCACGGGGACTCGGGCCTTCCCGACGGGCCCGTGGGGCCGGAGCGGCACGCCGCCGACCAGGCGCTCGTCCTCGACGACCTCGGCGTCACCGAGCCGGTCGTCGTCATCGGGCACTCCATGGGCGCGCTCACCGCCCTCACGCTGGCGGCCACCCGGCCGGAGCTGGTGGCCGCGCTCGTCCTGGAGGACCCGCCACCGTACGGGATGGGCGCCGGGCCGCGCGGCGTGCCGTCCTGGCTCGCCGACCTGCGCGCCCTGGACCTTCCCGGGCGCGTCGCGTACGCCCGCGAGCACCACCCGGCCTGGGGCGAGGCCGAGCTGCCGCCGTGGGCGCTGAGCAAGGAGCAGATCGACCCGCGCTACTGCGAGCGGCCCGGCACGGCTCTGGACCCCCTCCACGACCTGGCACCGGACGTGCGCTGCGACACGCTGCTCGTGTACGGCGACGCCGGCCTCGGCGGGATGGTCACCGACGCCGATGCGGACACGTTCCGGAAGGCGGCGGCCGGCACCGTGACGACGTTCCGCGTGCCCGGCGCCGGGCACAACGTCCGGCGCGACACCGCCGGCGCGTACCTGCGCGCGGTCCGCGCCTTCCTGGACGAGGTGCGCCCGCGGCCACCGCACTGATCGACCCCCACCCCCACCCCCACCAACCCCGACACCGGCCCCGACACCGGCCCCGACGCCGCGCGGCACGGGTCCTCCCCTGCCCGCACACCGTCCCGGACGGCCGCGGGCCTGGCGTCCCGCCCGCCGCGTATCACCTGTAAGACGGCGTGTCAGCCTGTACGGAGAGCACGTCGAACAGGCTGACAACAGGATCTCCTTGCGGACGATGTGAGCGCTCCGAAACCGTGGACCCCGTCACAGGAACGACTCCCGGTGTCCGAACCAGGGAAACGATGAGAACGCCCTCGCACCCAAGACGGCGCGGGGCGTTCCGCGAAGGGATCCGCATGAGGAAGCTCGCCGTTCGACTCACCTGCCTGCTCGCCATGGGCGCCGGCATCGTGCCCGCGTCCGGCACCGCGATGGCGGCCGTACCGGCTTCGGCACCCTCCGGTGTCGCGTCCGCGTCCGGCACGGCGACGGCCGCCGGACCGGATTCGGCCTCCCTGGGCACCGCGGCGGCCAGTCACTGCGTGGCCGACAGGTACGGAAAGGGGATGGGCTGCTACGGCAGCCTGTCCCGGGCGATCAAGGTCGCCAACGCGGCCGGCTACGCCGTGGCCGTGCTCTACGACTGGATCAACTACAACTCCCGCGGCGACACCCTCACCATCTCCGTCCCCCGCGACTGCAGCAGGAGCACCTCCGGCAGGGCCGACTACGAGTTCAAGCGGCTGGACCACATGGGCTGGGGCGACCGGGTCAGCTCGGTGAACACCAGGATGGGCAACGGCACGCACTGCGACGTGTTCTTCCACACCGACATCGACCTCGTCCGGGACTGCGCCGGCAAGCGGTGGATCGACAGGTACGGCCACCTCGGCCACTACGGCTGCTACAAGCGGGCCAGCTCGTTCAGGCTCAGCTGACCGCCGCCGGACCCGCCGGTCCGCGAGGACGGGGACGTCGCGGGCCGGCGGGCGCGGGCTCCTCCCCGTCCTTGCGGCGGGGAGGGACGCGGTCGCGCGGGCCCAGAATTGTAGCCAATGCGGAACCGGCCGCGGGCGGGCGCGGTGCGGCCTCGGGCACGTCCGTGTGCAATGGGCCCATGGCTGCCTTATCGATGTGGACCGACCTGCTCCGGACCCGATCGGCCCTCTGCCTGGGGATCGCCCCCTCCCCCAAGTGGCTGCGGGCCTGGAGGATGCCCGACGACGTGGACGGGGCGCGGCGGATGTGCGAGGTGGTGCTGGAGGCCGCGGGCGACCGGGTGTCCGTCTACCGGATCCAGGTGCCGTTCTTCGCCCGGTTCGGCGCCGCGGGCACGGCCCTGCTGCGTGACGTCGTCGACGGCGTGCACGAGCGGGGCTCGCTGGCGGTGCTGGACGCGAAGGTGTGCGACGCCGACGACACGATGGACTCCTACGCCGACCTCTACCTGGGGCCCGGCAGCGTGCTGGGCGGTGACGCGGTGACGGCGACCCCGTTCATGGGATTCGCCTCCCTCGACCCGCTGCTGCGCCGGGCCCGTGACAGCGGGACGCTCGTCATGGTGCTCGTGCGCACCTCCAACCACGCGGCCGGCGGGGTGCAGGGCGCGGTGACGGGCTCGCGCACCGTCGCGCAACGTACGGCCGACGAGGTGCAGGGGTGGAACGACGAGAACGGGGTGGCGGCCGCGGCCGTGGTCGGGGCCGGCCGCGAGGAGGCCGCCGAGCTGGTGGCCCGGATGCCGTCGGCGGTCGTGGAGCTGCCGGGTCTCGGCCGGGCCGGACGCGCCACCGGTGACCTCGTCGCCGTGGCCGCCGGTGCCCCCGGGCGCGCCGTGCTGCCGGTCACGACCGGTGTGCTGCGCCACGGGCCGGACGTCGCCGCGCTGGGCGCGAGCATCGCGACCTGGCGGGAGGAGATCGGGGCGGAGGTCCCGGCGTGCTGATCGAGCTGCGGCCGGGCACCTCGCGGGAGGCCGCCGAGGAGGTGGCCGCGCGGGCCGCGGAGCACGAGGACGTCACCGCCTGGCCGGTGCACCTGGCCGGCCGGTCGTTCGTGGTGGTGAGCGGTGACGAGTCCCTCGTCAGCGTGCCCGACTCGCCCGCCGTGCTGGCCCGCCGCCCCACCCCCGACGGCCACTGGCTGGTACGGCGGGAGAGCGGGGTGGCGCCGCGCGAGGTCACGATCGGCCCCGCCCCGCCACCCGGTCCCACCGCGTCCACGGCGTCCACGGCGTCCACGGCGTCCGGCTCCGCGGCTCCCCGTATCGCGCCCGAAGAGCCCGGGGAGCCCGGGGAGCCCGGAGAGACCGGAGAGACCGGGGAGGCAGGTGACGTGATCCGCGGCGCGGTCGTCGGGGGTCCGCGGCTGTGGTGGGCGGCGGGGCCGTGCGCGCTGGAGTCCCCGCGGGACGCGCTCGAGACGGCGATGGCGGTCAGGGCGCAGGGGGCGCACGCCCTGCGGGCCGGGCTGTACAAGACCCGCAGCAGCCCCTACCACTTCCCCGGCAAGGGCAGGCGGGGCCTGGAGACGCTCGCGGAGATCCGGCGGGCGGCGGCCATCCCCGTGATCACCGAGGTGTGCGACCCGCGCGAGGTGCCGGCGACCGCCGAGGTGGCCGACTGCCTCCAGGTGGACGGGCGGCAGATGGACAACCGCCCGCTCCTGGCCGAGCTGGGAGCCCAGCCCCGCCCCGTGCTGCTGATGCGCCGGCCGCAGGCGAGCCTGGACGACTGGCTGCGGGCGGCGGAGTTCGTCCTCGCCCGCGGCAACAACGCCGTGGTGCTCTGCGCGGGAGCCTCGGGGACGCCGCCGCTGCCGGGCTTCGGGGCGATCGCCGCCCTGCGCGCCCGTACCGGCCTGCCCGTGGTCTTCGACCCCAGCCACAGCACCGGTTCGGCCTCGCTGGTGGCGCCGGCCTCGCTGGCGGCCGCGGCGTACGGCGCGGACGGGCTGCTCATCGAGTCGTGCCCGAAGCCCGAGAGGATGTACCGGCCGGGCGACGCGGCCCACATGTTCCCTCCCGAGTCCCTGGCGGACCTGGTCTCCGCGTGCGAGCGGACCCGGGACTCCGCACGATCCCTGGCGGTGCCGCGATGACTGTTTCCACTGGTTCCCCCTCGTCCACGACCACCCCGCCGACCGCCGCGACCACCGCGTCCACCGCGTCCACCGCGTCCACGGCGTCCACGACGACCGGCGCCACCACGGCTACCTCGGTGACCTCGGTGACCGGCGCGTCGTCCCCCGCGGGCCCTTCGGCCTCCCACGGCCCGGTGTCACGTCCGGTGAGCTGGCTGGTGCCGCTGCACAGACCGGCGCGGCCCCGCGCGCGGCTGGTCTGCGTGCCCAACGCCGGGGGCGGCGCCACGACGTTCCGCGGCTGGGCCGACCTGCTGCCCGGTGACGTGGAGCTGTGGGCGATGCGCTCACCCGGCAGGGAGACCCGGATCGCGGAGAAGCCCCCGAACCGGCTGTCGATGATCATCGATCCGGTGATCGACGGGCTGTCGCGGCTGGAGCCGCTGCCGTTCGCGCTGTTCGGGCACAGCATGGGCGCGCTGGTGTCGTTCACGGTGGCGCGGCGCCTGCGCTCGCGCGGCCTGCCGGGCCCGGGGCGGTTGTTCGTGTCGGGCTGGAACGCGCCCCAGTGCAGGGACGGCATGCCGCGGCTCGGCCGGCTGGACGACGAGGAGCTGATGCGGGTGCTGCACCGGCTGGACGGCATCCCGCCGGAGGTGATCGGCAACCCCGAGCTGATGAGCCTCATCATGCCGGTGCTGCGGGCCGACCTGAACGCCGCGGAGTCCTACGTCCACGAGGACGAGCCTCCGCTGGCCTGCCCGATCTCGGTGTTCGGCGGGAACGGCGACCCGACGACGACGGCCGGCGGGCTGGGCGCGTGGAGCGCGCAGACCGGTTCGGCGTTCCGGCTGCGGCTGCTTCCCGGCGGGCACTTCTTCATCCACACCCAGCGCCGTACGCTGCTCCGCGCGATAAGGGCGGACCTCGGCACCTGCCGGTGAGCGCGGGACCGGACGGGGCCCGGCCCGGGCCCCGTCCGGGAGGGACGAGACAGGACCGGGACGGACGTCACGGACGGGACGGGGCCGGCGCTCCCGGACGGTGAGCGGGACGGGACGGTCTCGCGCGGACCTCAGCGCTTCTTGGCGGTGAGTTTGCCCGTGGTCAGGACGGCCTCGGTGCCGTAGAAGCGGCCGACGCGCTCGACCTCCCGCTCCAGCTCCTTGGTCCGGCCGGAGCCGAGCTCGACGAACGACTCGACCTTGACCTCCAGCCTGCCGCCCTTCTCCTTGCGCTCCCACATCCCGGCCACGACGCCGTCGACGAGCATGATCTGGTGGGCGACCGCGCCCTCGTACTTTCCGCGGCCGTGCTCGAAGACGCGCGCGGCCGTGTCCTTGGGCACGACGACCTCCTTGGGGCCGCTGCCGAGGACGTAGGCCTCGTACTGGGGCAGCAGCCGCAGGCAGCTCCGGTCGGACGGCCAGCGGCCCTCGTCGGAGGCCAGGACGTACGCCTTGCGTCCCTCGACCTCGACCTGGGCGACCTCGTCGCCGAGCGACTCCAGCGCCTCGCGCGCCTCGGGCGGCCTGAGCGCGAACCAGCGGGCCAGGTCCTGGTGGGTGACGGGCCCGTACGCGCGCAGGTAGCGGCGTACGATCTCCATGGCCGACTCCTCCGGGTCGGGCTGGTCCTTGGCCTCGACCTTCAGCCCCGCCCACCGGTCGGGCCTGACGTAGGTGACCTTGGCGCCCCGCACCGGCCCGAAGCAGAGCACGCCGAGGTAGGCGACGGGGCGCAGCAGCTCGCCCCAGTTGGAGGTGAGCTTGTCCTTGGCCCAGGCGCCGACCCGGCCGGAGACCTCCTTGGCCAGCTCCTCGCGGGTCAGGCACTCCCCGTCCAGCGCCTCGCGGACCGCGTCGACGAACGCCTCGCCCTGCTTGGCGGTGAGCCCGTGGTGGGCGTGCCAGCTGCCCTTGGCCCGCCAGTAGGGCTTCCAGCGCATGGCCGCCATCCACAGCGCCAGCTCGTCGGCGGCGTGCACGTGCAGGGTGCCGCGCAGGCTGTACGTCTTGATCAGCCGTTTCTTGTCGTACAGCTCCGCGCGGACCTGCTCCTGCGTGGCGTCCTTCACCCGTGACCCGATGGCCAGCTCGGCCGCGGCGGCGACCTGCGACTGGATCCCGCACACGTCGCGTACGGGTTTGCGCAGGTCGCCGGAGACGGGTTTCACGAGATGGTGGCGGGCCAGCCGCCGCGCGTGGACCTGATCCCAGGTGAGTGAGTTCATGGCCTGTGCTTCTACCCCATGGGGTGCAGCCGAACCTGGACGTGCTTGACGCCGTTGATGACGGGAGAGCGCAGATGGTCGGGCGGCCCGAGCAGCTCGGCACCCGACACCGAGGACACCAGCTCGTCGAGGAAGACCGTGAGCTCCAGTTCCGCGAGGGCGGCTCCCAGGCAGAAGTGCGGTCCCGAGCCGAACGCGACGTGCCCGTTGCGGGAGCTGCGGGGACGCCCGACGTCGAACACCTCCGGCGCGTCGAACACGCGTTCGTCACGGTTGGCGGAGGTGTGCCAGATGACGACGTCCTGCCCCGGCCGGATGGTCTTGCCGTGCAGCTCGGTCTCGCGGACGGCGCGGCGCAGCACGTGCCGGCTGGGCGAGGTCCAGCGCAGCAGCTCGCCGACCGCGTTCGGCATCAGCTCGCGTTCCCTGCGCAGCCGGTCCCACTGGTCGGGGTGCTCCATGAAGGCCAGCAGCCCCCCGACGGCCGCGTGCCGGGTGGTCTCGTTGCCCCCGAGCATCAGCACGTCGAAGAAGAGCAGGCACTCCTCCTCGGTCAGCACCCCGGCGTCCTGGGAACGGGCGAGCAGGCTGACGATGTCGTCGCCCGGCGACCTGCGGCGCTTCTCCACCAGGCCCTGGCAGTACAGCAGGAGCTGTCCGTGCGCCTGGGCGGCGTTGGCGCGCACGTCGGAGGTCATCTGGTACTCGCTGTCGTGCGAGCCGAAGGCCGTGGAGGTGAGCCTGAGCATCAGGTCCCAGTCCTCGCGCGGCACGTCGAGCAGCGCGGAGATGCCCGCGACGGGCAGTGCCGCCACGACGGTGGCGAAGTCGCAGTCCCGGCGCTCCAGCGCGTCGGCGAACACGTCCTTGACGACCGAGCGCAGGTAGGGCTCGAGCGCGGCGATGGCCCGCGGCGTGAAGCACTTGTTGACCAGCTTGCGCAGCTCGGTGTGCCGCGGCGGGTCGGTCGTGTTGATCATCTTTCCGGATCCCTGGTCACCGGTGTTGCGGTGCGGGCCCAGGGTGTTGGTCTGGTTGGAGCTGAAGGTCCGGGGGTCCTTCTGGACCTTCACGCAGTCCTCGTACCGGGTGACCGACCAGAAGCCGGGTTCCCTGCCGTCGGGGTTCCAGTAGAGCGGATCGTTGTCGCGCAGGTGGCGGAAGACCTCGTGGGGCCTGTCGCCGACGTGCAGATCGGCATCGGCCAGATCAACGTCAGTCATTGGGAACTTCCCATTCCTCGGAGAATTCTCCGGTAGAAGTCATCTCGCCGGCGGGATGGCGGTGATTGACCGGCGGGGCGGGTCCGACTAATGCGAGGGCGGGATTATAGGCCGACCTCCGGCCCTTCGCCCGGGTGCTTTTCCGCGTTTCCGGTGACATGGTTATCGTCCTCCCATGGTTCTACGTGTCAAGCTGACTCTGTCACTGCTCACGGCCTCCGCCCTGGTGGGAGGCGCTGCTCCGCCGGTGGAACGGCCTGTCGCGGTAGAGGCCGCGAGACCGTTCACGATGCAGGACTTCATGACCACGAAGAAACTCGGCCAGGCCGTCCCCTCCCCGGACGGTAAAGCCGTCGCGGTGGTCGTGAAACGCGGCCCCGGCGAGTCGACCAGATATGGCGCATCATTTGTCGACGGAAACGAGCGCGCCGACATCTGGGTGGCCGACGGCGACGGCCCGGCCCGCGACGTGACGCACGGCGTCAAGGACGGCACCGGCCACTACAACCCGGTGTGGTCGCCCGACGGGCGCATGCTGGCCTTCGCCTCCACCCGCGGTGGCGACGACGTGTTCCTGCACGTGTGGAACCGCGAGACCGGCGAGATCCGCAAGCTGACCCCGCGCGGGGTGCAGACGATGACGAACGCCTCCGGCTACCTCATCCAGTGGCTGGACGCGCGGCGGGTCGCCGCCCCGATGGTGAACGCCGGCCGCTGGACCCTGGAGTACGGGCAGTGGCTGGAGGCCCAGCGCGTCGCCCCGAAGGAGTGGGCCAAGGTCGAGCGCGGCAAGGAGGACACCGCCTTCGTGTTCGACAGCTCCGCGACCGACGACCAGGACGCGCTGGACGAGCAGGTCGCGGTCATCGACGCCGTGACCGGCACGATCACCTCGGCGGGACCGGCCCGCACGTACACGGCGGGCAACCTGGTGGCCGACCCGACCGGGCGGCACATCGCCCGGGTGGACGACCTCGGCCCCACCCCGGCGCGTCCCGGCCGGCTCAAGCGGATCATGGAGCGGCGCACGCAGCTGGCGATCGCCTCCTCCGCGGGCGGGCAGCCGCGCGTGGTGATCGACGTGCCGAGCCCCTCGGTCACCGTGCAGCCCCGCTGGGCGGCCGACGGGAGCAACCTGCTGATCGTCGGCAAGGCCACCCCCGAGACGCCCGACCCGTTCACCGCCTACCTGGTGCCCTCCGCCGGGGGCAAGGCCGTCCCGCTGGCCGCCGACCGGCTGCTGGCCACCGGCCTGCTGTGGGGAGCGGGGACGCCGCTGGTGCGCGGCGCGAAGGTCAAGGACGCCGCCGACCCGGCGGCCCGCCAGGACTGGTGGGCGTTCGACCCGGCGGACCCGGCCGCCAAGCCGCGCGACCTGACCTCGCGGTTCAAGGTCCCGCCGCTGGAGCTGGTGCCGGTGGCCGGCGGCGTGCTGGGCGTGGCCGACGGGCGCGCCTGGCTGATCGACCCGCGTACCGGGCAGGCGCGCGACCTGAACGCCACCGGTGCCGCCCCGCTGGCGGAACTGGCCTGGCCGCTGGACGACGGGGTCAGGCGCAACGGCGTGCGTCCCACCGACCGGGGCGGTGCCGAACCGGCCAACCCCCGCCTCGACCGCGACTTCCCCGTGGTGCTGGCGCGCGACACCAAGGGCGGCCTGTACGAGCTGGCGCCCGGCGGCTCGCCCGTGCTGACCCCGCTCCCGACGCCCCACCCCGAGGCCGGCGTCGCCGGGTACGCCCCCGCGAGCCGCACCGCGGTCTTCGGGGCGGGCGGCGACCAGGGCACCGCGCTGTGGACCACCCGCGCCGGGCGCCACACCCAGCGCCTGTCGCTGAACGCCCACCTGGCCCAGGTGGCCGTCCCCGAGCGCAGGCTCGTCACCTACAGGGGTGCCGGTGGGGAGAAGCTGACCGGCGCGCTGCTGCTGCCGCCGGGTCACCGCGACGGGCAGCGCCACCCGCTCGTCGTCAACGTGTACGGCACGCGGATGATCTCCACGCTCAAGGACGTGCCGGAGTTCATGGTGAACAACCCGAGCTACCTGACCCTGCAGTTCATGACGGCCAACGGCTACGCCGTGCTCGTCCCCTCGATCCCCCGTCCTACGGGCAAGGCGGCGGCCGAGCCGATGACGTGGCCCACCAAACCGATCATGAACGCGGTGGACGCCGCGATCGACGAGGGGGTGGCCGACCCCCAGCGGCTGGCGGTGATGGGGCACTCCTTCGGCTCCTACAACGTGCACGCCCTGGTCACGCAGACCGACCGGTTCGACGCGGCGATCGCCATCTCCGGCTTCTCCGACGTGATCAGCACCTACGGGGTGTTCGACGCCCGCTTCCGCTACACGCAGCGCGCCCAGGAGTGGTTCGCCCCGGCCTACATCGAGGACCCGGCGTTCGAGTTCGGCCTGGGCAAGCCCCCGTGGGAGGACCCGCAGAGGTACGTGCGCAACAGCCCGCTCCTGCACGCCGGGAAGATCAAGACGCCGGTGCTGATGCTGCACGGGGAGCGTGACTACCTGACCCACACCGGCTCCGAGGAGATGTACACGGCGCTGGCCCGCCAGGCCAAGAAGGTGAGGCTGGTCAGCTACTGGGGCGAGGCGCACATGCCGTACTCGATCGTCTCCCCCGCGAACTTCCGGAGCATGATCGAGCAGGAACTGGACTGGCTCCGCCTGAACCTCAAGGGAGGCGCCCCGTGAGGCTCTTCTCGCCCGCCCAGGAGCGGGCCTGGCTGGAGCACCGGATCCGCGGCGACGCCGTACCGGACGGGATCTCCCTGCGGCTGCGGCTGACCGGCCCGCTCGACGAGAAGGCGCTGGGCTCGGCGCTCGGGGACCTGGCCGCGCGGCACGAGGTGCTGCGCTGGTCCCTGCCCACCCGCGGGGACGGGCCCCGCCCGGTGGTGTCGGCCGGGGGCCTGCCCGCGCCGCGGCCGGTGCCGGTCGGGCCGGAGCGGCTCGGCGCGGCGCTGGCCGAGCTGGAGGCCAGGCCGTTCGACCTGGTGACGGGGCCGCTGGCGCGCGTGTCGCTGCTGGCGCTCGGCCCCGAGGAGCACGTGCTGGTGCTGCGCATGCATCCGTGCGTCGCCGACGAGGGCTCGCTCCCCGTGCTGGCCGCCGACCTGGCCGAGCTGTACCGGTCCCGGGCCGAGGGCGACGAGCCGCGCCTGCCCGGCGTGCCCCGTCCCTCCGGCCCCTCCGGCCCGGCCGCGTCCCCCGGCGCCTTGACCGCGAACACGAACACGAACACACCGGACGCGAGGGCACCGGACGGGGAGACGCCGGGCGGAAGGGCGCCGTGCGCGGAGGCACCGGAGGCGGAGGCAGCGGAGGCCGGGGAACGGGAGTTCTGGCGCGAGGCGCTGCGGGACGTGCCGCCGCTGGAACCGGCCACCGACCGCCCCCGCCCCGGGCGCCGCTCCGGTACGGGCGCGGCGCACCGCTTCGAGGTGACCGTTCCCGCCGGACCTGGCTCCCCCGCGCTCGCGGTGCTCGCGGCGTTCGCCGTCGTGCTGTCACGCTGCTCGGGGCAGGAGCGCTTCACGATCGGCGTGCGCGCCGACGGCCGCCTCTCCGGACTGCTCGGCGGGGAGCCGAACGCGCTCGCCGCCGTCGCGGGACCGCTGGACGACCTCGTCCCCCTGCCCGTGGACCTGTCCGGGGACCCGGACCTCACCACGTTCTCCGCCCGCCTGGACCGGGCCGCCCGCGACGCCTGGCGGCACCGGCTGCCGTTGCAGGACGTCGCCTCCGCCCTCGCCCCGCCCCGCGACCCCAGCCGGGGCGCGCTGTTCGACGTGGCGTACGGCGTCGTGCCGCGTCCGGTCGCGCACGAGGCGGCGGGCCTGCGTCTCGAACCGCTCGGCGACCCGGAGGGCCTGCCCGCGCGGACGGCCTGCGACCTGGACCTGCGCCTGCACCCGGGATCACCGGACGCGCACGGCCGCGCACCGGACAGCGGCGGCAGCGCACCGGGCGACGGCTCCCGGTTCCGGGCGACGCTCACGTACGCCACCGACGTCTTCGACCACGGCACGGTCGAGCTGATGGCCGTCCGCCTGAACCGGCTGCTCGGCGAGATGGCCAGCTCCCCCGCGCGGCCGGTGCTCGACCTGCCGCTCGACGACCGTTCGGGCCCGATCCCGGGCCCGCCCGCGGCGGTGGACCTCGACGCCCCCGGCTCCACCCTGGCGGCGCTGATCGCCGCTCAGGCGGGACGTACCCCCGACGCGCTCGCCGTGGACGGCGACGACGGGCGGCTCACCTACCGCGAGCTGGACGAGCGTGCCCGGGAGCTGGCCGGATGGCTGGCCGCCGAAGGGGTCGGCCCCGGGACCGTGGCCGCGATCTGCCTGCCCCGCTCGGCCCGGCTGGTGACGGTCGTGGCGGGGGTGCTGTACGCGGGCGGGGCGTTCCTGGCGCTCGACCCGTCCCAGCCCGCCCCGCGGCTGGAGTACCTGCTGTCCGACGCGGCGGCGGCCGTCCTGGTGAGCTCGGCGGAGATCCTCTCCGGCCTGCCGGAGGGCGGGGGACGCCGCCTCGACCTCGACCGGCGCGACCCGGCCGTGACCGCCCCGGTGCGGCCGGCCGGGCCGCGCGACCTCGCGTACATGATCTACACCTCGGGTTCGACCGGCCTGCCCAAGGGGGTGCTGCTGGAGCATTCGGGCGCGTGCAACCTGGTCATGGCCCTCGGCCCTGAGCTGGGCATCGGTCCCGGGGTGCGGCTGCTGCAGTTCGCGCCGCCGACCTTCGACGCCTGGGTCTGGGAGGTGTTCACCACGCTGACCTGTGGCGGCACCCTGTGCGTCCCGGAGGCGGGGAACATCCTCGTCGGCCGGGCGCTGAGCAGGTGCCTGTCGGAGCGCGAGGTGAACGCCGTGCTGCTGCCCCCCTCGGTCATCGCGACGCTGCCCGGCGACGACCCGCTGCCCGGTCTGCGGGTGCTGGTGACCGGCGGCGAGGCGTGCACCCCCGAACTGGTCGAGCGCTGGGGTACCGGCCGGCGCATGGTCAACGCCTACGGGCCGACCGAGGCGACCGTCATCGCCACCCTGGCCGACTGCGCTCCCGGTGAGGGCGTGCCGCCGATCGGGCTGCCCATGGCGGGGGCGTACGCGCTGGTGCTGGACGCCGCGGGGCGTACCGCGCCGCAGGGCGTGCCCGGCGAGCTGTACGTGGGCGGCGCGGGCGTGGCCCGCGGCTACCACCGGCGGCCCGCGCTGACCGCAGAGCGGTTCGTCCCCCTCGCCGGTCCCGTGCCCTCGGCGCCGGACGCGCCGCCGTCCCGGGCGGAGAACGGACCTCCGTCCCCGGCACCGGCCGGGCCGCCGTCCTCACCGTCCTCGGCGGCGTCCTCGGCGGCGTCCGGCGCGCGGCTCTACCGGACCGGTGACCTGGTACGGCAGCGCCCCGACGGGCGCCTCGACTTCGTCGGCCGGGTGGACCACCAGGTCAAGCACCGCGGCTACCGGATCGAGCTGGGCGAGATCGAGCAGACGCTGCGGGCCTGTCCCGGGGTGGACGACGCGGCGGTGACGCTGGAGGACGAGCAGCTGGTCGCCTACGTGGCCGCCGCCGTCCCGGCTTCCGCCTCTGATCCCGTCCCCGCGTCCGGTCCTGACTCTGGCCCCGGCCCCGGTCCCGGTCCCGGACGCGCCCCGGTTCCCGCGCCGGTGACGGCGAGGGACGCCAGGGCGTGGACGGCCGGACGGCTGCCCGGCTACATGGTGCCGGGGACCGTGCACGTGCTGGACGAGCTGCCGCTGACCACCGCGGGCAAGATCGACCGCCGCCGGCTGGCCTCCTCGGCCGCCCGCGCGGGGAACCAATCGGACGGGCCGCGCGACCGGCTGGAGCTGGAGGTGCTGGAGGCCTTCCGGCGGGTGCTGGACGAGCCCGGGATCGGCCCGCACGACGTCTTCTTCGCGTCGGGCGGCGACTCCCGGCTCGCGGTGACGCTGCTCGGCCGCCTGCGCGGCGGTCTGCGCCGGCCGGTCGCGGCCCATCTGCTCTGGGAGCACCCCACGGCGGCCGGGCTGGCCTCGGCCCTGCGGGAGCGGTAGCCGAAGAGAACAAGCCGGCGGGGGGGGGGGGGGGGGGGGGGGGGGGGGGGGGGGGGGGGGGGGGGGGGGGGGGGGGGGGGGGGGGGGGGGGGGGGGGGGGGGGGGGGGGG
>NZ_JBVJIA010000014.1:106577-201041 GCF_055586505.1 Streptosporangium sp. NPDC050148 | reverse complement strand
TGGTTAGGACAGGGTTGTGCTTCATGCACTGGCTTTTAACACACTGTTGAGTTCTCAAGAAACGGACGCGTACACCCGGTCAACCGGACCCGTTCGGGCCGACCACCAGAGGCGTTCCATTTCGTACTACCATTCTAGTGAATCCGCGTGATTCGTGTCAAACTGTCGGTTTTCCCGACCCTCGACCCGAACCCGCCAAGACCACCAGGATGTCGACCGCCCTGCTTCCAGGGCAACCCCTCTAACTTACTCCAACATCCGGCCGATGTCCAGCAAAACTGGCATGTCCGATTTGTCGGATCTTTTAGGGGGCTGCAGGGGCTCGCCCTGCATGAAGAACACTACCAGCCGTCCAGGGCTCCCCGGGCCATCTTCCCGGTAACGAGTAGGTCTTCCCTGGGCTCCCACATCTCAAACACGAGAACCCGGAGTCAAGAGACTCCGGGTTCCCCGCGCATCCATCACCGTCCGACGGCTCGTACCGACCGACGCCGAAAGACGCGTCCGACGGGCTCAGCCCGCCGGCAGCGCGGCCAGCTGGGCGAGCAGCCGGGTGATGTCCTGATCGGCCTGGGCGGCACGGGAGCGGACCTTGGCCACCACGTCGTCGGGCGCCTTGGCCATGAACTGCTCGTTGCCGAGCTTGGCCGCGACCTGGGCGGCCTCCTTGCGCGCCACCGCGAGGTCCTTCTCCAGGCGCTTGCGCTCGGCGGCCACATCGATCGTGCCCGCCGTGTCGATCTCCACCGCGATCCCGGCCACGTCGAGACGGGCGGTGGCGGCGAACGACTCCGACGGCTGGTCGAGCCTGAGCAGCGACCGGATCGCCCCCTCGTGCGGGGCCAGGGCGGTCCCGGCGAGCGAGAGCCGCGCCGCGACCCGCTGTCCCGGCTTGAGGCCCTGGTCGGATCGGAACCGGCGCACCTCGGTGATCATTCCCTGCACGGCGAGGATCTCCTGCACGGCCGAGGGGTCACGGAGCGACTCCTGCACGGTCGGCCACTGTGCGACCACGATCGAATCGCCCCCGGTGAGCGCGCGCCACAGCTCCTCCGTCACGAACGGCACCAGCGGGTGGAGCAGCCGGAGCAGCGCGTCGAAGACGTGCCCCAGCACGATGCGGGTGTGCTCCTGGCCGGAGGCGATCTGGATCTTGGCGAGCTCCACGTACCAGTCGCAGACCTCGTCCCAGGCGAAGTGGTAGAGAAGATCGGAGACCTTGGCGAACTCGAAGTCCTCGAAGGCCGCGTCCACCGAGGTGATGACCTCCTGGAGCCGGGAGAGGATCCACCGGTCGGCCGCGGTGAGCTCCTCGGTCGGGAGCTCTCCGGTCACCGCCCCGTTCATCAGCGCGAAGCGGGTGGCGTTCCAGATCTTGTTGCAGAAGTTCCGCGAGCCTCCGGCCCACTCCTCGCTGATCGCCACGTCGGAGCCGGGGTTGGCGCCGCGCAGCAGCGTGAAGCGGGTGGCGTCGGCGCCGAAGCGCTCGATCCAGTCGAGCGGGTCGACGACGTTGCCGAACGACTTCGACATCTTCTTGCCGAACTGGTCGCGGACCATGCCGTGCAGCGCCACGGTCCGGAACGGCGGCTCGCCGTCCATCGCGTAGATGCCGAACATCATCATCCGGGCCACCCAGAAGAAGAGGATGTCGTAGCCGGTCACCAGGACGGTGGTCGGGTAGAACTTCGCCAGCTCGGGCGTCTTGTCGGGCCATCCCAGGGTGGAGAACGGCCACAGTCCCGAGGAGAACCAGGTGTCCAGGACGTCGGGGTCCTGCACGTAGCCCTCGGGCGCCTGCTCGTCCGGGCCGACGCAGACGACCTCTCCCCCGGGGCCGTACCAGACCGGGATGCGGTGGCCCCACCACAGCTGCCGGGAGATGCACCAGTCGTGCATGTCGTCCACCCAGTCGAAGTAGCGCTTGGCCAGCTCCGGCGGATGGATCCTCGTCCGGCCGTCCCGAACCGCGTCGCCCGCCGCCTTCGCCAGGGGCGAGACGTTGACGAACCACTGGAGGGAGAGCCTGGGCTCGACCACGGTCTTGCACCGCGAGCAGTGCCCGACCGAGTGCAGGTAGGGGCGCTTCTCCGCGACGATCCGGCCCTGCTCGCGCAGCGCGGCCACCACGGCCGGCCTGGCCTCGAAGCGGTCGAGTCCCTCGAACGGGCCGTGAACGGTGATCACTCCCCGCTCGTCCATGATCGTCAGGGAGGGCAGCGAGTGGCGCCGGCCGATCTCGAAGTCGTTCGGGTCGTGCGCCGGGGTGACCTTGACCGCACCGGTGCCGAAGGCGGGGTCGACGTGCTCGTCCGCCACGATCGGGATCCGGCGTCCGGTGAGCGGCAGCTCCACCTCCCGGCCGATCAGGTGGGCGTAGCGCTCGTCGGAGGGGTGCACGGCCACGGCGGTGTCGCCGAGCATCGTCTCGGCCCGGGTGGTGGCGACCACGATGGAGTCGTCGCCCTCGCCGTAGCGGATGGAGACCAGCTCGCCCTCGTCCTCGCTGTGCTCGACCTCGATGTCGGAGAGCGCGGTCAGGCAGCGCGGGCACCAGTTGATGATCCGCTCGGCCCGGTAGATGAGCCCGTCGTCGAAGAGCCTCTTGAAGATCGTCTGAACGGCGCGGGAGAGGCCGGGGTCCATGGTGAAGCGCTCGCGCGACCAGTCCACGCCGTCGCCCAGCTTCTTCATCTGGTCGAGGATCCGGCCGCCGGACTCCTCCTTCCACTGCCAGACGCGCTCGACGAACGCCTCGCGGCCGAGGTCGTGCCGGGAGAGGCCGTCCTTGGCGAGCTCACGCTCGACCACGTTCTGGGTGGCGATACCGGCGTGGTCCATGCCGGGCAGCCAGAGCGTCTCCTGCCCGCGCATGCGGGCACGGCGGGTCAGCGCGTCCTGGACGGAGTGGTCGAGGGCGTGGCCGATGTGCAGGACGCCGGTTACGTTCGGCGGGGGCAGGACGATGGTGTACGGCTCGCGCTCGCTGCTCGGGTCGGCGGTGAAGTATCCCTCCGATACCCAGCGCTCGTAGCTCCGGGTCTCCACGTCGGCGGGTGCGTACTGGGTGGGCAGCTCTGGCGTCGTCACGATGCCCAAGTCTAGGGATGTCCGCGGGTCCCGTGTCCCGCGGATCGTGCTTCTCGCCCTTCCCCGGCTCGGCGGGCCGGCCCCCCGGTCCCCCGGTCTGTTCCTCCGCGGATCGAGAGGACCGGCGGAGCGGGACGAGGCCGGCGGTGGTCGCCGGGGACGACCTGGCGGCCCCGGTCCTTCACGGAAAAGACCGGCGCCCCCACGGAGAACCCGTGGGGGCGCCGGTCGTGCGAGCCTCGCGGGCTCGCGGGAACGCCTAGGCCGACTTCTCGCGCGGCGGACGCTGCTGCTTGCTGAGCTGGTCACGCGGTACGAGCGTGGGATTGACGTGCTCCAGGACCGACTCGCGAGTGATCACCACGCGGGCCACGTCCTGACGGGAGGGCACCTCGTACATGACCGAGAGCAGGACCTCCTCCAGGATCGCCCGCAGGCCGCGGGCTCCGGTGCCCCGCAGGATGGCCTGGTCGGCGATGGCCTCCAGCGCGTCGTCGGTGAACTCGAGTTCGACGTTGTCGAGCTCGAAGAGGCGACGGTACTGCTTGACCAGGGCGTTGCGGGGCTCGGTGAGGATCTGGATGAGCGCCTCGCGGTCGAGGTTGTGAACACTCGTGATCACCGGGAGGCGGCCGACGAACTCGGGGATCATGCCGAACTTCAGCAGGTCCTCCGGCATCACGTCCTTGAAGATGTCGGAGCTGTCGACATCCTCCTTGGAGCGGATGATCGCGTTGAAGCCGATGCCCTTGCGGCCGACCCTGGACTCGATGATCTTCTCCAGGCCCGCGAAGGCGCCACCGCAGATGAACAGCACGTTGGTGGTGTCGATCTGGATGAACTCCTGGTGCGGGTGCTTGCGCCCGCCCTGCGGAGGAACGCTCGCGGTCGTGCCCTCCAGGATCTTGAGCAGGGCCTGCTGCACGCCCTCCCCGGAGACGTCCCGGGTGATCGACGGGTTCTCGCTCTTACGAGCGATCTTGTCGACCTCGTCGATGTAGATGATGCCGGTCTCGGCCTTCTTGACGTCGTAGTCGGCGGCCTGGATCAGCTTGAGCAGTATGTTCTCGACGTCCTCGCCCACGTAGCCCGCCTCCGTCAGGGCGGTGGCGTCGGCGATGGCGAACGGAACGTTCAGCATCTTCGCCAACGTCTGGGCGAGCAGTGTCTTGCCGGAACCGGTCGGGCCCAGGAGCAGGATGTTGGACTTGGCCAGTTCGAGGCCGTCGTCACGCCCGCGCTCTCCGGACTGCACCCGCTTGTAGTGGTTGTAGACCGCCACGGAGAGAGCCTTCTTCGCCTGGTCCTGACCGATGACGTAGGCGTCGAGGAATTCGTAGATCTCCCTCGGCTTGGGAAGGCTGTCCCACTTGAGTTCGGAGGACTCGCTGAGCTCCTCCTCGATGATCTCGTTACAGAGGTCGATGCACTCGTCGCAGATGTATACGCCGGGTCCGGCGATGAGCTTCTTGACCTGCTTCTGGCTCTTCCCGCAGAAAGAGCACTTCAGCAGGTCTCCCCCGTCGCCGATGCGTGCCACCCCAGATACTCCTTTGCGTGGGACCGCCCTGGCTGCCGCGGTCCGTTTCTTCCGATCGGCCCGATACCCGATGGAAAAGTCATCCCGCTTAGGTTTCGACGTTACCGTCTTCTGAGCCCTCAGTGAGCCCCCTAGCGGCGAGTCGCACCGGAACGTGCCGGATTCGGCACGGTTCCGGTGCACTGTGCCTCGTCAGGAGGCTACGGCCTTGGCAAGTTTCTTGCGGGACGGGATGATGTCGTCGATCAACCCGTACTCCTTGGCCTCCACGGCGTCAAGGATCTTGTCCCGCTCGATGTCCTTGCGGACCGCCTCCGGTGCCCTGCCCGAGTGCTGAGCAATGATCATTTCCATCTGCGCGCGCATCCTCAGGATCTCACGCGCCTGGATCTCGATGTCGCTTCCCTGACCGCCGCCCTCGGTGGAGGGCTGGTGGATCAGCATCCGGGCGTTCGGCAGGGCGAACCGCTTGCCCGGCGTGCCGCCGGCCAGCAGGACCGCCGCGGCCGAGGCCGCCTGGCCCAGGCAGACCGTCTGGATCTCCGGCCGGACGAACTGCATCGTGTCGTAGATCGCCGTCATGGCGGTGAACGAACCGCCCGGCGAGTTGATGTAGATGCTGATGTCACGGTCGGGGTCGAGCGACTCCAGCGTCAGCAGCTGGGCCATGACGTCGTTGGCCGAGGCGTCGTCCACCTGCACCCCGAGGAAGATGATGCGATCCTCGAACAGCTTGGCGTACGGGTTCATCTCCCGCATGCCGTAGGACGTGCGCTCGGTGAACGACGGAAGAACGTAGCGGCCGTTGATGTCTCCCGGCCGGATCAACTCACTCACCTTGTGCCCCTTCAGGAGACGGCGCCCGTGGAGGGCACCTGCCGAGCGCTGCGCACGACCTGGTCGATGAAGCCGTAGTCCTTGGCTTCCTCGGCCGTGAACCAGCGGTCGCGGTCGGAGTCGGCCTCGATCTGCTCCAGGTTCTGGCCGGTGTGGAAGGCGATCCGCTCGGCGAGGGTCTTCTTCACGTAGAGCATCTGCTCGGCCTGGATGGCGATGTCGGCGGCGGTACCGCCGATGCCACCGGACGGCTGGTGCATCATGATCCGCGCGTGCGGCAGGGCGTAGCGCTTGCCCCGCTCACCGGCGCAGAGGAGGAACTGGCCCATCGAAGCGGCCAGGCCCATCGCGACCGTGCACACGTCGTTGGGTACGTACTCCATCATGTCGTAGATCGCCATACCGGCGGTCACGGAACCGCCCGGCGAGTTGATGTAGAGCCAGATGTCGCGTTCTGAATCGTCCGCGGCGAGCAGGAGCAGCTCGGCGCAGATCCGGTTGGCGATCTCGTCGTTGACCTGGGTGCCCAGCACGATGATGCGCTCACGCAGCAGCCGCTGGTAGAGCTGGTCTTCGAGCCTGAACGAGCCGGTCGGCTGGCTCATCGACTCGGGCCCGGAGCCGGTCGGCTGGTAGAAGGTCGGCGGGCTGGTCACAGCGTCACCTTCCGATGCGTCGTAATCGATTGGCTTTGCCTGTGACCTTAACCCGCGCCGCCTACCGGACATGCCTCCTCAACGCGCTGTTCGCTGACGGCGCATGCTGGGCGCGCCCTCCCGCGCACGTCCGCGGGCCCGTGCCCGCCGCCCCGGAGAAGGTTTCCGGCCGTGGTCCGCCCGGCGTGTCGGATCTCCCGGGGACACGCGGAGATCCTCCGGATCCCACGCAGGCCGCACCGAGGGGAACCGGAGGGCGCCGGAGACGGCCGGAGCACGCGGGGCGCCGGGGGAACGGGGTGAGGACCCGTCGCGGGGAGCGGCAGGAGACGTTCGGCGCGATCCCCGGGCACGGACGCGGTCGAGGCCCCTCGGAAGGGCCCACGCGTCCGTCCGGCCCATGACGGACGGCATGGCCCTGGCAGGAGCGGCAAAGCCCTTGCGGGAGCAGAAGGGCCCGGTGGGAGCGGCAGAACCCCCGTGGGGGCGGAAGAGCCCGACAGGGGCGAGCAGGGCCCCGGTGGGATCCGGCAGAGCCCTGCAGGGGCGGAAAGGCGACAAGAGCAGCAGGGCCCCGGTGGGAGCGAAGGGCCGGCACCGGGCGCCGGAGGGCTCCACGGACCCGTGGCGCGAGCGGTGAGGGGCGCCCCGGCATGACCGTGGCGCCCGCCGCAGAACACTGCGGGGGCGCCACGGGCAATGTGCGTACCGGTCCCGGGGCTACTTCGCCTCGGCCTTGTCCTCGCTCTTGTCCTCGGCCTCGGCCTCGTCGGCCTGGCCGGGCTCCTCACCGTTGATCTCGGTGTAGATGGCCTTGAGGTCGACCTCGTTGCCGGCCTCGTCGGTCACCTTGGCGGCGTCGCCGATGACGCTCTTGGCCTTGTCCCGGACGATCTCGACCATGGCCAGCGTGAGCTGGTCGTTGTCGGCCAGGTGCTGGGCCAGCGTGTTGGGAGCGACGTTCATCTGCATGGCGCGGCGCACCACGAAGTTGGTGAGCTCCTGCTCGCTGACGCCGAGCTCCTCGCTCTTGACGATCTTGTCGAGGACGAAGCCCGTCTTGAGGGCCTTGGCCGCGCTCTCGTCGAACTCGGCGAAGCGCTCCTCCTCGGTGGTCTGGTAGAGGCGGAAGTACGCCTCCTTGCTCAGGCCACTGTCGGCGATCTGGTGCTCGAGGTTGTGCCTGCGGTTGTCGACCTCGGCCTTGAGGGCGCTCTCGGGCAGCGGGATGTCGATCTTGTCGAGCAGCGTGTCGAGCGCGTTCTCCCGGGCCTGGACGACCTGGTCGATCAGCTTGTTGCGGCGCGCCTGCTCGCGGATGCTGTCCTTGAGCTCGTCCAGGGTGTCGAACTCGCTGGCGAGCTGGGCGAACTCGTCGTCCAGCTCGGGGAGGACCTTCTCCTTGACGTTCTTGACCGTGATGGTGACCACGGCCTCCTCGCCGGCGTTCTCGCCGCCGACCAGGTTGGTGGTGAACTCCTTGGTGTCACCGGCCGACAGGCCGACCAGGGCGTCGTCCAGGCCCTGCAGCACCGAGCCGGCGCCGACCTCGTAGGAGACGTCGTTGGCCTGCTGCTCCTCGATGTTGACACCGTCGATCGCGGCGGCCAGGTCCATCACCACGAAGTCGCCCGCGGCCGCGGGACGCTCGACACCGGTCAGGGTGGCGAAGCGCTGGCGCAGGCCGTCCAGCTGGGCGTCGATGTCGGCGTCGGAGACCTCGGCGACCGGGACGGTCACCTCGAGGCCCTGGTAGTCGGGGACCTCGAAGTCGGGACGGATGTCCACCTCGGCGGTGAACTCGACCTGCTGGCCGTCCTCGATCTTGGTGACCTCGATCTCCGGCTGGCTGACCGGGAAGATGTCGCTCTCGTCGACGGCCCGGCCGTACAGCTTGGGCACCGCGTCGTTGAGCGTCTCCTCCAGCACCACGGCGCGGCCGAACCGCTGCTCGATGATGCGGGCCGGAACCTTGCCGGGGCGGAACCCGGGGACGCGCACCTGCTGCGCGACCTTCTTGTACGCCGCCTGCAGGCTCTCGCCGAGCTCCTCGAACGGCACCTCGACGGTAAGCCTCACCCGGGTCGGGCTGAGCTCCTCCACAGCGGTCTTCACGGGGTCGTCTCCTTGATCAAGCTTCGAGTGATCGCGGGCGCGTCAAGTCGTAACGGCTACCGCGGCAAGCTCGCGCGCCGCGCCCACATGAGCGGCACCTGGCACAGGCCGAGGAGACATGCGAGATGAGGGCATGCTCCACTGCGGCGGGTGTTCAGCGCCGCTGGCCAGTCTAGGGCAGAGCGGCACCGGGGAGCGACCGATGGCCGCTCAGTCCTCCTTGATGATCCGCCGCAGGATGTCGTTGGTCTCGCCGGGGGTGGTGCTGACCGCGCACAGGCGTTCCATGACCTCGCTGTAGCGGTCGACGTCCTCGCGTTTGTCCAGGTAGAGGGCACTGGCCAGCTGCTCGACGTAGACGACGTCCGGCAGTTCGCTGTCGTTGAAGCGCAGGATGCTGAAGGCGCCGCCCTCGGCGCTGTGGCCGCCGAAGCTGAAGGGCATCACCTGGATCGTGATGTTGGGCTTGCGCATCAGTTCGAGCAGGTGCTCCAGCTGGGCCCGCATGACGTCCGCGCCGCCGATGGGGCGCCGCAGGGCGGCCTCGTCGATGACGGCCCAGAAGAACGGCCCGCCGGGCCGTTCGAGCACCTGCTGGCGCTCCAGTCTCAGGTCCACGCGGCGGGCGATCTCCTCGGGCGAGACGCCGGCGCTGCCCGCGGTGATCACCGCGCGGGCGTACTCCTTGGTCTGCAGCAGACCCGGGACGAACTGCACCTCGTAGGTGCGGATCCTGGAGGCGGCCTCCTCCAGGCCCACGTAGGTCTGGAACCAGGAGGGGAGCAGGTCGTTGAACCGGTGCCACCAGCCGGGCTCGTTGGCCCTCAGCAGCAGGTCCATCACCGCGGATCGGGCGTGTTCGTCCTCGACCCCGTAAAAGGTGAGCAGATCGGCCACGTCCCGTTCCCTGAGGCCGACCCGGCCCAGCTCCATCCTGCTGATCTTGGATTCGGAACCGCGGATCAGATGGCCCGCCTCCTCGCGCGAGAGCCCCTTGGCCTCACGCAGGCGACGCAGCTGGGAGCCCAAGAGGATACGCAGAGCTGTGGGACCTGATCCCGGTTGAACCTGCGTCACTTCGCCTCCCTCTGTACTTGGGCCAGCGCACACAGTGTCACTACTTCCGGCCGCGATGACAAGGTCTCAACACCCTGCCTAATTCGCCAAGTCGGCGACCAAACCGCTCATGCGGCTGCACATTGCAACTGCACGTGCATTTGGGTCTTGCAGCGGACCTGCCGGTGACCCATGATGGCCTAGTGCATATTGGGCTTATGGTGCACAACCCCTGAAAACTCTCAAGTGGTACGGAGACTCACGATGACAGCGGGAGGTACCGGCAGGATGGTGGAGGAGCCAAAATCGGCTGCCGACTACCTGCAGGCGACCCGCGAGGTCGGCTTCGACGAGCTGCTCGTGGCCAATCACTCCGGCGCCACCGCGTGCCCGCTGCCACGGCAGGCCGACTCGGTGAAGACGGCACGGGACGTGACCCGCTCCACCCTGCACGACTGGGGGCTGGAGGAACTCAGTGATGACGCAGCGCTAGTGGTTTCGGAACTCGTCACCAACGCGGTCCGTTACGCGCTGTGCCCGAACGGTCAGTCCGAGGCCACACCGATCACCCTGGTGCTGCTCCGCCTCTCGCCCCACGTGCTGCTGGCGGTGACCGACCCGAGCGACGAGGTCCCCACCCCCAAGGAGCCCGACTTCATCTCGGAGAACGGCCGGGGACTCTACATCGTGGAGACCTACAGCCAGAGCTGGGGCTGGGACCACCTCAACCGCGGCGGCAAGGCCGTCTGGGCCTTCTTCAGCGCCCGTCCCTGACCCGTTCGCCACAGCCCCGGCCGCGCCCGCGTGCGACGCGGATCCCGTACGAGACCCGCACGGCACGTCCCGGGCGGACACCCGCACTCCCCCGAGAACGGCCTTCCGGCCCGCACCCGCGCACGTGCCCGGACGCCCTCGCCCGACCCCGGACTCCCCGGCCTGGACCCGGACGCCTCGCGCGGCCTCGGACGACCCCGGACGCTCCTCATGGGCGATCCGGACGTGTCCGGAAAGACGAGAGCCGGGCACCGGTGAGACCGGTGCCCGGCATACGTCGGGGTGACAGGATTTGAACCTGCGGCCCCCTGCTCCCAAAGCAGGTGCGCTACCAAACTGCGCCACACCCCGAGTAGGTCGAGTGCGCGCACGCTCCGGATCTCCGGTACGATTACGCCCTGACGAACGGATGAAGTCTAGACCAGACCGACGCCGGCTCGCGCGGACGTAGCTCAATGGTAGAGCCCCAGTCTTCCAAACTGGCTACGCGGGTTCGATTCCCGTCGTCCGCTCCGAATGGCAAGGGGCCAGGTCAGTCGCCATATGACTGATCTGGCCTTTTGGATTTCACGCGTCCACATCGGTCTTCCGCGTCATCCGGGTGCCATCGATTTTCTTTTTCTCTTCGTGTTCCGGCCAACACTTCACCCGGTGTCACCGCGTATTTCATCCCACTCCAGGGTGTTCACGACTCGACGGACCCGAACCCGGATGCGCCGGCGCACCGGACCGTGCCCGGTGACCCGCGACCCGCGCTCCGGGCGGCGAATGAGGCGTCTGGACGACGGATACGGGAGGCCCTGAGTGCCCCTTCCGGGCTCCCACACCCCACCTGACGCTCGGCCACGGGTGGGGTAAGGTGGTTACCGGTCCAGAGACGCGGCCACCTTCTCGTCATGCCCATGAAGGTGAACGCCTAATGCCCTTGATCATCGATCCCCGTCTCGGCCTCCCCCGTCGCCACCGGATCACCGGCGGCTCGTACTGTGGCGAGAGGGGTTCTCGATGAAGCTGTCGGTGCGCTTGGTCACCACGCGCCAGGATGCCGCGGTGGTCGCCCTTCAGGGTGAACTCGACCTCAACAGCGCCGTCCTGCTGGACGCGGTCCTGCTCCCTCTGCCCGGCCAGGGCGTCCGCCATGTCATCGTGGCCGCCGATCGGCTGCGTTTCTGCGACGTGTGCGGTCTGCGGGTGCTGATGAGCGTGCACACGATCATGAGCGCCACGGGCGGCTCCCTGGTCGTCGCCGAGCCCGCGCCCGCGCTACGGCGGCTGATCACGCTGATGCGCGACCCGGAGTCGGACCGTCCCGCCCCCGCGATCAGGGTGTACGCCACCGTCGACCAGGCCGTACGCGACGTGACCGGCCTGCCGGACCTCTCCCTGGCCGCCAGCGGCCCTGCCTAGCCGTCCGGTCGCGGGCCACACCGCCAGGTGTGCCCCACGGCGGGCCCGGCCCACGTCCGGCCCGCCCTCGTCGCCCACCCGTGCAGTCCCCCCGGCGTTCACCGCCCGCGCCTCGAGGCCGATACAGGAGCCTGCATGACCCCACTGTCGATCACGGTCACCGATCACGACACCTGCTCGGTGATCACACTGGTCGGCGAGCTCGATCGTCTTTCGGCCGATCGGCTGCGCCGGACGGTCGAACGGCTGGTCGACCGGGGCCGTACCCGTCTCATCGCGGACGTCGCCGAGCTGACCTTCTGCGACTCGGTCGGCGTGTGGGCCCTGCTGGAATGTCACCATCACGCCGCCACGATGGACGGGTGGCTGCGGGTGGCCTTCGTCCACGGGACGCTCAAACGGATCCTGCAGATCATCGGGACGACCAGGGCCTATCCCTCCGCCACCGACCTGATAGTGATCATGGACCGCTAGCCGCCCGCGTCCCCGGCCCCTCGGCCGGCCCGTCCGGCCCTCGTCCACGATCACAGGGGTCCGGTACCACCGGCGCCCGATGACCGAGGCCGGCCGGGCGGATGAGCCCGGTGATCCGGGCGGTGGAGCCGGAGGCCTGCCCGTCGCTCACCCGGGGCTCCCACGCCCACGACTTCGGCGACGCCGCCGGGCTGACCCCGCCGATGAAGAGGGAAGGCCCTGCTGACCGCGCTCTGCGGGCACGGGCACTCCGGCCTGAGCGCCTACGACGGTTACCTGTCGGGGCAGATGGAGGACGTCCCGCTCCCGCAGGAGCGGATCGACACGGCTCTGACTGCCCGTCCTACGCCGTAGCGGAGCGGAACCGACCCTGTACTCACACCGTTCTTTTCCGTCATATCTCCATCAACCCCGACCCACCCCTAAAGTCCTATCCTGTGTGGAAATATCAACCGATCTCTGTTAAACACGAGGATCGCAGTAGATCATTCTTTACAATCCTCCATACCAGCAGTCAAAGCGCCCTGGAGGGAACGTGTCGGAGTTCGACGGCGTCATCGTAGGCGGGGGCCATAACGGCCTCACGTGTGCCGCCTACCTCGCGAAGGCGGGGTTGTCGGTCGCGGTCGTCGAGCGCAACGACGTCGCGGGCGGCGGTTGCAGCACCCAGGAGCTCACGCTCCCCGGCTTCCGGCACAACACCCACAGCAGCTACCACTTCCTGGAGGAGGGGCCCGTTCCCGCCGACCTGGAGCTCCGGCGCCACGGCCTGCGCTACGTCTACCCGGAGACCCAGCACGCCACGATCTTCCGGGACGGGCGGGCGATCACGGTCTACACCGATCCGAAGCGCACCGCCGAGTCCTTCGCCCGGTTCTCCAAGGCCGACGCCGACCGCTGGCTGGAGCTGTACGAGCGCTACGCCGAGGCGGCCAGGGGCCTGATGAACGGCTTCCTGTACTCGGCCCCGCTCCCGCCGCCGGTGCTCGCCGAACGGCTCGGCGGCGACCTCGGCCGCGACCTGCTGAGCTACATGCCGCTGTCGCTGTACGAGGCCGTCGACAGGAACTTCGAGAGCGACCAGGTCAGGGTGCTGTTCAAGTCCTTCCTGCACGCCATCTCCATCGAGAACGTGCCAGGCACCGGCGGCTTCTTCCCCCGGCTGCTGTCGCGCATCGCCCGGCTGGGCGTACCGGTGGGCGGTGCGGCGAACGTGGCGAGCGCGCTGCGGGCCGTCATCGAGGAGCACGGCGGCACCGTGCTGACCGGCTCGCACGTCGAGCGGATCCTCGTCGACGACGGGCGGGCCACCGGGGTGCGGCTGGCGGGCGGCGACGTCCTGAGCGCCCGCCGGTTCGTGGCCAGCGCGGTGGACGCCCCGCAGACCGTGCGGCTGGCCGGGCCGGAGAACTTCGGCGAGGAGATCGTCTCCAAGATCGAGGGGTACCGGTGGGCCGGACACAGCCTGGTCACCCTGCACCTGGCGCTGGAGGAGGCGCCGCGCTACCGGGCCGCCGAGTTCGAGCCCGACGTGGACCGGGCGTTCCTCGTCGTGCTGGGCGCCGACGACAGCGAGCAGCTGGGCCGCACGTTCGACCGGATCCACGAGGGCCGGCTCCCCGACCGGCTGGCCGGCAACGGCGCCTGCCCCTCGTTGTTCGACCCCTCGTACGCGCCGGACGGCAGGCACGTGGCGTTCTGGTGGCCATGGGCCCCCTACGACCTCGACGGCGACCCGGCGAACTGGGACGCGCGGCGGGAGGAGGTCGGGGAACGGCTGCTGGCCGAGTGGGCCGAGTACGCCCCCAACCTCGCCCGGGGCGCCGTGCTGGGCAGCCGGGTGTTCTCCCCCCTCGACATCGAGCGGCACTGCGTCAACATGGTGCGCGGCAGCCACCACGTGGGCGCCTACGAGCCCTCCCAGCTGGGCGGCAACCGCCCGGTCCCGGAGATGGGGCGCTACCGCACCCCCGTCGACGGCCTCTACCTGTGCGGCGCCAGCAGTCACCCGGGCGGTTCGGTCTCCGCGGCCCCCGGGTACAACGGCGCCAACGCCATCGCAGAAGACCTCGAACTGGCCACCTGGTGGACGCCGGTTCCCGCACCCCGGTGGAGCGAGTGAAGTCCCGTTTCGTCACCAAGGATCCCGCTACGCCAGGCTTCAGGATGGGCAGCCCCGCGTCCATGCACGAGCAGCTCTCGCTGCTCAACGCCGCCAGCAAGCGGATCGGCAGCACGCTGGACATGTTCGAGACCGGCAGGGAGCTGATGGACGTCGCCGTGCCGCGCTTCGCGGACGCGGCCGGCATCCTCGTCCAGGACCGGCTGGTGACCGAGGGGGAGTTCCCGCAGCAGAGCACCGACGGCTCGGCGCTGGTGCGCCGGATCGCGGTCGGCGTGGCCGACCCCTCCCCCGACGAGTACGCCAAGGCGTTCCCGGTGGACGAGGTCGCCGTCTACGAGGCGTGGACGCCGTACGCCCGGTGCATGGCCACCGGCAACCCGATCCTCTACCCCCGGCTGGGACGCCGGACGGCCGAGGAGATCGGGCGGTTCTGGAAGCGCGACTCGGTCTCCAAGGTGCTGGAGGACAGCTCCTTCCTGGTGGTCCCGCTGAAGGCGCGCGGCCGGGTGCTGGGCTTCGTGATCTTCACGCGGCGGCCCACCAGCCAGCCCTTCGACGAGCAGGACGTGAACCTGGCCGAGGAGCTCGCGGCCAGGACCGCGGTCTGCCTCGACAACGCCAGGCTCTACAACCGGGAGCGGCGTACCGCGCTGACCCTGCAGAGCAGCCTGCTGCCGGTCGACCTCTCCCAGCCGCTGGGCCTGACGATCGCCTCGCGCTACCTGCCCGCCAGCGACCTGGTCGGCGTGGGCGGCGACTGGTACGACGTGATCCCGCTGCCCGGCTGCCGGGTCGCCCTGGTCGTCGGCGACGTGATGGGGCACGGCATCAGGGCCGCGGCCACCATGGGCCAGCTCCGCACGGCCGCGCGTACCCTGGCCAGCCTGGACCTGAGCCCGGCCGACGTGCTGTTCCGGCTCAACCTGATGAGCCAGGACCTGGACGCCAGCCAGATCGCCACCTGCGTGTACGCCACCTACGACCCGGTCACCCGCCGCTGCGCCATGGCCTGCGCCGGGCACGTCCCGCCGATCCTGGTGCGGCCCGGCGGCGAGACCGAGCTGCTGGAGCTGCCCCCGGGTCTCCCCCTGGGCATCGGCAACGAGCCGGCCGAGATGCGGGAGTTCACGCTCCCCGACGGCACGGTGCTCGCCTTCTACACCGACGGCCTGGTGGAGAGCCGCGACCGGGACATCGAGGAGGGCATCGGCGCCCTGCGCGGCCTGCTGGCCAGCCAGAACCACGACCTGGAAGAGGTCTGCAACCTCACGATCAGCGCCCAGCGGCCGGGGCACGAGCGCGACGACATCGCGCTGCTGCTGGCCAGGGTCTCGGAGCTGACCGAGAAGGAGTTCGTCGAGGTGTCGATGCCGGCCGACCGGCGCTCGGCCTCGCAGGCCCGGCGCTTCGTGCGGACCACGCTGGAGGACTGGGGGCTCTCCTCGCTCTGCGACAACACCGAGCTCATGGTCAGCGAGCTGGTGGCCAACGCGGTCGAGCACGGTCAGGGCGAGGTCGAGCTGCGGCTGCTGCGCGGGCCCACCCTGGTCTGCGAGGTGTCCGACACCTCCTCGTCCGTACCGGTGATGCGGGAGGCGTCCACCACCAGCGACACCGGGCGCGGCCTGCACCTGATCAACTGGCTCGCGCACCGCTGGGGCTCCCGCCTCACCGCGAAGGGCAAGATCGTCTGGATCGAGCAGCGGCTGCCCTGACCCGTCCGCGCGGAACCCCTGGGGCTCCAGGGAGCCCCAGGACTCGGGAGTTTGAAGCGGTCCCGGCCGGGACGCTCCCGGCCGGGTGCCGTGGCGTCCGGGGACGGGCCCACCGGTGACCCCGGGTGACCGTGAGTGACTCGCGGTCACCCCGGGAGCCGTCCGGTGCTCACCGGTGCTCACCGGTGCTCGCCGACGCGTACCGGCGGCCACGGCCCCGGCCCGTCACCGGGGTCGTGCCGGTCATGCCCGTTGACGCGGATGACTACTGGCGGTCCAGAGGTTACGGTCAGGGGAAGGGCACGGCGCGTCCGGGAGGACATCGGGAGGCATGATGACCATCGACGTACCGGAGGCCTACGGTCGCGCGCTGGACGCCTTCGGCGCGCTCGTCCACCGGATCGCTCCCGACCAGTGGGAGACCCCCACGCCCTGCGTCGACTGGGACGTGCGGGCGCTGGTCAACCACGTGGTCGGTGAGAGCCTGTGGGCTCCGGAGCTGCTGGCCGGGCGGACCTCCGCCGAGGTCGGCGACGCCTTCGACGGGGACCTGCTCGGCGACGACCCCATCAAGGCGTTCGACACCTCGGCCGTGGCCGCCGTCCAGGCGGTGACCGCCCACGGTGCCCTGGAGGGCTTCGTGCGCCTGCCGTTCGGCGACGTGCCCGGCCGCGAGTACGTCACCGAGCTGTTCGCCGACGCCCTCATCCACACCTGGGACCTGGCCCGCGCCATCGGCGCCGACGAACGGCTCGACCCGGAGCTGGTCGAGGCCTGTGCCGCCTGGTTCGCCGCCGCCGAGCCCGGCCGGGAGCAGGAGACGGCCCCCGGGGAGTCCCGGTCGCCCGCCGAGGACGCCCAGGCGCGGCTGCTGGCCTCCTGGGGCCGTGAGGCCTGACCCGTCCGGGCCGGGGTCCCGGTCCGGCCGCCTCTAGGCTCCCTGGCATGAGCGAGAAGCTGATGACCCGCTGGCGGTCCCTGGCCGGCCCCGGGGCCGAACGGCTCGGCCGCGAACTGATCGCCCGCTACGACGAGCCGCACCGCAGGTACCACACGACCGCCCACCTGGAGGCGGTCCTGGCCGGGGTCGACGCCCTGGCCGGTCACGCCGAGCACCCGGACCTGGTGCGGATGGCGGCCTGGTTCCACGACGCCGTCTACGACCCCCGCAACGCCGACAACGAGGAGCGCAGCGCCCGGCTGGCCGAGCGCGCGCTGCCGGAGGCGGGCCTGTCCCCCGAGGCGGTGGCCACGGTCGCCCGGCTGGTCAGGCTGACCGTCACGCACGACCCCGCACCGGACGACGCCGACGGGGCCGTGCTCTGCGACGCCGACCTGACGATCCTGGGCGCGCCGGAGGACGTCTACGCCGCCTACACCGCGGCCGTGCGCGAGGAGTACGCCTTCGTGCCCGAGGAGGCGTTCAGGGCCGGGCGGGCCGCGGTGCTGCGGTCGCTGCTCGCCCTCCCGGCGATCTTCCGCCTCGAGGGGCCGGAGGCTGCGGCGCGGGCCAACATCGAGGCGGAACTCGAACGGTTGTGAGCGGGCGGTTCACCATGTTCCAACACCCCCTCTCGGCCCTCGGCGTGGTAATTTGGTGGAATCTGGTGAATTAAGGGGAGTGACGATGCTCGCCCAGCAGCGGCAGCAGGCGATCCTGGAGAGGGTCCGCAGCAGCGGCGGTGTCAGGGTCGCCGACCTGGTCCGTGATCTCGGCGTCTCCGACATGACGATCAGGCGCGACCTGGAGGTGCTCGCCGAGCGGGGGCTGGTGGAGAAGGTCCACGGCGGTGCCACCGTGGCCGGGCCGGGCTCGACCGAGGAGCCGGGCTTCACCGCCAAGTCCGTGCGCCAGCAGGCCGAGAAGGAGACGATCGCCCGCACCGCCGCCGGGCTCGTCCGGCCCGCCACCGCCATCGCGCTCTCCGCGGGCACCACGACCTGGACGCTCGCCCACCACGTGGTCGACGTGCCCGAGTTGACCGTGATCACCAACTCGATCCGGATCGCCGACGTCTTCCACCGCTCCCCCAGGGCCGACCGCACGGTCGTGCTGACCGGCGGGGTCCGTACCCCCTCCGACGCGCTGGTCGGCCCGGTCGCGGTCGCGGCGGTCCGCGGCCTGCACGTCGACACCCTCTTCCTCGGCGTGCACGGGATGAGCCTCCGCGCCGGGTTCACCACGCCCAACCTGCTGGAGGCGGAGACCGACCGGGAACTGGTCGCCTCCGCCCGCCGCCTGGTGGTGACCGCCGACCACACCAAGTGGGGAACGGTCGGCATCAGCACGATCGCCGAGCTGTCCCAGGCGCACATCGTGATCACCGACTCCGGCCTGTCCGGCGAGGCACGCGAGGAGCTCGCCGCCTCGGTCGGCGAGCTGATCATCACAGAACCGCAGCAGGAGAGCGAGACCGCCACCCGATGAAACGCACCGCCACCCACCTGGCCGACGGCCGGGAGCTTTTCTATTTCGACCGGCGCGACGACGCGGACAGGGGTGCGGCCGACCTGCGCGACCTGCCGCCCCGGCCCGCCGCCTCCGAGCTGCGCTACGACCCGCTGACCGAGGAGTGGATCGCGGTGGCCGGCCACCGGCAGGGCCGTACCTTCCTGCCCCCGGCCAGTGAGTGCCCGCTCTGCCCGTCCGGTCCCGGCAACCTCACCGAGGTCCCCTCCCCCGACTACGACGTGGTGGTCTTCGAGAACCGCTTCCCCTCGTTCTCGGCCCAGCCGGGCGAGTACCCGCAGCCGGGCGGGCTGAGCGAGGTCCGGCCCGGGATCGGCCGCTGCGAGGTGGTCTGCTTCACCTCCGACCACGACTCCTCGTTCTCCCGCCTGTCGCCCGAGCAGGTCGAGCTGGTCATGGAGGCCTGGATCGACCGTACGGCCGAGCTGTCGTCCCTGCCGGGGGTGGAGCAGGTGTTCTGCTTCGAGAACCGGGGCTCGGAGATCGGCATCACCCTGGCCCACCCGCACGGGCAGATCTACGCCTACCCGTACGTGACCCCGCGCACCAGGCTGAACCTCGCGGCGGCCGGCCGCTACCGGGACCGCACCGGGGGCGACCTGTTCGCCGACGTCCTCGCCTCCGAGCGGGAGGCCGGGGTGCGGGTGGTGGCCTCCAACGAGCACTGGACGGCGTTCGTCCCGGCCGCCGCGCGCTGGCCGGTCGAGGTCCACCTCTACCCGCACCGGAGGGTCCCCGACCTGATCGGCCTGGAGTCGGCCGAGCGGGCGGCGTTCGGGCCGCTCTACACCGACGTGCTGCGCCGTCTCGACGGGCTCTTCGACATGCCGATGCCCTACATCGCGGCCTGGCACCAGGCACCGGTCAACACCGGCCGGGACCTGGCGTACGCGCACCTGGAGCTGTTCAGCATCCGCCGCGCGCCGAACAAGCTGAAGTACCTCGCGGGATCGGAATCGGCCATGGGGGCCTTCGTGAACGACGTGCTGCCCGAGGAGACAGCACATCTACTGCGCTCCATTGTCACGAGCTGATCACCGATAGGTCTCGTTTGAGGTCGCGTGACCTGGGGTTTACCACTACTATCCTTCCCACATCGGCTGTAGCAGCCGATATGCCTAATCCCAGGCGCCTCGCCCGGGAGCCGGGGAACCACCGCACCTGGGGTGAAACCACTTCGGTGGAAGGGCATCCTCCAGCCCGAACCCGTCAGCTAACCCGGTAGGCGGAAGGAGAGGAGAGTTCGTGGCGGCCTCGTCCCCCACGTTCCGTCGCCATGCCGCTCTGGTCCTCTGCGTGGGCTCGATCGCCGCGTTCACCCTCGGCGCTCCCACCGCGGGAAGCGCCGACCCCAAACCGTCCGAGGCCGAGCTCCGCGCCGACCTGGTCAAGCTCAACAAGAGGATCGACGCGCTGATCGAGACCTACGCGGCCAAGCGCGAGTCCCTCAACAAGGCGGAGAAGGCCGAGGCCGTGGCCAAGCAGAACCTGCGCAGGGCCGAGGAGGTCTACGCCGAGAACGAGAAGCAGGTCGACTCCATCGTCCAGCTCCACTACCAGAGCAGCATCGGCGGCCTGCCCGCCCTGCTGTTCGCCGACGACATCGGCGGCGCGGCGGTGATGGAGCAGCTCACCGCCGAGCAGAGCGCCCACCTGCAGGGGTTCGCCCAGAGCGTGGAGCGCAGGAAGAGGTCGGCCGAGACCGCCGCCCGCCTCACCGACGACATCGCCGAGGAGGCCAAGGAGGTCCAGGAGCGGCGCGAGGAGGCCGAGGACCTGATCGAGGAGATCAAGGACAAGCTCGACAAGCTGGTCCCCACCGGTTCGGGCCGCCGCTCCGACGGCAGCTGGGCCCCACAGCTGCCCACCGGCGCCGACAACATCACCGACCGGACCCGGATCATGCGCGAGGCGATCAAGAGGCGCTTCGACCTGCCGTACTCGGTCGGCTGCTACCGGGCCGCGAACGACGGCGGCGAGCACCCGCTGGGCCGCGCCTGCGACTTCATGATGAGCACCGGCGGCACGATGCCCACGGCCGCCAACCTCAGGCTCGGTGACGAGATCTCCGCCTGGGCCATCAAGAACAAGGCCAGGCTCGGGGTGAAGTACGTGATCTGGCGCCAGCGCATCAACCACGGCTCCGGCTGGAGGGCCATGTCCAACCGCGGCGGCGTCACCGCCAACCACTTCGACCATCCGCACATCTCGATGTACTAGCGCTGCGACGGACTGACCTGCGATTTCTCGGCCACCTACACCTCTTGGGGCATGTTCAGGGCACTTCGTCCCGTCGCCCGTGCGTCTTCGACCGTCTGTTTCGTGCGGTCCTCGCCGGAGGCGCCGGGTGCGCGCAGCGCCCGCAGGGTGACCCCGGGACCGGCGTGATAGCACATTCCGGCTCCGTAGGCCATGTCCCGTCCGGGATGCTCGGCCCGGCGTGCGGGGGGTCGATCCGCCGAACGGCACATGGGAACCGACGGGGCCCGGCGGCAGGGTTGAGGCATGGCGGCACGGCACCCTTTCCGGGATCGCCGGAGCAGGCCTCACCCTCACACCTCAAGGAGCCGTTGACATGAGATCCGCAATGATCCGGGCAGGGGTCACCGCCGTCGCCCTGTCGCTGGCCACGGTCGCGACGATCGGTACATCGGCCTCGGCCGCGTCGCCCGCGACGAGCAAGGACCCCCGGTGGCACGTGTCCGGCACGGCGAAGATCCACTTCGAGCCGGCGGCCGACGACGACATCACCTTCACCATCACCGCACGCGGCGTCTTCACGGAGGCCGAGGGCATCGTCAAGGTCGACCACTACCTCGCCGACGGCAACGGCGGGGGATTCGAGGCGGAGGTGGACTGCCTCGTGGCGGGTGGCCCGGTCGCGACGGTGACCGCCGTCATCACCACCTCCACCTCGTTCCCGGTCGGTACCCGGGTCGCGGTCAGCGTGTACGACGGCGGGACGGACAGGTCCGGCGGCGGTCGTGATCGGATCGGCTGGAACTGGTCGGTACCGACCGGCACGGTGCAGCCCTGTACGGCTCCCGCGACGTTCGCCACCGTCGAGCGGGGCGGGTTCACCGTCGTCGGCAAGGGCTGGCCCACACCTCCCGCGCAGACCGGCACGGGGAGGTAGCGCGCCACGGCCGGCTCGTCCGCATGCCGCACGGGCGGCGTTCACCGAGCCGGTACCGCGGTAGGGCCGGGTTCGGCGACCGGTGGTGAGAGGGTGGTCCTCACCTGACCGGGCCGGCGAGCCGTCTCGGCTCGTACCGCATCGCCTCCACCGGAAGGCCGGATCCGCCGGTGCACGTGCGGGCATCCGGCGGGGTCCCGGTTCGACGGTCTCCGGTGGACATACGGGCCCGTACGTGTCCGTACGGCCGAAAACCGCTTGCCCCGGGGGAACGGGCTCGGGGAACGTGGTGTCCATGACGCTCTGACGGACGGTCCCCTGTCGCTCCTGTCACCCCCAGTCATCCCGACATGTCACGGCGCCGGCTCGTTCCGCGACGCCGTCATCCCGTATGCCCCCGCCAAGGTAAGAGAGCCTTTTTGTCCCAGCAGCCCTCCCAGCAGCCCTCCCGGCGGGAGTCCCGGGAGTCCCCGCCGCCCGCCGCGGCCCCGGGTCCGGCCCCTGGTCCGGAGCCGGGTCCGGGTCCGGGTCCGGCCACCGTCAGTGTGTTCGCCTCCCCCGCGAGCTGGATCGAGTCCGACGCCCTCGCGCAGTGCCACCAGGTGGCCGCGCTCGACGGCATGATGCACGTCGCCGCCATGCCGGACCTGCACCCCGGCAAGGGCGCCCCCATCGGGGCCGCCATGACCTCCACCGTGCTGTACCCGTTCCTGGTGGGCTCCGACATCGGCTGCGGCATCGCCGTGTTCCCCATCAGGCTGAAACGCGCCGTCCCCGAGAGGCTCGCCGCCCGCTTCCCCGACCTCGATCGCGCGCTGGACCCCGAGCGGGACGCCGGCGACCCGGCCTGGGCCGTGGTGAAGGGCGACATCCCCGCCGGTCACGCCGAGGGCCTCGGGACGGTCGGCCGGGGCAACCACTTCGTCGAGCTGGCCCGGATCGGGACCGTCTTCGAGCCGGGCCACGCGAGCCGTCTCGGACTCGCCGAGGGCGACCTGGTCCTCGTCGTCCACAGCGGTTCCCGGGGGCTGGGCGAGCGGATCCTGCGGGCGCACACCGAGGTCCACGGCGCGGGCCCCGCCCCCGACCCCGGCGCCTACCTGGCGATGCACGACGACGCCGTCCGCTGGGGGTCGCTCAACCGGCGGCTGCTGGCCGCCCGGGTCGCGCACGCCCTGGGGGCCGAGCCCGCCGAGCCGCTCGTCGACCGGTGCCACAACCTGGTCGAGGTCCGCGACGGGCTCTACCTGCACCGCAAGGGGGCGGCGCCGGGCGACGGGTGCGACGTGCTCGTCGCCGGTACGCGAGGCACCCCCTCCTACCTCGTGGCCGCCCACGCCGGGCCGGACGCCGGGCACTCCGTCGCGCACGGCGCGGGCCGCAAGATGTCGCGTGCGGACGCCCTGCGCCGGGGCCGGGCCAAGCACACGGTCGAGGAGCTGCGCCGCACGCCGGTGGGGTCGCTGGTGGTGTGCGGGGACCGCCAGCTGCTCTTCGAGGAGGCGCCGACGGCCTACAAGCGCATCGAGCAGGTGATCGCCGACCTGGTCGCCCACGACCTGGCCACGCCCGTGGCCGCCACGATCCCCCTGGTCACCTACAAGACGGCCGACCTCGGGCCCGCGCCCCGGCGGGACCGGCGCCGCGAGCGAGGACGGCGGTGAGCGTCCACCTGCTCCTGTCGGCCGGGCGCGGCCCGGCCGAGTGCGCCTGGGCGCCGGCCCGGCCGCTGCGCCGCCTGACGGTGCGCCGGCTCCGGTGACGGCCGTTCCCGGCCTGGCCGGTCGCCTTCAGGCGGAACGGCGCCGGGGCGGCGGTCGTGGCCGCCCCGGCGCCGGGGGTCATCGCGCGGTGGCGCTGTTGCAGGTCACGGCCGGGGTGGCCGCGGTGCCGTTGGCGGTGAAGCCGAAGGTGGTCGACTGGCCCGCCGCGATGGTGGCGTTGTAGGGGGCGTTACGGACCGTCACCGTGGAGCCGGACACGCTCGCCTCGCCGTTCCACAGGCTGCTGACGCTCTGCCCGCCGGGCCAGGTCCACCGCACGGTCCACCCGTTGACCGGCGCGCTGCCCGCCCGGACCGTCACGGTCGACTGGAAGCCGCCCGACCAGCTGTTGGTCGTCGCGATCGTCGCCGAGCACTCCCCCGTACCAGGGGTCGGAGTCGGGGTGGGCGTGGGTGTGGGGGTCGGGGTCGGGGTGGGGTCCGGGTCCGGGTCCGCGGCGTTGAGGGCGTCCAGCACGGCGTTGTAGGCCGGCTTCTTGTTGCTGCCGCTGAACAGCAGCGGGGTGTCACCCGAGCGCCAGGAGTCCTGGTCCCGTACGCCCCAGACGGTGATGCCGGTGCAGCGCGGCACGGCCAGGCAGTCGTTGGTGACGCTGGCGTAGGTCGTGGGAGAGGCACCCTGGATGTCCAGTTCGGTGATCTGCACGTCGACGCCCAGGGCGGCGAAGCTGGAGATGGTGGTGCGGAAGTTGCTGTTGTAGGGGCTGCCGCTGTTGAAGTGCGCCTGCAGGCCCACGCAGTCGATCGGCACGCCGCGGGCCTTGAAGTCGCGGACCATGTTGTAGACGCCCTGGGTCTTGGCCCAGGTCCAGTTGTCGATGTTGTAGTCGTTGTAGCAGAGCTTGGCGGCCGGGTCGGCGGCGCGCGCGGTGCGGAAGGCGACCTCGATCCAGTCGTTGCCGGTGCGCTGGAGGTTGGAGTCGCGACGCCCGCCCCCGCTGTCGGAGAAGGCCTCGTTGACCACGTCCCAGGCGTAGATCTTGCCCTTGTAGTGGTTCATCACGCCGTTGATGTGGTCGATCATCGCCTGGCGCAGCGCGGATCCCGACAACGCCTCCATCCAGGCGGGCTGCTGGGAGTGCCAGGCCAGAGTGTGACCGCGGACCCGCTTGCCGTTCTGCACGGCCCAGTTGTAGACGCGGTCGGCGGCGGTGAAGTTGAACTGGCCCCGCGCGGGCTCGGTTGCGTCGATCTTCATCTCGTTCTCGGCCGTGACCATGTTGAACTCACGGTTGGCGATGGTCGTGTACGCCGAGTCGCCGAGCTTGCCCGCCGAGATCGCGGTGCCGAAGTAGCGGCCGCTCTGGGCCGCGGCGGCGCCGAGTGTGCTCGCCGCGGCGCTGACCGAGGCGGTACCGGCGGTGCCCGCGGAAGCGGCGCCGGCCGCCACCGGGCCGGTCACCGCCGTGAGCGTGCCGAGCACGAGGGTGCCGAGGGCACCGGCGACCAGGGCCCGGCGAAGACCGCCGAGGGGCCGGCGGGTCCGGGGTGGGGGTATGGCGTTCGTGCCCATGTCTGAGCCTCCATGACCGAAGTGGGGGAAAGTGGGAGGAAGGGGTGCACGCAGGGCGACGCCGCGCCGCTGTCGTCGAACGCACACCATGAGGGCGTCGCGGTCCGCCGGAGCCTTCGTGCACCACCACCGAGCACGGCCGGACCGTTTCAGGGCCTAGTCTGGAAACACTGCCGAAACATGTCAAGGTCCGACTGAAAATTTCGGCCCCCGGGTGCGTCTGCCCGGCCGTCCCGCTCCGCGGCGCATCCTCTCTCCGGCCACCGGATGCGGCGGGACGGCACGTCGACCGGCCGGATGACCTCGTCCGTGAAACATTCATCACCGGGCTACTCCCTGGGGTGGTCGGCGACGCAGTTCGGCCGCGCGGTCACCGGGCCGTCCGGGAAGGACCGCGACCGGCCGCTTGACGGGGCCTCGCGCCCTCCTGTTTACTCCGGCGCACCACCACCTCCCCCGTGAGAACGGGGTTCTCGGCCGCACTCGCCGGCGCTCGCGGGGCCGGCGAAGGCGGCCACGACGCGGGCCCGGCGGCCGGCACGACACCATGCCCACGTCAGGCCCACGTCAGGGCCCTGTCAGGTCCTGTCAGGTCCCTTCAGGTTCACGACATGTCATGGCGGGTCCACGGCGGGCACCGCGTTCGCCCCTTCGGTGAACCGCGTCGCGCGTGGTCGCCGCCACTCGCCGTACGGCGCCGCCGGACGCAGGGCACACGGATGCCGGTGGGGAACGGCCGCACCGCGCTCCCGCCCACGACCGGGCCCCGTCCTCGATCGCGGCATCGCACGGGCCGGACCGCGCGCGGACCTTCCACGTATCCACGACCGGAATCGAGCTCGGCGTTGAAAGTTTCACATGAGCGATAAGGAGCCACGGGCGATGACCAGGCATTCTTCGCCTGCAGATCCCCGGCTCCTTTCACCGCTCCCCTGCCGGTCTCCGGCACGGGCCGGCGAACGCCGCCCGGTGCGGGTGGATCATATAGTTACAATCCCGCTATGACCTGGCCTGAAGAGCGGTTCTCCGACCCGATGTCGTCGCCTCAGGCTCTGACCCTGGCCGAGCTGGCCGAACGGGCGGGCGTCTCCACGGCGACGGTCAGCAAGGTCATCAACGGGCGCACCGAGGTCGCGCCGGAGACGCGCGCCCTCATCGAAGGCCTCATCCGCGAGCACGGCTACCGCCGCCAGCGCCAGCGCGTCCGCCCGGCCCGCCTCATCGAGGTGGTCTTCCACGAACTCGCCGGCGACTACCCGGTCGAGATCATCAAGGGCGTCCAGCAGGTGGCGAGGCGGAACCACGCGGCCGTCGTGATCTCCGACTTCCAGGGTGACCACACGCCGGGCCGTACCTGGATCGAAGAGGTGATGAGCCGCCGTTCGACCGGGGTGATCACGGTGTTCTCCAGCCTGACGCACTCACAACGCGACCAGCTCGCGACCCGCAACATCCCCCTCGTCATGCTCGACCCGCTGGACCTTCCCATGTCCGGCGTCCCGTCGGTGAGCGCCGCCAACTGGAGCGGGGGGCTCGTGGCCACCCGGCACCTGCTCGAACTCGGGCACCGCCGCATCGCCGTGATCACCGGTCCCCCCAACGCCGTCTCCAGCAGGGCCCGCGTGGACGGCTACCGCGCCGCGCTGGAGATGGCCGGTCTCTCCGTCGACCCGGATCTCGTCCGTACGGGCGACTACCACATCGTCTCCGGGTTGAAGCGCACCAAGGAGCTGATGGGCCTGCCCGAGCCGCCGACCGCGATCTTCACGAGCAACGACGGCCAGGCGATCGGCGCGTACTGGGCCGCCGCGGAGCTGAATCTGCGGATCCCCGACGATCTGAGCGTCATCGGCTTCGACGACATGCCCTCCGTCCGCTGGACCCTCCCACCGCTCACCACGGTCCGCCAGCCGCTGACCGAGATGGGCAACGCGGCGGCGACCATGCTGCTCGCCCTGGCCGACGGCAGGCAACCTGCGCAGACGCGCGTGGAAGTGGGCACGGAGCTGATCGTCCGTGGGAGCACCGCACCGATCGGGAACCGGCCGGCCTGATCCGTCGGCCCTGCCGCACGCTCCCACGTCCTCGCCCCTCGGGGGCCGGAGGCGAGGGATCCCTGCCACCCTGCACGCGACAGATGACGGCCGGGGTCACGCCCCGGCCGTCGTCCTTCACGCCGTTGGGGGATCAGGTACCGCTGTAGGTCCACTTCTGGTTGTTGCCGCCGTGGCAGGAGTACAGCTGGATCAGGGTGCCGTTGGCGGTCCCGGCGCCCACGGCGTCCAGGCACAATCCGGACTGGACACCGACGACGGTGCCGTCGGAGTTCAGCCGCCACTTCTGGTTGTCACCGCCGTGGCAGCCGTAGATCTGCACCTTGGCGCCGTTGGCGGTACCGCCGGCGTCCAGGCACTTGTTGCCGTAGACCCGCAGTTCCTGTGCGGAGTTGGCGGTCCACTGCTGGTTGGGGTTGGTGTGGCAGTCCCACATCTGTACCTGGGTGCCGTCGGTGGTGGAGGCGTTGGGCACGTCCAGGCATCGTCCGGACGCTGTGTTCCTGACCTGCCCGGTACCGGTGCCACCCGTGGGGGTGACCGTCGGGGTGGGGCCGGGTGTGGGGCCGGGTCCCGCCGCGTTGAGGGCGTTCAGGACGGAGGTGTAGGCCGGCTTCTTGTTGCCGTTGCCGTCGAACAGCAGCGGGGTGGTGCCGGAGCCCAGCCAGGAGTCGCTGTCGCGTACGCCCCAGACGGTGATGCCGGTGCAGCGCGGCACGGCCAGGCAGTCGTTGACCACGTTGGCGTAGGTGGTCGCCGAGCCGCCCACGATGTCCAGTTCGGTGATCTGCACGTCGACGCCGAGCGCGGCGAAGCTGGAGATGGTGGTGCGGTAGTTGCTGTTGTAGGGGCTGTTGTTGTTGAAGTGCGACTGCAGGCCGACGCAGTCGATCGGGACGCCGCGGGCCTTGAAGTCGCGGACCATGTTGTAGACGGCCTGGGTCTTGGCCCAGGTCCAGTTGTCGATGTTGTAGTCGTTGTAGCAGAGCTTGGCGGCCGGGTCGGCGGCGCGCGCGGTGCGGAAGGCGACCTCGATCCAGTCGTTGCCGGTGCGCTGCAGGTTGGAGTCGCGACGGCCGCCCCCGCTGTCGGAGAAGGCCTCGTTGACCACGTCCCAGGCGTAGATCTTGCCCTTGTAGTGGTTCATCACGCCGTTGATGTGATTGATCATCGCCTGGCGCAGGGGGGCGCCCGACATCGCCTCCATCCAGCCCGGCTGCTGGGAGTGCCAGGCCAGGGTGTGGCCACGGACCCGCTTGCCGTTCTGCACGGCCCAGTTGTAGACGCGGTCGCCGGCGCTGAAGTTGAACTGGTTCTGGTTGGGCTCGGTGGCGTTGATCTTCATCTCGTTCTCGGCCGTGATCATGTTGAACTCACGGTTGGCGATGGTCGTGTACGCCGAGTCGCCGAGCTTGCCCGCGGCGATCGCGGTGCCGAAGTAGCGGCCGCTCTGGGCCGCGGCGGCGCCGAGAGTGCTCGCCGCGGCGTCGGCGGGGACCGTCGCCGACACCAGTACCGCGGCGGCGCCGAGTATGCCGAGTGCACCGGCGGCCAGGATCCGGCGCAGCCGGGTTCCGGGCGAGGGTATGGCGGTTACGCCCATACCTGAGCCTCCATATCTCCGTGACGAAGAGGGGACGAAGGTCCCCGCGGGGTCGACGCCGCGTCGCCGTAGGGCGGACGCACACCACCGGGGCGTCGCGGACGCGGCCCTGTCCGATCACCACCTGACGGCGGGGTCGCTTCCGGAGACTCAGTGTGGAAACCTTGCCGAAACTTGTCAATACCCGAAAGAAAGTTTCGAAACGCCCTTTTCCCCCTGACAGGACGGCCGCGCCTGGACAAGCGGGATCCGCACTCCGAAACTTTCGGTCACCTCTCGTCCGGCGTGACATCATGTTGAAACTTTCATCACCGGGCACCGTCCGTGCCGATGAGCGGGGCGTCGAGGCGCAGATGGCCGCGTTCCGGCCCGCCCGATCCGCCCGGCCGCGCCTCGCGTTCTTGACAACGGCTCGGCCCCTCGTGTGTGCTCCGCTGCACACCACCTACCACCCGCCCCGCCGAGAGGAGCACAGCCGACGAACCACGCGCGAAGGCCGACGGCCGTGTGCTCCGCGAAACCGGCTGGGGCCGGCCCGCTGACGCAGACCGGCCCCAGGGGTTCCGGTGTCACATGAGGATCAGACGAGGGTCAGGAGCGGGTCCACCTCTGGTTGGCGGCACCGGTGCAGGTCCAGATGTGGACCTTGGTGCCGTTGGCCGTGCCGAAGCCGGACACGTCCAGGCACTTGTTGGCGCCGACGGCGGTGATGGTGCCGTCGGCGTTCAGGCGCCACTTCTGGTTGGCCTGGCCGTTGCAGTCCCAGATGTTGACCGCGGTCCCGTCGGCGGTCCCGGCACCGGACACGTCCAGGCACTTGTTGCCGTACACCCGCAGCTCCTGCGCCGCGGTCGAGGTCCACTGCTGGTTGGCCCGGCCGTTGCAGTCCCAGATGTTCACCGCCGCGCCGTTGGCCGTCGAGGCGCCGCTGACGTCCAGGCACCGGCCCGAGCCCACGCCCTTCAAAGCGTTCCCCGAAGGCGTCGGGGTCGGGGTGGGCGTCGGGTTGCCGTCGCCCTGACCGACGCCCCTGCCGTTGAAGGTGATGGAGTCGACGTCGAACGCGTTGGCCGTCGGCGCCTTGAACACCACGTACAGGACGCGCGTGCCACCGGGGTCGGTGACCCGCGCCGCGGGCAGGGACGCGTACGTGTTCCATCCCCCGGTCGCCGGCACGGCGGCGGAGGCGACGAGCGCCCCGGTCGGCGAGCCGGCGCGCAGCTCGATCGACGCCCCCGTGGCGGACGGCGCCGAGACACGGAACGACACCGAGTCGATCCCGGACAGGTTGACCGGCGTGAAGGAGACCCAGTCGTTGTTGGAGACGTCACCGATGCGCCTGCCGCCCTCGGCCCCGGCCTCGTCGACGGTCCGGACCCCGGACGAGCCGGAGAAGTGCTCGGCCTGCTTGTGCTTGGGGTTCAGGGTGATGCCGGCGCTGCCCTTGAGGCCGGTCGAGTCGGTGTAGTCGGCGGCCAGCACGTAGTAGACGTTGGACGCCTCGTCGTGGCCGGAGGCGGTGGTCGTGACCGTCCCGGAACAGCCGGTGTACTGGCCGGTGTCGTGGGCGTGCTGGTCGTGGCCCAGCGCGGTGATCACGTTGACCTTGGCGCAGTCGACGGTGCCGTCCTCGGGGTCGGTGACGTTCACCGTGTAGGAGACCCGGTCACCGAAGGAGATGAACCCGCCGTCGGGCGGTGCCGAGAAGACGACCTTGGGACGGGTGTTGCCGACGACGACGGTCGTCGTGACGCTCGCCGTCTTCCCGCTCGCGTCCCGGACGGTCAGCCTGACGGTGTAGGTGCCGTTGGAGGTGTAGGTGTGGGACGGGTTGGCCGCGGTGGAGGTCCCGCCGTCGCCGAAGTCCCAGGCGTAGGTGATCGCCTCACCGTCGGGGTCTGCCGAGCCGGCCGAGGAGAACGCCACCGTGAGCGGCGCGGCGCCCGAGTCGGGGTTGGCGATGATCTTTGCCACGGGGGCGCGGTTGCCGACCACGTAGTCGATCCGGTAGATGGAGTCGTCGGTGTTGGCGTGGCCGAAACCGTTGCCCCAGTCGGCCATGTACAGGGCGCCGTCCGGGCCGAACTTCATGTCGATCGGCGCGCGCGGCGCGATCTGCGCCACGAAGGGGTTGATCTTCAGGAGGTTGCCGGAGGCGTCCAGGCGGAACTCGTTGACGAAGTTACGGCTCCAGTCGTAGAAGAACGGCGTGCCGTCGAAGTACTGGGGGAACTTCCGGTCGGAGGTGCTGGTCGCGTTGTAGCGGTAGAACGGGCCGCCCATCGCGGCGGCGCCGCCGCAGCACTTGATCTCGGGGAACTGGGCCGAGACGTGGTAGTTGTACCAGACGTTCGCCGGCTGGGCCGGGGGCAGGGTGGTCAGGCCGGTGTTGTTGGGCGAGTTGTTCACCGGCGCCGAGCAGTTGAACTTCGCCCCCGAGGTGTTGGTGGCGAAGTTGAAGTCGTTGAACGGGATGTTGTTGCCGACGCAGTACGGCCAGCCGTAGTTGCCGGGCTGCTTGATCAGGTTCCACTCGACCGTGCCCTCGGGGCCGCGGTTGGCGTTGGCGCTGCCCGCGTCCGGACCGTAGTCGCCCACCGAGATCCAGCCGGTGTTCTTGTCGACCGAGAACCGGAACGGGTTGCGGAAGCCCATCGCGTAGATCTCCGGCCGCGTCTTGGCGGTGCCCGGCGCGAACAGGTTGCCGGCCGGAACGGTGTAGGTGCCGTCGGGCTCGGGGTGGATGCGCAGGATCTTGCCGCGCAGGTCGTTGGTGTTGGCCGAGGACCGCTGGGCGTCGAAGTGCTCCCGGCCCGGACGCTCGTCGATCGGCGTGTACCCGCTGGAGCCGTTGGGGTTGGTGTCGTCACCGGGGCCGATGTACAGGTTGCCGTTCGGGCCGAAGGCCAGGTATCCGCCGGTGTGGCCGGGCTCGTCGACGTTGCGGTAGGCCGGAACCTCGATGAGCTTCTTCTCGCTCGACAGGTCGAGGCCGGTGCCGTTGAAGGTGAACCGCGAGACCCGGTTCACCTCGCCCCCGTTCGCCGGTGAGTAGTTGAGGTAGATCCAGCCGTTGGCCGCGAAGTTCGGGTCCAGGGCCAGGCCGACGCCGCCGTCCTCACCGCCGTCGTACACCGGCAGGGTGCCGATGACGCGCGTGCCGCCGCCGCCGGCGGGGATCAGGTTGACCTTGCCCGAGCGGGAGATGTAGAAGACCCTGCCGTCGGCGGCCACGTCCAGCTCCATCGGCTGGTCGGGGGCGCCGTCGAGGGTGACCTTCTGGAAGCGGGCCGCGACCGTGCCGCCGCAGTCGCCCGGCGCCGCGCCCGCCGCCCACTTCACCCCGCCCAGCAGGTGCTGCCTGAAGTAGGCCTCGGAGTAGGAGGACGCCTGGTGGCCCATGGCGGTGGCCCACACCCGGCCGCCCTCGGGGTTGTGGCACCAGGAGATCGGGTGGTCGGCGCCCATCCTGTTCGGCCCGGCGTCGTAGGTGGTCTCGTCGGCCGTGACGAGCACGTGCACCGAGCCGCGCATGTTCCTGTCAAAGTTGTACCACTCCTCGGTGCGCGTCCACCGGTCGGGCAGGCCCACGGTGGAGGGGTGCACCTTGTCGGCCACCTTGGCGGTGCCCTGCACGGTCGCCGAGTGCGCGGTCATGTGCGCCCCGGCCATCACGACCTGGTCCCACCAGGGGAACTGCGTCTCGATGTTCATGTCGGTGGCGTTGTGGACCGCCACGACGCCTCGCCCGCTGCGCAGGTAGGACTGGAACGCCTGACGCTGGGCGTCGTTGTCCCAGATCATGCCGCTGGTCTGGTGCATGATGACCGCGTCGTAGGTGTTGAACGTCGCCGACGTGAAGACCGAGGAGTTCTCGCTGAGGTCGACCTGGAAGTTGTTGTCGGCCGCCAGCTGCTGGAACATCGCGATGCCGGCCGGGATGGCGTCGTGCCGGTAGGCGCCGCTGGCGGTCTCGGAGAACAGCAGGACCTTGAACTGGGGCGCGGCGGCGTTCGCCACCGGTGGCACCACGAACAGGAACAGTCCTAACAGGGCCGAGGCCAGGGCCGGGAGCAGGTGTGATCTTCGCATGGGGGGTCTCCTGGGAGGGGGTCAGGTGGTGAGGGTGCGCAGAAAGGCCAGTCCTTCGGTGGCAAGGGCGTCCTGGGTCGGGGCGAGGGGACGCCAGACGGACGCGGCGGTGGCGATGACGGCGTTGTCGGAGGTGAAGGACTCGATCACCAGCGGGCCGCCGTAACCCACGCCGTGGAGGGCGGTGACGAAGCCCGGCCAGTCGAAGCGGTCGCCGCCGGGGGCGCCGCGGTCGGTCCCGCACGCCTGCACGTGCGCGATCCTGGAGCCCGCGAGCAGGACGGCCCGCGCGGGGTCCTTCTCCTCGATGTTCAGGTGGTAGGTGTCCAGGGCGATCCCGCAGTCCTCGGGGAGGGCTTCGAGCGCCTGCTCGACGGTGTTGACGAGGCTGGTCTCGTACCGGTTGAGCGGTTCGACACCGATCCGGACCCCGCGTCCGGCCGCGTGGGCGAGGACCGGTCTCAGGTTCTCCCCCAGCTCGGCGTAGAGCGCGCGCCGCTCCTGCGCGCTCATCGGCCAGGTCCTGCCGACGGAGGAGTAGGCGGGCCCGCTGACCGCGGGCGCGCCGACGGTCACCGCGACGTCCACGCAGTGCCGCAGGTAGTCCTGGGTGGCGCGGATCGTCTCCGGCGAGGCGGCGACGAGCTCGCGTCCCGGCGGCATGGTGAGCACGACCGACGCCCGCAGTCCCAGCTCGTCCAGCAGGGCCGCGGCCTTGCCCGGGTCCCAGTCGCCCGGGTGCTCGACCGGCAGCTCGATCACGTCGAACCCCCATCGCGCGATCCGCGGCGCGAGATCGGCCAGCGTCTCGTCGGTGAGCGGTGAGACCCAGACCCAGGTGTTGACGCCGATCACGACGTGCCGCCCCACTTCTCCGGGTAGCCGGGCAGGTCCTCGCACCCGCACAGGGCGTAGTGCAGCGGCGGCATGCCGGGCACCAGACGGGAGGAGAGGGTCTCCTGGGTGATCGTCGGCTGGGGCAGGTTCCACACCTTCGGCACCTGCTCACCCTTGAGGATCTTCAGCGCCGCGATCACGGGGGTGCGCCACTGGTAGGTCGGGTAGGTCGGGGCGATCGCGGTGAGCTTGGCGTCGCTCCACTTCTTCAGGAAGTCCTGCTGGTCCTCGCCGTTGATCGGCGGTACGGGCTGACCGGCGTCCTCGAAGGCCTCGACGGCCGCGACGGCGGTGGCGCCCGCGTCCATCCAGACGCCGTCGATCTTGCCGTGGCGCTGGATGTAGTCGCTGACGATGCTCTTGGTCTTGGCGGCGTCGCCGTCGGTGAACTCGACGCCGACCACCTGCAGGTCGCTCCTGTCGAAGGCGACCTTCGCGGCCGACCACCGGGTCTCCAGCACGTCCACCCCGGGCAGGATGCGCAGCGCGAGGATCTTCCCGCCCGCGGGCACCTTGCCGACGAGGAACTCGGCCGCCTCGGCGCCGAAGGCGTACCCGCCGATCGGCTTGATGAAGGTGACCGGGCAGTCGGTCTGGACCCCGCGGTCGAACACGATGACCGGCACCTTGGGGCAGGCCCCGGACACCGCGGGGGTCAGCGTGGCCGTGGTGTTGGGCGAGACGATCAGCGCGTCGCACCCCTTGTCCTGCAGCTCGGCGATGTCGGAGATCTGCTTGTCGTCCTTGCCCTCGGCGTCCAGGGCGGTGAAGCGCGCGATCTCCTTGTGCAGCGCGACCTCGGCCTGCATGGTCTTCCAGCCGACCTGCCGCCAGGGGTTGTTGACCGCGGCGTTGGAGAAGCACAGGTGGTACGGGCCCGCCTTCTTGTACGCGGCGGTGTCGACGGGCTCGGGGTCGATGCTCTGCTCCCACGGCTTGTCCGACGGGCCGGTCGGCTGTGCCTTGCGCATCGCCATCTGGGCGTCGTGGTCCGCCTGGACGAAGAACTTCGACTGCGCTCCGGTGCCCTTGTCCGGCGCCGCGGCGGCGGCGGAGGAGGACGTGGCGGTGGTGACGGCGGGCACCGGGGTGTCGCTGGTGCACGCGGCCGCCGGCAGCGTCAGCGCGATGAGCGCGGCGACGGTGAGAAACCGCCGCGAGGGTGTGCGCATTATGGGTCCTTTCACGTGGCGGCCGCGGTCGTCCTGCGCGGGAGCCTCACGGCTCCGAGCGCCACCGCGGCTATGATGATCACTCCCTGTACGGCGGGCTCCAGGGCCCCCGAGACGCCGTGCAGGTTGAGAAGGGTGAACAGGGCCTCCAGGGTGAAGGCTCCGGCCATCGCGGCGACCACGGAACCGCGGCCGCCCCCGAGGGCCACGCCGCCGAGCACGACGGCGGTGATGGCCTGGAACTCCAGGCCCTGGCCGACCTGCGCGGAGACGCCGGCGAAGCCGCCGAGCAGGACGGCGGCGACCGCCGCCGACAGCCCGGAGATCATGAACGCCACGGTGCGCACCCGGGGGACGCGGACACCGGACAGGGCCGCGGCCCTGTCGTTGTCACCGGTCGCGACGAGCGTGTGGCCGAAACCGGCGCGCATGACGGCGACGGCGAGGCCCGCGAGCGCGACGAGGATCAGGACCGACCAGGGCACCGGCCCCGCGCTTCCCCGCCCCAGCTCGCGGAACTGCTCGGACAGGGCTCCCCGGGGCGCGCCGCCGGTCCACAGGAAGACCGCCCCCGACAGGATCAGCAGCATGCCGAGCGTGGTGATGAAGGACGGGACGCGCAGCAGGGTGGTGACGAGCCCGTTGACCAGCCCGACGAGCGGCCCGATGACGATCAGCAGGGCCAGCACGGGCCAGGTGGCCTCCGCCGAGCCGTCGATGAGCCGGGCGGCGATCACCACCTCGGCGGTGACGATGGAGCCGACCGACAGGTCGAACTCGCCGGACACGATGACGAAGTACTGGCCGGCGGCGAGGATCACCAGTGGGGCCGCCCGTTTGACGAAGGCCAGGAAGGTGGGCGGCTCCAGGAAGAGGGGGTTGACGGCCGCGATCGCCACGAGCAGTCCGGTCAGCACCACGAGGATGGGCAGTGCGCGTCTCATCCGGTCCGCCTCCTGCGGGCGTAGATCGCCAGGGCGGCGATCAGGACCACGCCCCGCACGACGTCCTTGGCGAAGGAGTCGATCTCCAGCTGGTTGAAGATGCTGTCGAGGACGGCCAGCAGCAGGACGCCGCCCACGGTCCCGGCGACCCCGCCGCGGCCACCGGCGAGGGCGGTCCCGCCGAGGACCACCGCGGCGATCGACTCCAGGTCGTAGCCGCCGTCGGTCCCGACCGTCGGCGCACCGGCTCCGAGCCGGGAGGCGAGCAGCAGGCCGGCGATCCCGGCGCAGACCGAGCAGAGCACGTGGGCGACGACGACGACCCGCTCGGTGCGGATCCCCGACAACCGCGCGACCTCGGCGTCCCCGCCGACCGCGTAGATCCGGTATCCCAGCCGGGTCCGGCTGAGCAGCAGCCACGCGCAGACCGCCACCGCGGCCCACAGCAGCGCCGACACCGGCAGCGGTCCGATGCGGTCGTAGCCGAGATGCCGGAAGGACTCCGGCACGCTGCCCGCCGGTCCGTCGTAGCGGTGGTCCAGCACGCCCTTGATGATCAGCGCGACCCCGAGCGTGGCGATGAAGGCGTGCACCCGGAGCCTGGTGACGATCAGGCCGTTCGCCAGCCCGGTCAGCGCGCTGACCGCCAGCACCGCGGCGATCGCGGCCGGCACGTTCGCGCCGGCGCCCGCCATGATCTCGGCCGCGACCAGCGAGGTCAGGCTGATCAGGAACGCCACCGACAGGTCCAGGCTCCCGGCCAGGATCACCAGGGTCTGCCCGACCGCGACGATGCCGAGCGCGGCCGAGCGCTGCTGGATGCCGACGACGTTCTCCAGGCCGAGGAACCGCCCGCCGTCCAGGGCGAACAGCAGCCAGCCCACCCCGACGAGCAGGACCAGCGCGACGTAGACGGCGCGCGGGACTGTCGGCCGACAGCCGCCGCAGGAGCGAGCCCGGGGCCGGGACGCGCCGGAGTTCCAGCTGCCGGGTCATGACGCGGCCGCCACGGCCATCACGGCCTCCTCGCTGGAGCCGGCGGGCAGTTCCCCGGCGACGCGGCCCTCCCGCAGCACCACGATGCGGTCGCTCATGCCGATGAGTTCGGGCAGCTCGGAGGAGACCATGAGGATGGCCATGCCGTCGCGGGCGAGTTCGCGGATCAGCTCGTGGATGGCGGCCTTGGCGCCGACGTCGACGCCGCGGGTGGGTTCGTCGAGCAGCAGGACGCGCGGCGCGACCGTCATCCACCTGGCCAGCACGACCTTCTGCTGGTTGCCGCCGGACAGCAGCCTCACCTCCCGGGCCAGGTGCGAGGAGTCGAGCCGCACGCGTTCGAGCAGCGGCTCGATCCGGGGACGGCGTCCGCGGACGGCCCGGGTGGCGAGCAGGACGTTGTCCCGCACCCGCTGGCGCGGCAGCAGCCCTTCGGCCTTGCGGTCCTCGGTGACCAGGCCGATCCCCGCGGCGATGGCCTCGCGGACCGACCGGGGACGGCAGGGGGTCATCTCACCGCGGGTGAAGGGCTCGGCGCCGAACAATGCCTTGGCCAGTTCGCTGCGGCCCGAGCCCTGCAGCCCGGCCACCCCCGTGACCTCCCCGGCCCGCAGGTCGAGGTCGATGCCGTGCAGGGCGGCGTTGGCGCCGTCGCGCACGCTCAGCACCACCTGCCCGGGCGGACCGGCCGCCCTGGGCGGGTAGTAGGACTCGAGCTCCCGGCCGACCATCAGGCGGACCACGGTCGCGGTGTCCAGGGCGGAGGCCCGCTCCGTGGTGACCCGGGCACCGTCCTTGAGCACGGTGATCCGGTCGGCGAGCTCGAAGATCTCGCGAAGCCGGTGGGAGATGTACAGGACCGCGATGCCGCGCCCGGCCAGGCGCCGCACCAGCGCGTAGAGCAGCTCCACCTCGTGGTCGGCCAGGGCGGCGGTGGGCTCGTCCATGACCACGATCCGGGCGTTCAGCGACAGGGCCTTCACGATCTCGACGACCTGCTGCTGGGCGACCGAGAGCCGCCGGACGAGATCGCGCGGCCCGAACGACTCCTCGCCCAGCGAGCTCAGCAGCTCGGCCGTCGCCGACTCCATCGCGCCCCGGTCGACCATGCCGCGCCGGACGGGCTCGCGGCCGAGGAAGACGTTCTCGGCCACCGTCCGTTCCGGCAGCAGGGTGAGCTCCTGGTAGATGATCGCCACCCCGGCCCGCTGCGCCTGGACCGGATGCCCGAACACCACGGTCCGGCCGTCGATCTCGACGGTCCCCTCGTCCGGCGCGTGCACGCCGGCGAGGATCTTCATGAGCGTCGACTTGCCCGCGCCGTTCTCCCCCACCACGGCGTGCACCTCGCCGGCGGACACCTCCAGATCGACGCCGCCGAGGACGCGGACGCCCAGGAAGCTCTTGCCGATGCCGGTCATCCTCAGCACGTGGCCCGCCCGCCGGACGGCACGGTCAGGCCGGCCCGTGTCGCACCGGTGGGATCGTCCGAGGGCGATCTTCGCGCCGTTCGGTGAGGGGAGTCGTGCACGAGGATCTCCTAGTGGCGATGAGGGGTCGTGCCGGACCCGGCGCGCCCGCCCGGCCGTTCCCCGCCGGCGGACGACCCGGGCCGCCGGTCCGGTGTCCGCTCGCGAGGCCGGAAGGCGCGCCCGCCCGGTGAACGGCGTGTGGCGTGAGGGAGACCGGGACCGGCCATCCGGCGATCATCAAACCGGTTCGGTTAGGAAAATAAGCCCACTTAATATCAGTGTCAAGTGCCTTTATTTCAGATATTTACGGACATGACGGAGGGGTCGGAGACCGTGCAGCGTGCCATGGGATCCGCCATTCGCGAAGCCCTTCCGCTGGAGGACATGGGAAACCGGCGGCCCCGGCCGACGCGGGTGGGATACGGCGCGGCCGCGTCCGCGACCATGATGAGTATGAAACTTTTGCCGCCCAGGTCGCCCGGGTCGTCTAGGTCTTCCGGGTCGTCCAGGGCGCCGGACGTCCGGCGCGGGCGATCGCCCCGCGCCGGACGCCGTGTCACGCCCACCGGGTGAGCGTGGAACCGCCGTCGCAGGCAGACCTCAGACGCGGTTCCACCTCTGGTTGGTGCCGCCGGCGCAGGTCCAGATGTGCACCTTGCTGCCGTTGGCCGTGCCGAAACCGGACACGTCCAGGCACTTGTTCGCGCCCAGGGCGGTGATGGTGCCGTCGGCGTTCAGGCGCCACTTCTGGTTGTTCTGGCCGTTGCAGTCCCAGATGTTGACCGCGGTGCCGTTGGCGGTGCCCGCCCCGCTCACGTCCAGGCACTTGTTGCCGTACACCCGCAGCTCACCGGCGGCGGTGGAGGTCCAGCGCTGGTTGGCCTGGCCGTTGCAGTCCCAGATGTTCACCGCGGCGCCGTTGGCCGTCGAGGCGCCCGAGACGTCCAGGCACCGGCCCGAGCCCACCCCCCGCAGCGCGCTCGTCTGCCCGGAAGGCGTCGGGGTGGGGGTCGGGGTCGGCGTCACGCCGCCCAGTTCCTTGATGCGGATGTTGCGGTACGCCACCACGTCGGGGGACCCGTGGTTCTGGATGCCGATGTGGCCCTGTTGCAGCGAGCGGGCCGGGTCGGTGTTGGTGAAATCATTGATCTTCACACCGTTCAGGAACACCTGCAGCCGCTCGCCCTCCACCAGCAGCTCGTAGGTGTTCCACTGCCCCAGCGGGTTCAGCGCCGCGTCGCGTGCGGCGAGGTCCGCCGCCTTGAACCCGTAGACCGCCCCCGTCGTCTTGTCCGCGCTGTCGGTCGCGTCGATCTGCACCTCGTGCCCGGTGTTGAGCGCCGCGTTCGGGTCGGTGGTGGCCGGGAACCCGACGACCACCCCAGAGTTGGAGTCGCCGTTCAGCCTCCAGTCGAGCTTGAGCGAGTACGACCCGAACTGCTTGGCGTTGTACCAGAGCATGCCCATGCCGCCCTGCGAGGTCAGCGTGCCCGAGCTGTTCGTGAACGCCCCCGGCCCGGCCTGTGACCAGCCCGTCGTCGACCCGTTGTACAACGGCGTGTAACCGGTCTCCGGACGGCAGTCGGCGTTGGTCGCCTTGGCCGCGTACCGGATCCCGCCCAGCAGCAGCGTGCGGAAGTTCGAGTCCGCGTACGACTCCTGGGTGTGTCCCAGTCCGGTGTAGAACGAGCGGCCGGAGGCCTGGGGACGGCACCAGGTGATCGGGTGGTCGCCCATGCCGCCGCCGCTGTAGGTGCTCTCGTCCAGGCTCTGCAGGACGCGCACGTTCGGGCGGGGGTTGCTCCGGAAGCTGTACCACTCGTCGGTCCGTGTCCAGGTCGGTCCCAGGTGGGAGGTCGCGGCGTGCGCCCGGTCCTCGTTGCGTACCGTGGCCTGCTGGATCGCCGGGTGGCTGCTGAACCAGGCGCCCACCAGCTGCCCGTAGTACGGCCAGTTGTACTCGGTGTCGGCGGCCGAGTGCACCCCGACGTAGCCGCCCCCGCCGTCCACGTACGACTGGAAGGCCGACTGCTGGCTGTCGTTCAGCACGTCACCGGTGGTGTTGAGGAACACCACCGCCCTGTACCGGGCGAGGTTGGAGGTGGTGAAGACGCCGGCGTCCTCGGTGGCGGTGACGGTGAAGTCGTTCGCGGCCCCGAGGTCGCGGATGGTCTGGATCCCGACGGGGATCGCGTCGTGCCGGAACCCGGCCGTCTTGGAGAAGACCAGCACCTCGAAGGCGGCGGCCTTGGCGGTCCCCGCGGAGACGGCGGGGATCACGGTCGTGGCGGCCTCGGCGGAGACGGCTGGGGCCATGGTCGCGGCGGTGGCGGCGAGCGCCACCGCGGCCACCGACAGGCGTCGCAGCACGGAGGTCCTCCTGCCACCGCCCGCGATGCGCCCGGGAGGCGCGGGGGTCAGATGTCGAAGCATGGGTGTCCTTCCATCGTGGCGCCCGGTGCGGCCCTTGCGGCGATGAGCCGGGCCGTACCGGGCGCCATGTCGATTAGGTACTCGTCGTGCGGCCGAGGCCGCCTGGTGGGGCGGACGGCCTCAGGCGCGGGTCCATCTCTGGTTGGTGCCTCCGGCGCAGGTCCAGATGTGGACCTTGGTGCCGTTGGCCGTACCGAATCCGGACACGTCCAGGCACTTGTTGGCACCGACGGCGGTGATGGTGCCGTCGGCGTTCAGGCGCCACTTCTGGTTGTTCTGGCCGTTGCAGTCCCAGATGTTGACCGCGGTGCCGTCGGCGGTGCCGGCACCGGTCACGTCCAGGCACTTGTCGCCGTAGACCCGCAGCTCCTGCGCCGCGGTGGAGGCCCACTGCTGGTTGGCCCGGCCGTTGCAGTCCCAGATGTTCACCGCCGCACCGTTGGCCGTCGAGGCACCCGAGACGTCCAGGCACCGGCCCGAGCCCACGCCCTTCAGCGCGTTCCCCGAAGGCGTCGGGGTCGGGGTGGGCGTCGGGGTCGTACCGGTGCCGAAGGTGAAGGCGTCCAGGTCGAACAGGTAGCCCTGGCCGGTCGCGCCGCGGAAGACGAGGTACAGCGTCGTGGTGCCGGACGGTGCGCCGGCGAGGTTCGCCGAGACGTCGGCGAAGGTCTCCCACCCACCGGTGCTCGTGACGTTGACCGTTCCCAGCAGCGTGCCCGTGGCCGAGCCCGTCCGGACCTCGATCCGGCCGCCCGCGCCCGCCGAGGACACCCGCGCGGTGATGCTCGTGGCGTTGCCCAGGTTGTACGGCTGGAAGGAGATCCAGTCGCCGTCGTCGACGAAGCCCACGGTCCTGCCGCCCTCGGCGGTGGTGTGGTCGGCCGTCTGCACGCCCTGCTGGGCGCCGAAGTGCTCGCCCTGCCGGTGCCGTGGCTGCAGCGTCCGGCTGCTGGTGGAGGTCAGGCCGCCGGCGTCGGTGTAGGAGGCCGTGAAGACGCCGTAGATGTTCGCCGCGGCGTCGTGCTCGCCGTCGACCGGTACCGCGATGGAGCCGCTGCAGCCGGTCCTGGAGGTGATCTGGTGGGCGTGGCTGTCATGGCCGAGCGAGTAGGAGACCGTCACCTTCGAACAGTCGATCGTGCCGTCCTCCGGGTCGCTGACGTTGACCTGGAACGGCACCGTGTCGCCGAAGGCGAACAGCCGGCCGTCGCCGGGGGTGGTGAGCGTGACGGACGGGGCGGTGTTGCCGACGGACACGCTCACGCTCGCGCTCCCGGTCAGCCCCTGCGGGTCCCGGACGGTGAGCGTGGCGGTGTACGCGCCGTTGGCGCTGTAGGTCTTGCTCGGGTTGGCGGCCGTGGAGGTGGTGCCGTCGCCGAAGTTCCACGAGTACGTCAGCGCGCCGCCCTCGGGGTCGGAGCTGCCGGCCGAGGAGAAGTTCACCGTCAGCGGAGCCGGCCCCGAGGTCCTGTCGGCCGCGGCCTTGGCGATCGGGTTGCGGTTGGCCTTGCCGATGTACTCGATCCGGAAGAGCGCCTGGTTGTTGTTGCCGGTGCCGTAGTCCAGCACGTACAGCGCCCCGTCGGGGCCGAAGGCCATGTCCATCACCTGCGTCCCCGACCAGGGGAACGCGGAGATCTCCCCGTAGCCGCCGTCGCTCCTGACCTCGATGGCCTTGATCCAGCGGCGGCCGTACTCGCCGGCGAAGTAGCGTCCGTCGAGCACCTGGGGGAACTTGACGGAGGAGTTCAGGTTGGGGTCGTACCGGTAGACCGGGCCGCCCATCGGCGACTCCGAGCCGGTGCCGAACTCCGGCGGCGAGCCGGAGTCACCGCCGTACTTGATCCACGCCGCCTTGGCCGGGGGCAGCGTGGTCAGGCCGGTGTTGCGGAAGGAGTTGTTGGTCGGGCCTCCCGCGCAGTTGTACTTCGCGCCGGTGCTGTTGGAGGCGAAGTTCCACTCGTTGTAGGTCTCGTTGACGGTGTTGCCGCCCGTGCAGTACGGCCAGCCGTAGTTGCCGGCGGCGGTGATGCGGTTGAACTCCACCTGCCCGCTCGGTCCCCGGCCGGAGTTGGTCGACCCCGCGTCCGGACCGTAGTCGCCCAGGTAGACGACACCGGTCGCCTTGTCCACGCTCATCCGGAACGGGTTGCGCAGACCCATCGCGTAGATCTCCGGCCGCGTCCTCGCCGTCCCCGGCGCGAACAGGTTGCCGCTGGGGATCGTGTAGGTGCCGTCCGCCTGCGGCTTGATCCGCAGGAGCTTGCCGCGCAGGTCGTTGGTGTTGGCGGAGCTGCGCTGGGCGTCGTACTGCGGGTTGCGGTTGGTCCGCTCGTCCAGCGGGGAGTAGCCGGCCGACTCGAAGGGGTTGGTGTCGTCACCGGTGGTCAGGTACAGGTTGCCGGAGGCGTCGAAGTCGATGTCGCCGCCCGCGTGACAGCACTGGCCGCGGTCGTTGGCGACCCGTAGGACCACCTTCTCGCTGGACGTGTCGAGCGTCTCGTCCGCCCTGAGGGTGAACCTCGACAGGTAGAACTCGCCCTTCCACTGGTCGAACTGCGCCTGGGTCCCGGTGGCCGGGGCGTCACCGTTGGGCGTGCTCAGCCGGGGTGAGTAGTACAGCCAGACGTGCCGGTTGGTGGCGAAGCCCGGATCGACCGCCACACCCTGGAGGCCCTCCTCGTCGTGGGTGTAGACGTTGAGCCTGGCGGCCACCTTCGTGTTGCCGTTGACGTCGGTCACGCGCAGTGTGCCGTCGCGGGACGTGTGCAGGACCGACCGGTTCGGCAGCACGGCCAGCGACATCGCCTCCCCCAGTTCGCCGCCGCCCGACGCGAGCGGCACCTGCTGGTAGTCGGAGGCCGGGATGGTGAGCGCGTTGGCCGGAGTGGCGGTGAGCGCGAAGGTTCCGGAAACGATCAACGCCATCGTGATCAGTGATGTGAGCCACGGACGTCTGGGCATCGGTTCTCCTTTCTTGCGGGGACGGCGGGGGACGTGACCCCCGCCGTCCGCGACTGTCAGGTACGGGTCCACTTCTGGTTGGTGCCGCCGTGGCAGGTCCAGATGTGGACCTTGGTGCCGTTGGCGGTGCCGTAGCCGGAGACGTCCAGGCACTTGTTCGCCCCGATCGCGGTGATGGTGCCGTCGGTGTTCAGGCGCCACTTCTGGTTGGCCTGGCCGTTGCAGTCCCAGATGAGGACCGCGGTCCCGTCGGCGGTCCCGGCACCGGTCACGTCCAGGCACTTGCCGCCGTAGACGCGCAGTTCCTGTGCGGCGGTGGAGGTCCACTGCTGGTTGGGCCGGCCGTTGCAGTCCCAGATCTGCGCGAGGGCGCCGTTGGCCTGGGAGGCGCCGTTGACGTCCAGGCACCGGCCGGAAGCGGTTCCCCTGAGCGCGCTCGCGCTGCCCGGCGTCGGCGTCGGCGACGCGCCGTTCCGGGGCCCGGCCGCGGCCATCACGGCCTGGGCGCCCGACGGCCAGTTGCCGTTGGTGACGGTGACGTTGCCGCTGACCACGTTGCCGCGGTCGCCGTTGGTCACGTTCGTGGCGCCGTTGCTCGTCCAGTTGTTGACGACGGTCCAGTTGCCCATGTTCTCGCCGCCCCAGTAGTTGGCGGTGGCCCAGGTGCCGATGGCGGAGAAGACGTTGTTCCTGACCGTGTAGTACTTGGAGCCCTCGTCGAAGTAGACCCCGAAGTAGCCGTTGGTCCGCAGGCAGTGGTTGTCGCTGATCACCGCGCCGGGGTTCCACGACAGCGTGTAGATGCAGCCGCCGTCGTTCATCTGCTGCATGACGTCGTGGACGTAGTTGCCGATGAGCCGGTTGTCGGAGGCGGTGGTCGGCGTGGTGTACCGCGGCTGGTGGTTGTACAGGCCGCGGCCGGCGTAGTTGTTGTTGCCGCCGGCGTCGTTGGCGCCCCAGCCGTACCCGATCGACATGCCGGTGTAGGGCATGTTGTAGACCTCGTTGTGGGCGACCAGGGAGCCGGTGACGTACGTGGTCAGGACCGACACGATGCCGCGGTAGTCCAGGCCCAGGTCGTGGATCCGGTTGTCGCTGACGGTGATGTCGCGGTTGACCATGCGCTGGTCGCTGGGGTGGTGGGCGTCGGCGCGCACGCCGCCGACGACGATGCCCCCGGCCGAGCTGCGGGCGATCTCGGAGCGGGTGACGGTGATATTGCCGGCGCCGAGACCCACACCGCTGGCGTGGGCGTTCGCGTCGTTGCCGATGCCCACGGCGGTCTGGCCCAGGTTGAGGAACCGGGAGTCGCTGACCGTGACGTTGTTGGCGGCCGAGATCTGGAGCGCGGCCGGCATCTGGAACCAGTTCGGCCGGGCGGCCTCGAACTGCGTGCAGCCGTTGTGGCACGAGGAGAAGGCGGGCCAGTTCCAGGTGCCGGCGATGTAGGCGCCGGTCTGCTGGTCGACGAACCCCTGGTTGCCGCTGGGGCCCAGCCACGTCGTGCCGGTGAACGTGATGCCGCCGAAGGCGATGTGGTGCGCGGGCGCGTCGTAGGTCCCGCCCACGGCGACCAGTGACTGCAGCACCGGCAGCTCGACGCTGACGGTGCCCATGTTCTGGCCCGCGGCCGGGATGTAGTACAGGACGCCGGTTGCGGGATTGATGTACCACTCACCCGGGGAGTCGAGGAACTCGTAGGCGTTGGTCAGGTAGAGCGGGCCCGCGCGGTGCGGCTGGGTGAAGGTGTCGTAGCCGAAGTTGTTGTTGTTCCAGGCGGGCTGCTGCATCGTGATCAGGTTGCCGCTGATGCTCTGGACCGGGGAGTACCGGTCGGTGAACGAGCCGACGCTCTCCATCTCGATCCGGTTCTGGCCGCTCAGGTTGTTGAGATAGTTCAGGGCACCGTTGGTGAACCTCATCCCGGTGCTGCTCGCGGTGAAGTCCGCCCGGTTCACCTGGGTGCGCGCGCGGGTGGCGGCGACGCCGTCGACGTACAGCTGCCGGGTGTCGATGCCGGTGCCCACGGCGGCCCGCCAGATGTTCCTGGCGGGGTCGGCCTGTGTCCATCCGGTCACCGCCCTCGCACCGCTGATGACGGGACGGGCGCCCGCGGCGGCCTGCCAGCTGACGGTGTGGCCGTTGTTACCGGAGTCGGCCGCGGTCAGCCGCATCGGCGCCGCCGGCCGGTACACCCCGTCGGCGAGCTCGACGACGATGTCGCCGGACATGCCCGCGTTCAGCGACCGTACCGCCGTCTGGGCCGCGGACAACGAGCACGGCTGGGCCGAGGTGCAGGCGGTGCCCGTGCCGGAGGGAGCGGCGTACAGGGTCGTGACGGCCGCCAGGGCGGAGGTCGCCGGGACGATGAAGGCGAATGCCGCGGCCAGCACCCCGGTGACGAGACCGATCACGGCCGTTCTGAGCGCCGTGACGCGCGAGGGTAAGTGCACGGTGGATCCTTGTCGGCTATGGGGGGTGTTGTCGGGTCCGCCCCTGACGTGTCAGGCGGTGGACCCTCCCTGGGCATGGCGATCACCGGGCGGGGAGCGCACGACGACGGCCGGTGCCGCGACGGCGGCTCCGGAACGGGGGATCAGGCGGCTCGGCGGCCGCGGTGACCGTGGGCGATCACCTGGTGAGGGGTCTGCGGTGCCGTGTCGTCACGGCGTCGGCGGGGACGTCCGCACCGGATCACGAGCGGTCCGGGCGGCGTGGGGGGTCGGGTCGGTCACGTTCATCTCCAGAAGACGGCACGCCTCACCGTGGACACCACCGGGAACGCGTGGCGAACGAGGCTGTGGATGTATGGAGGATCACGGTGTGGAGGTCACCGATGCGCCTCCGCACCCCGCCTTTGTGATCCGGCCGGGAGGTCCTCGCGGGAGCGCCGTCTCCCGGGACCTCGTTACCAATTACGTTCGCCGCGCCGATACCTGTCAAGACCTTAAGCACACTTATTTCGTCCTGCGCACACGACGGTTCAGAGTGCTGTGAATCGATATAACCCCTCCACCAGGAGTGATGCGTGCGAGCCCACTCGTTGGATCGGTCCGGTCCGGATGAACCGTTCACATGTGTCGTACTGACTCGGGTGCGGATTTCCGGAGCGACCGCTTCCTGACACCCGGTCCCGTGCGGCGGTCACGTCGGTTCCGACGCGTCCGATCCGGATGCGGAGGTCCGGGCCGCCGTGGGCGGCGCCGGGGGTCCGACGGCCCCCGGGAAGCCGCTCCGCCCTCCCCGCCGGATGCCGGAACGCCGCCGGGAACGAGCCGGGCATGAACGTTTCATCGGCCTCGATCGGCGGCGTCGCTGGACAGACGGCGTACGACGGGGTTCTCGGGGCCTGCGGGACAGGCCGTGACTTGACAGGTGATTCACCGCCTGTATGTGCTTCACCGTGCACGACCTCTCATCCGCCCGGTGGGCCATCGACGGTGTCGAATCGATTCGATCGCGTGGAGAGCGGTGTTTCAGGCTTTCTTCATCGGGCCGGGCGAGCCCGTACCGCCTGCGGGCGCCCGCGCGGGGCCCCGCGGCCTCCGGCTCACGACCGTCTTCGTCATGCCCTACCCCGAGGAGTACGACATGCAGCCCTTCCCCGACCGCCCGGCGCACCGTCCGGCACGAAGGCGGAGCTCTCGACCGGCCGCCGTCGCGGCCGTCGTGGCGGCGCTGGCGACCGTGCCGGTGACCGTCCTGACATGGGCGGCACCGGCCTCGGCGGCGACCACCCCGCTGATCGGCACGGCCTCGGGCCGGTGCCTGGACGTGGCGAACGTCTCCCAGGCCAACGGTGCCCTCGCGCAGATCTGGGACTGCAACGGCCAGGCCAACCAGAAGTGGCGCCTGAACACCGACGGCACCATCACCGCGATCGGGGCGAACAAGTGCCTGGACGTCTCCGGCTACGGCACCGCCAACGGCACCAAGGTCCACATCTGGACCTGCCACGGCGGCACCAACCAGAAGTGGACCACCGGCACCCAGCCCAGCCCGACGCCCACCACGACGCCCACCCCACCGCCGCCCGGCGCGCGCTCGTGCGACATCTACGCCTCGGGCGGCACGCCGTGCGTGGCCGCGCACAGCACGACCCGGGCGCTCTACGGCTCCTATGCCGGCAACCTCTACCAGGTCAGGCGCTCCTCGGACAACTCCACCCGGAACATCGCCGTCCTGACGGCGGGCGGGACCGCCAACGCCGCGACCCAGGACTCCTTCTGCGCCGGCACCGCGTGCGTCATCACGGTCGTGTACGACCAGTCCGGCCGCGGCAACGACCTGTGGTACCAGGGGTCCAGCGTGGTCCCCGGCTCCCCGCAGAGCAGGCCCGCGACCGCGACCACCGAGTCGCTCACCGTCGGCGGAAGCAAGGCATACTCCCTCTACATCAACCCCGGCAACAGCTACTGGCGGGACGGCCACCTGACGGGGGTCCCCACCGGCAGCGCGCCCGAGGGCATGTACATGGTCACCAGCGGCACCCACGTCAACAACGGCTGCTGCTTCGACTACGGCAACAGCGAGACGACCCGCAAGGCCGACGCCGCCGGGGCCATGGACGCCATCAACTTCAGCACCCAGTGCTGGTTCGGCGGCTGCCAGGGAAGCGGTCCCTGGGTCCAGGCCGACCTGGAGTGGGGTCTCTTCCCCGGTGGCAGCCAGTCGTGGAACCCCAACCAGAGGGCCTTCCCCCACAGGTTCGTCACCGCCACGCTGAAGAACAACGGTACGACCCGGTTCGCCATCAAGGGCAGCAACGCCCAGTCCGGGAGCCTGTACACCCTGTACGACGGCTCGCTGCCCAACGGGTACAGCCCGATGAAGAAGCAGGGGGCCATCATCCTGGGCAGTGGCGGTGACTGCTGCAAGCCCGACGGCGGCGCCAACCTCAGCGCGGGCACCTTCTACGAGGGGGCCATGGTCGCCGGGTACCCCTCCGACGCCACGGAGAACGCCGTCCAGGCCGACATCGTCGCCGCCGGGTATCGCTGATCGCACCGATCCGCCGCCGGCCGCCCGCTCCCACGGGGAAGCGGGCGGCCGGCGGGGGGCAGCGAAGGCGACGACGAAGGCCGACGGGTGAAACTTTCATCACACCGGTACGTCCCGCCAGGTGAGGGGCCCTCGAAGCTCCTGCTCCCCGGACACCGCCTGCCGCATCGGATTTCCACGATGCTTCGCACTCTTGACGCCCTCCGTCTTCCCTGTGTTTACTCCACCTCATCGCCGATGTTCTTCCCGAAGACGCCCACCCCACAGATGTTAGCGCTAACACCTTCTCATCCCATTGATTGAGGTCGAATGCCTTCCCGGCAGGCGGATCCGCCGACCGCGGCCGGGACCGACGAAAGACTTTCAGCGTCTCCTGGCTCACCGCGCCGGTCGTAAGCCGTTGCTCTCAGTTCCCGAAGAAGGTTGGGCATGCTTAATTGGAAACGGTTGGTCTCCGCGGCGCTGGGAGCCGTGACGATCCTCGTCCTGACGGTGGGGGTGACGGCGACGTCCGCCGGCGCGGAGTCCAACGGCGGGGTGCGCGTCATGCCGCTGGGTGACTCGATCACCGAGGGCACCCAGGTGCCGGGCGGGTACCGCATCGGCCTGTGGCAGCGTCTCGTCGCCGGCCGGTACACCGTCGACTTCGTCGGTTCGCAGTTCAACGGGCCGGGCTCGCTGGGCGACCACGACCACCAGGGGCACCCCGGCTGGCGCATCGACCAGATCGACGCGAACGTCACCGGCTGGGCACGGACCTACAACCCGCGCACGGTGCTGCTGCACATCGGCACCAACGACATCCTGCAGAACTACAACGTGGCCGGTGCGCCCCAGCGGCTGTCCACCCTGATCGACCGCATCACGGCGACCGTGCCTGACGCGGACGTGTTCGTCGCCACCGTCATCCCGCTGTCCAACGCCGGTCAGGCGGCCGCCGCCCGTACCTTCAACGCGGCCGTCCCCGGCATCGTGCAGGCCAAGGTCAACAGCGGCAAGCGCGTCCACCTGGTCGACATGCACTCCAAGCTGACCACGTCCGACCTGATCGACGGCATCCACCCCACCGCCGGTGGCTACGACAAGATGGCCGCCGCCTGGTACGCGGCGCTCCAGGCCGTTCCCGGCAGCATCGGCCGGCCCGGCGCCACCCCCAGCCCGACCCCGTCCTCCCCCGCGGGCCCGATCCGCGGCGTGGCCTCCGGCCGCTGCCTGGACGTGGCGAACGTCTCCCAGGCCAACGGCGCCGCCACGCAGCTCTGGGACTGCAACGGCCAGCCCAACCAGCAGTGGGCCTCCACCTCCGCCGGTGAGCTTCGGGTGTACGGCGGCAAGTGCCTGGACGTCAACGCCGCGGGCACCGCCGACGGCACCGCGGTCAACATCTGGGACTGCAACGGCCAGAACAACCAGAAGTGGGCCTCCACCTCCGCCGGTGAGCTTCGGGTGTACGGCGGCAAGTGCCTGGACGTCAACGCCGCGGGCACCGCCGACGGCACCGCGGTCAACATCTGGGACTGCAACGGCCAGAACAACCAGAAGTGGCGCCTGAACGCCGACGGCACCATCACGGCCCTCGGCGCCGACAAGTGCCTGGACGTCTCCGCCTACGGCACCGCCAACGGCAGCAAGATCCAGATTTGGACCTGCCACGGCGGCACCAACCAGAAATGGGCCCGCGCCTGACACGAAAATCCGTGAACGCCCTCGCCGGGAGCCCCGACGCTCCCGGTGGGAGGGACCGTCGTTGATCACCCTGTCCCCGACGCTCCCGGCGGGGACGGACCGCCGTTGATCACCTCGTCCCCGCCGACCGGGGAAGAACATTTTCACGTCGCCCCGCCCGGCCGGACGGGTACGGCGGAGCGAATGCGCGCCACTACGCGCTGCGCCAGGTCGTACTCTTGGACACGTGGCAGAGGAAACAGACGGCGCGAGTGAAACTCCGCGCGCAACGGGCTATCGGCCAGGGTACGAAGTGGCCGCGGAGCGAGTGCTGGAGCTGATCACTCAAATGGGCCTGCAGCCCGGTGATCGGATGCCCACCGAGAATGAGCTGGCCCGCCAACTGGGAACCAGCCGGACGGTCGTGCGCGAGGCGGTGAAAATACTCTCGGCACTGGGCCGCGTACGTGCTCAGAAAGGCCGTGGCCTCTATGTGGCCGCGGATGAGGGAATGCTCGGAAGCGGTCACTGGGCCTCTTCCTTCCTGCCCACGGACCTCGATCACGTCTACATGCTCTTCGAGTTCCGCCGTACCCAGGAGATGGAGACGAGCCGGCTGGCCGCGCGCCGTGCCACGCCCGTGGAACTGGGCGACATAGAAAAGGCCGCCGGGCGCTGCCGTCACGGGTTCGAGATCGGACGCGAGGACATTTTCAACGAAGGCGACGACGCCTTTCACACCGCGATCGCCGTCGCCTCGCACAACATGTTCCTGCAGGCGGCGGTACGGGAGGCCCGCCGGCTTCAGGCCCAGTCCAGCATCATCGGGCTACGCGGTTCCATCGGCGGGCACGGGGCCAAGGCCATCGAGGAGCACGAGGCCATTCACCGGGCGATACGCACGGGTGACGCCGAGGCCGCGGCCCAGGCGGCGGCGGTGCACATAGACAACACGCTGGAGGACTACCGCAAGGAGATCCAGCAGCGCATCTTCTCGCCGGTCCAGTGACCCTCGTGGTCGTTCTCGTCCCTGCTTCGGCGAGCGGGGTGCGGCCGCACTCGCCGAAGCAGGAACCGTGATCCACCCTGTTGAACACACGCGGCCCACGGTCACGTCGCACATGTGATCCGTGTCGTCGGCGAGTGACCGGGACAGCGTTCGTTCACCGTCGACGGCGCATTTTTCTTTTTCGCCGTACGATCACAAAAAATGTCATCGCATGACGGTTCTTCCCACCAATGCGCCGCCGACGGCGAAGGCGACGTCTCCTCGCCGACTCCACCAGACCGGGAGGAACGGCCGCCAGGGACAGTCTGGAAACCATTCCAAGGCCATGTCAAGCCGAGCGAAATTCCGGCCGTATTGATCGTCGCTTCCGATGGACATCGGCCGGGGCGGCCCGGCACACCTCGCCGGACGGGGGTCCACGGGTCCGTCGCCCTGCCTGACCGGCATGTCCTGCGGGAACGAACGGAGAATGTTTCCGATCAATCCCCTGTCGCTCGGCTGGTAAGAGTGGGATTGCAGGGGATGCGTCGGGATGAAAGTTTCAGCGATCCCGGAGGGCCGCCCCACCCTCGGCGCCTCCCGCGAGCCCGGCAACGGGGCCCGCGACCTCTGCTCTCACGTTCGCCGGTGACGGCGGTACCCCTGCCCGGCATCGGACGGGGGCGGTTCACCGCTCCGCTCCCGTCCTCCACGCCGGGGGGCGATGAGCGGGCCTTCGGCCGCCGCGCGTCCTGCGGCGGGAGCCCATCGCCGCGGGAACGGCGCCTGCGGCCTCTCGGGGTCTCTCGGCGGTCTCGAAAGCGGCGGCGTCCGCCATGGACGGACCGATGGGACCGGTGGTCAACGGCCACTCGGACGTCATGAATTCGCCCGCCAAGTGGGAAATCACTTTTCTTGCGTCATGAAAAATCATGCGTCCTCAGGCAGGGACGCGTACGGCATGGACCTTGTCGGCGACCGTGTCCTCCGGGCGGATTCCCAGCGGATTCCCCACCGGCGCCATGAAGGAATTCCCCAGGTCGGGCCGCATTCATCCGCCGCACGGCTCATCGGCCGCCCGGCGCCGGACGGAGAATCGAGACGTGATCTCTGCGCGACGGATCATGGCGTGACGGGTTACAGTGAACGAACGTTACGTCTTCATCGCCGATCGTGTCGGTGGAGGCCCATCCTCTGGAGTACCGATGACCGATACCACGAATGGTCTGAGTGCGCAGGCGACCGATCGGCCGCCGGGCGCGCGGATCGACCCGACGATTCCCCATCCGGCACGCATTTACGATTACCTGCTGGGTGGCAAGGACCACTTCGCCGCCGATCGCGAGGCGGCGGAACAGCTCGTCAGGGTCTCACCCGGCACACGCGAGGGCGTACGCGCCCATCGGGCGTTTCTTCGGCGCGTCGTCCGGTATCTCGCCGAGGAGACCGGGACCACGCAGTTCCTGGACATCGGCACCGGCATTCCCACCCAGGGGAACACCCACGAGATCGCTCAAGGCGTGAATCCCGCGTCCCGCGTGGCCTATGTCGACAATGATCCCATCGTCCTGGCTCATGGACGGGCGCTCCTGACGAGCAGCGAAGAGGGAATGACGACGGTGATCGAGGCCGACATCCGGGATCCCGACCGGATTCTGGCGGACCCGCAGGTCAATGAGGTCATCGATTTCGACCGGCCGGTCGCGCTCATCATGGCCGGTGTTCTGCACTTCATCACCGACGATGACGGACCCGCCGGATTGATCGAGCGATACAAGGCGGCCGTACCGCCCGGAAGCCATCTGCTGCTTTCCCACATAACGCTCGACTTCGCGCCCCAGGTGGACAGCGACGAATTCACCAAGCCCTACGACAAGGGCACGGCGCCCATGGTCCCGCGCACTCACGCGGAGATCGAAGGATTCTTCCGGAACTGGACGATGGTGGACCCCGGACTCGTCGAGGTGGTCGAGTGGCGTCCCGCCGAGGACGAGTACCGGGAGGCCATTCCCGGAGGCGGCCACGCCTGGGCGTACGGCGGGCTGGCCGTCAAGCCGTAGAGGCCCGCACCTCGGCGTCTCGAACCGCACCGGGCCACCCTCGGACGATTTTTCATCCCGTTCACGGCCACGATTATGTTAACGCTAACAACATGACGCCCGGGGTGCCGCCGACTTCGGCGGCACCCCGGGCCGGCGCTGTCCTCCCCGTCGGCGGCGGCCGTGCGGTCCGAGGGCCCCGGAGCCGCGCCCAGGGCCCCGGCACCACGGGCGGAACCGGTGGCCAGGGCCCGTCCGGAAGGCCGGGGCGTCCGAAGGCGTGAAACCCCCTGTGGCGCCCGGCGGAGCGATCTCACGAAGGAGAGCCCCACCGGCCCGGCTCGTGTCCATCGAAGCCTCAGGTCCACCGAAGGCTCACGGCCACCGAAGGCTCGCCGCCATCGAAGGCTCAGGACCACCGAGGGCTCATCGCCACCGGAACTTCAGAGCCACCGGGGGTTCACGGCCACCGCACGTTCACCACCACCGGAGGTTCGCGGCCACCGGAAGGAGCGGCTACTGGAAGGAGACGTCGTCCATGAGGAAGGAGTCGGTTCCCGAGGCGGTCTCGACGTAGAACCTCGCACCGGTCAGGGTCCCGGTCCAGGACACGGTCGCCGTTCCGGTCAGCTGGGTCCAGCCGCCCGTGTTCGCCGTGGCGGCCGGGGTCAGCGCGACGTAGCTCGTCGTGCCGCCGGCCGTGACCGCCAGGGTCGCCCGCACGTCGGGGGTGCCGGACTGGGAGCGGACCCACACGCTTGTCGTGTAGCTCTTGCCGTTGGTCAGTTTGCCGGTGACGTCCTGGCTGGGGCCGTTCCACGAGGCGGTGCGGCCGGTGCTGGCCAGCGACTGCGACCCGCCGTGGGCGGTACCGCTGGAGGCCACCGTGCCGCCGAAGGCGGTCCAGCCGGTGGTGCCGCTCTCCAGGGTGCCGTTCGTCAGCAGGTTCCCGCCGGTGCCGGCCGGGGTGAACTGCCACCAGTTCAGGTTCATCAGGTAACCGCTGCCACCGGTGAAACGCAGGTAGAGGTCGTGGGTGCCGGTCGCGCCGCTCACCGGGCAGGTGACGGTCGACCAGGTCTGCCAGCCACCGGTGCCGGGGACGGTGCAGGTCCCGACGAGGGTGCCGGTGGCACCGCCCAGGCGCAGCTCGATGCGTCCGCCGCTGGTCCCCGACGCGACGCGGGCCGAGTACGAGGACGCGCCGCCACCGAACGCCACGCCCTTCACCTTGATCCAGTCGCCGTTCTCGATGAACCCGACGTTCATCCCGCCCTCGCCGGTGGGCTCGGTCTCGATTCCGCTCCCCCAGGCGATCGTCTCCGCCTCCTGGCGGACGTACGGGTTCAGCGTGCCGATCTGGGGCGCGCCCGCCGCGGTCATGTCGATGGTCGGGATCGTGCCGTTGCCGTTGTAGGTGAACTTCTCCACCGCGACCGAGCGGGTGAAGCCGCCCCCGCCCGGGAGCGCGCCGTTGTGGTAGAAGAAGTACGAACCGCCCTTGAAGTCGATCACTCCGGCGTGGTTGGTGAAGCTGCCGCCCTGCCTGGGCATGATCGTTCCGCGGTACGTCCAGGGGCCGGTGACGCTGGGCGCGGTGGAGTAGGCGATGAACTCACCGCAGCACTCCGCGGCGAACACGTTGTAGTACAGGCCGTTGCGCTTGTAGATCCAGGGGCCCTCCTCGTAGAGCGTCGGACGGCTCGCGTTCCCGGTGCGGGTCCCGAACCCCGCGGAGGTGAGCGGGACGTAGGTGATCCCGCCCGAGTACGAGATCATGTCGGCGTTCAGCCGGACGTACGCGAGGCGCGGGTTGCCCCAGTACAGGTAGGCCTGACCGTCGTCGTCGATGAACACGCTCGGGTCGATCTCACCGTTCTTGACCAGCGGGCGCCCGATGGCGTCGGTGAACGGGCCGGTGGGGCTGTCGGAGACCGCCACCCCGATCGCCATGGCTCCGGTGGCGCGCTCCTTCACCGGGACGTACCAGTAGAACTTGCCGTTGCGGTGGATGGCCTGTCCGGCCCAGGCGTCCGCGCCGGCCCAGCCGAAGGTGGAGACGCTCATCGGGGAGCCGTGGTCGGTCCAGTTCACCATGTCCTCGGAGGACCACACGCGCCAGTCCTTCATGGTGAAGTACGTCGAGCCGTCCTCGTCGTGACCGGTGTAGAGGTAGACCCGGCCGTTGTGCACCAGGGGCGCGGGGTCCGCGGTGTAGATGTGCTGGACGATGGGGTTGTCGGCCCGGGCCGATGCCGGTACGAGGGTCGTGGCCAGCAGCAGGACCACGAGTGTCAGCAGGCGGAGTGCCGGTTTCACGGGCGTGCCTCTTTCCTTGCGGGAGCGTGGGGAGCCCGGGCGCGACCGCGTCGGCGCCCGGACCTGTCGGCGGTCGGCAGGGGAGTCGATCCGGACCGGCGGGACCGTCCGCCGGGGCGGCCGTCGTCATGAGACCTCTCCCTTCGGGCGGGCGACCGGGAGGACGTCGTGCGGCCGATCGGGCACACGGCTTTGTTAGCGTTAACATTCAACGCCCGGCCTCCGTCACCGGACCATCGGGAAACGCGTGTGTGGCGGAGTACATCGAACGTGCCGCCGGCGTGTCAACCGCCGTCCCCGCCCGCGTCCGCCGGACAGGTGCCACCAGGGCGTTTCACAGTACGTTAACGTCCGGCCGGTGAAAGTTTCAAGGACGGCCCCGTGCGACCGGCGCACGTCACGGCACGTCCACCCGGACGGTGCCGGGCCGCTCCGTTCACCGGCGGAAACGCGGTGATCATGTCCGGCCTGCCGTTTCCGGAGGCCCGTCTCACCGATCGATAACTTCTCTTGACAGTAACTTAGCTACCCCCAACACTCCTGCCATGACTTCGGACCGACCGCGGATACGTGTGCGCAACATCGGCACCTGCGCCGGATCGACATCCGCCTCCCCGTCGCGCCGCCCCACCGCCCCCTCCTCCGACGACGGGTCGCGGCAGGCGCCGGCCCACGTGATGGTGACGGGCGACACCGGCTCCCGGCCGCACCTGTCCGCGGACCTGCTGAGGTGGCGTCATCCGGGAGTCATCGGCGTGGTCGGCGTCGATTCCGCCCTGTACGGGCCCACCTCCATCCGGCACGGCATCGAGCGCGCGGCGCGGGCGGCCCAGCTCATGGTCAACGTCCACAACGCGCCCGCCCACTCGGCGGCCGCGGTCGCGACCGGTATCGACGCCCTCCGTGAGCAGATGGCCGACGGTGTGATCGTCATAGCCCCGCTCCACCGCCCGGACCTGGAACCGATGCCGGCCGACTTCCCGGTCGTCGACGCCGGAGGAGGCCTCGGAGGGCGGGTGCCCATGACCGCGGTCGACCAGCGGCGGGGCGCCGCGCGCGCGACCCGGCACCTGCTCGGCCTGGGCCACCGTACCGTGTGGCACATCGCCGGGCCGTCGTCGTGGATCGACGCCACCGAACGCCTGGCCGGCTGGCGGCAGGCGCTGGAGGACGCGGGCCGTGAGGTGCGCCCTCCCCTGACGGGCGACTGGACGGCGCGTTCCGGTTACCAGCTCGGCAGGCGTCTCGCCCGTGACCACGACGTCACCGCGGTGTTCGCGGCCAACGACTCGATGGCCATCGGTCTCCTGCGCGCCCTGCGCGAGGCCGGCCGCCGCGTGCCCGAGGACGTCAGCGTGGTCGGCTTCGACGACCTGCCGGAGTCCTCCTACACCTGGCCCCCGCTGACCACCGTGCGGCAGAACTTCGCGGAGGTCGGCACGCAGGCCCTGCGCATGCTGCTGCGACGCATCGAGCGACCGCTCACCGGGCGGGCCCGCGCGCACTTCCGCACGTCGGCGACGGTGAATCCCAAGATGGTGTTCCGGGCCAGCACCGGCCGCCCCGCTCGCTGACGCCGTGAGCGCGACGAGCCGCTCCCGGTGCCGCCGTCCGGGAGAGTGCCGCGCGTCACCGTGTCACCGTGTCAGAGCGTGAACGGGTTCTCGCCGGAGGCGACGGCCGCGAACAGCGCCGACCCGGCCTTGGCGTACAGGTGCCGCTGCAGCGACGGCCCGAAGCTCACCCGCGCGACGCCGAGCGCGGCGAGCTCGGCCAGCGACAGCTTCCCGCCGTACCCGACGTTGACCGGCCCGGACACGCCGTCGGTGAGCGCCCGGACCACGTCGGGAGCGCCGGCGGCGATCGGATAGACACAGTCCGCGCCGGCCGCCAGGTAGCGGGCACCGCGCTCGAGGGTCGCGGCGAGCCGCTCCTGCGGTGACCCGGCCTGACGCAGGAACGAGTCCGTGCGGGCGTTGACGACCAGGTCCACGCCCTGCGACGTGGCGGCCTCACGCACCGCGGCCAGGAAGTCCGCCTGCTCACCGATGTCGATCATCTGTCCGGTGGACGGGTCGGAGTCCTCCAGGTCCAGCCCGGCGGCCCCGGTCGCGGCGAACCGTTCGACCAGCTCGGCCGGTGCCAGCCCGTATCCGCGCTCGAAGTCCACCGTCACCGGCAGGCTCACCACCCGGACGATCCGCTCGGTCGCGGCCAGCACCTCCCGTACGGGTGTCGCCTCGCCGTCCTCGTAGCCGAGAACCGCCGCGGTGGCGGCGCTGCTCGTGGCCACGGCCGGGAAACCGGCCGCCTCGACCATCCGGGCCGAGGCCGCGTCCCAGACGTTGGGCAGCACCAGCGGATCGCCGGTCACGTGCAGCGAGCGGAGCAGGGCGGCCTGGGTGGAGGGGGTGGCCGTCGTGGTCGTACCGATCGTGTCGCTCATGTCGTCCTTCACATACACGGTGGTGAGAAAGGCGGGCTTGCGGCGGTGTGCGGAGACGGCGGGCCCCGACCCGCGCGACCAGATCCTGGCGATCTTCGACGCGGTCTTCACCCAGGTGAGCTCCGAGCAGTACCGCGGCTGCCCGATGCTGATGGCGCTGGCCGAGTTCCCCGACGCCGACCTGCCCGCCCATCGCAGCGCGGTCGCGGCGAAGTCCTGGTTCCGCGAGACCATGGGCGAGCTGACCGGCCGGCTCGGGGTCGACGACCCCGGCGAGGTGGCCGACCACCTCACGCTGGTCTTCGAGGGCCTGCACGCGTCGGGCCAGTCGCTCGGCACGCAAGGCCCCGCCCGCCGGGCGCGGAGCCTGGTCGAGCGATCCTCTCGGCCACCGCACCGCGACCGGACGCGCCGTGAAGCACCCGGTCATGAGCAAAACAGTATGACAGTGGTCATGCGTGACGACAGGATTGCCTCATGACCGACAAACGTATTGATCCCCCCTTCATCGCCGACGAGCGCTCCATGCTCCACTCCTGGCTGGAGTGGCACCGGGAGACCCTGGAGGTGAAGTGCGCCGGGCTCTCCGACGAGCAGCTCCGCCTGCGTTCCGCCGAGCCGTCCTCGCTCTCCCTGCTGGGCCTGGTCCGGCACATGGCCGAGGTCGAGCGGAACTGGTTCCGTAACGTCCTCAACGGCGAGGGGGTCGGCCCGTACTACTACACCGACGACGACCCCGACGGCGACTTCGACAACCTGGAGACGACCAGCGCCGAGGAGGCGTTCGCCCGCTGGCGTGCCGAGATCGCCCACGCGCGCGAGGTGTCGATCACCCTCCCCCTGGACACGATCGGCAAGACGCAGCGCCGCGACAAGGACGTCTCGCTGCGCTGGATCCTCATCCACATGATCGAGGAGTACGCCCGGCACAACGGCCACGCCGACATCATCCGCCAGCGGATCGACGGGGTGGCCGGGGAGTAGGGTCCCGTGCCCGTGGAGACCGGCCGGGCGGGCCGCCACGGCCGCCGTGGGCGACCGGCCCGCGGGGGGCGGTTCAGCGCGGGGCGGGCATCTCCGCCAGCACCGCGGTGATCACCCGGTCCAGGCCGGCGAGGTTCGCCGGGCGGGCGACGGCCGCCTCGGCGAACCGGGCGAGCAGCCGGGCGAAGACCTCGCGGTCGGACTCCTCCCAGTCGGACATCAGGTCGTTCAGGTAGGCGCGCCGGTGGCGGACGACCGCCTCCAGCACGCGCAGGCCCCGCTCGCTCAGCACCAGCCGGGCCCGCCTGGCGTCCACGGCCGACTCCTCGCGCTCCACGAACCCGGCGCCGATCGCGTCGTTGACCAGCCTGCTGGCGGTGGAGGGGTCGACGTCCAGCTGCTCGGCGACCGCGCCCACGGTCACCTCGGGCACGTCCAGGCTCAGCTTGTGCACGGCGTGCACGACCATCACGTTCGACATGTGCACCGGCCGCTGCGACTCCGCGGCCCTGCGCGCGCGCAGCGGGCGCGACCAGATCCGGCGGAGCCGGAACAGCGCCACGTCGACCAGCGCTCCGGGCGTGCCGTCGTTCACCGGATCAGCCGGACAGGCGGACGGGGTTGACCAGGTCCGCGTACATCAGCAGGCCCGCCATGATGACCATCAGGAAGGCGATGGCGTACGTGAGCGGAAGGGCCTTGGCGATGTCGACGTGCCCGGGGGCGGGGCGGCGGGTGACGCGGGCGAAGGCGCGCTTGAGCCCCTCCCAGAGGCCGCCGGCGATGTGGCCGCCGTCCAGCGGGAGCAGCGGGATCAGGTTGAACATGCCGATCGCCAGGTTGAAGCCCGCCAGCAGGTTGATGAAGACGACGACCTTGTTCTCCAGCGGGATGGCCGCGGCGGCGATCTCACCGCCGATGCGGCTCACGCCGATCACGCCGATCGGGCCGTTGCGGTCGCGTTCGTCACCGGAGAAGGCGGCGTGCCAGACGCCGACCATCTTCTCGGGGAACCTCATCAGGGACGCGGCGGTGGCGGAGGTGAGGTCCCCCATGTGCGCGGCGACGGCACCGAGGTCCTGCCGCTCGATGACGATCTTCGGGCTGACGCCGAGGTACCCGACGCCCTTCTCGATCTTGCCCGGCTCGTCCAGGGACTCGCGGTCCTGGGCGATCAGGGAGGCGTTGACGGTCAGGTCCTGACCGGCGCGCCTGATGCCGATCGCGATCGGCCCGGCCCCGTGGTCGCGGATGGCGCGGGTGGCGGCCTCCCAGCTCGCGGCGGGCCTGCCCGCCACCGAGACGATGACGTCCCCGGGCCTCAGCCCGGCGACGCTGGCCGGGCTCTGCCGGTCGGCCGCGGTGCACTTCGGGTTCTTGGCGTAGTCGGCGGCGGACTTGACGCACTGCGGGATCGAGGCGATCTCGGTCTTCTGCGTGGGGACGCCGAATCCCATGAGCACCACGCCGAACAGGATGAACGCCAGCACGAAGTTCATCGCCGGGCCGCCGGACATGATGATGACCTTCTGCCACCAGGGCTTGCGGTAGAAGACCCGGTCCTCGTCGCCCGGCCGCACGTCCTCCAGGGCCACGTCGCGCGCGTTCTCGATCAGGCCCTGCCAGGGACCGGTGGAGACCGAGCGCACCTTGCCGGGGGCGTCGGTGGGCCGGGGCGGCAGCATTCCGATCATCCGGATGTAGCCGCCGAGCGGGAGCCACTTGATGCCGTACTCCGTCTCGCCGCGGCGCCGTGACCACATGGTCGGGCCGAAGCCGACCATGTACTGCGTGACCCTGACGCCGAACAGCTTGGCCGGCACCAGGTGGCCGATCTCGTGCAGCCCGATCGACACCATCAGTCCCACGAGGAAGACGACGACCCCGACCACGGAGAGCCAGCTCACAGGTTCATACTCCCATCGCGGTTTCCCCGACAACGCCCCATAAGAGGTTAGCCGAAGTATCCGTCCCGCACGCTCCCCCGCCACCGCGGTGTTCCCCGGCGGATACGTCGCTCCCTTTACCGACGACAGGGAGATCATTGACAATGAGCGATCGCACGATCACTCTTTGGCAAGGTGAGATGAGGATGGTGTCGAGGTGAGGAAGGAGCGTCTTGATCGGGATCGTGGTCGCCGAACACCTGCCTCTGGTCCGGCGTGGACTGGTGGCGTCCCTGGAGGGCGAGGCCGACATGAAGGTGGTGGCCGACGTGGCCACCGGCGAGGAGGTGCTCGCGGCCGTGCTGCGGCACTCCCCCGAGGTAGCCGTCGTCGATCTCGGCCTGCCCCCGGCCGACGGTCTCGACGTCGCGCGGCGGCTGCACGAGGAGGCTCCCGGCTGCGGGGTGCTGCTGCTGTCGCACGACCCCAGCCCGGGCCAGGTGCGGCGGGCCTTCGCCGCCCACGCGCTCGGGTTCATGAGCCTGCGGGTGGGCCCGGAGCAGCTCGCCGGAGGCATCCGCCTGGTCGCGTCCGGCCGCCGCGCGGTCGACTCCGAGCTCGCGGTGGCGGCCCTGAGATCTGCGGAGAACCCCCTGACCCCCCGCGAGCTGGACGTGCTCCGGCTGGTCGCCCGGGGCGCGACGTCGAACGAGATCGCCGAGGCGCTCTTCCTCTCCGTGGGAACGGTCCGAAACCACCTGTCCAGGATCATCTGCAAGACCCAGGCGCGCGACCGTCTCGACGCCGCGCGCATCGCCGGCGAGTCCGGATGGCTCTGACGCCGCCCCGGGGTCTCCCGGAGGGGCGAGGTCCCGGGGTCTCCCGGAGGGGCGGGGGCCCGGGGCCGGAACGGCGGCCCGGACGGTGATCCGTAAGGCGGCCCGTACGGGTCAGGGGCGCCAGATGAGGATGAGGGCGCAGTCGTCGTTGTGGCCCGCCGACATGGAGGCCACCAGGTTGCGGGCGCCGTCGCGGAAACCGGTGGGCACCAGGCGCTCGGCCTCTCCCAGCAGGCGGTCCAGGCCGGCGTCGATGTCGCGGCCGGGCTGCTCGATCAGGCCGTCGGTGTAGAGCATCAGGGCGTCGCCCTTGCGGAGCATCCCCCGGTCGGTCTCGCAGTGCAGGTCGGGCACGACGCCCAGGACGACGCCCTTGGCCGTGGAGACCTTCCACGTCCCCGTGCCGGACTCGAACTTGACCACCGGGGGGTGGCCGGCCGAGGTGATGACGTACTCGCCCGTGGCCAGGTTCAGCCGCAGGTGGACCGCGGTGACGAAGCCCTCGGCCTCGCGCTGGCGGTGCAGGTAGGCGTTGCAGGCGGGCAGGAAGTCGTCGACCGAGCCGAGCAGGCCGCCGAAGGTGCCCGAGAGCATCAGCGCCCGCGTGCCGGCGTCGACGCCCTTGCCCGACACGTCGACCAGGGCGAGGTCGAGCGTGTCGCCCTCGCGGATGGAGACCAGGAAGTCGCCGCCGAAGGAGGAGCCTCCGGCCTGCTTGAGCACCACCTTGGAGCCCCAGTCCTTGGGCAGCTGAGGCAGGTCCCCCTGGCTTTTCAGGCGGTCGCGCAGCTCCAGCAGCATCGCGTCGCCGCGCAGGCCCTGCACGCCGAGCTTTCCGCGGGTACGGGCCATCAGCGCGGCCAGCACGGCGGTGAAGCCGAAGGTGACCAGCAGGCCGGGGCCGATGTGCCCGACCCCTCGTACGACGGCCACGTAGACGAGGGCGGCGGCGACCGCGCAGAGCAGCTTGGCGAGGCTGTTCAGGCGGAGCTGGAGCCCCGCCACGAGCGTGACCGGGATCATGAGCGCCGGGGAGAACCACTCCATGGAGACCCTGGCGGCCAGCCCGCCGATCAGCAGGGTCAGCAGGGTCAGGGTGATGAGCAGGTTGCGGTCGCGCGCCAGCGGGCCCCTGCGCAGCAGGCGCACGAGGGGGACGAGCAGCGGGATCCGGACCAGGAACGCGCGGAGCGCCGGAGGGAGCAGCGGCACCGGACGGGAACTCATGATGCGCCTGACTGTATCCGGCCCTCCCCCCTTTGGGCAGTCCACTTGACCAACGCCTTGATCATTAAGCATGGATATTAGATGGCCGGAACCGTTTGTCCTCTCTACCATCCGAGGGATGAGCCTGAGCCTGCGTCCGGTCGCCGAGACCGAGTGGCCCGACTGGATCGCCCTGGACGAGGAGGCGTTCGGCAACGCGATACCGCCGCACCGCGCGGAGCTGTACCGGCGCAACACCGAGTTCGGCCGCTCGCTCGGCGCCTTCGACGGTGACCTGCTGGTGGGCGTCACCGCGGTGTGCAGCCTCACCATGGCCGTGCCCGGCGGGCCGATCCCGGTCGGCGGCGTCACCGCGGTCGGGGTGCTGCCCTCGCACCGCCGCAGGGGCGTGCTGTCCGCGCTGATGACCCGTCAGCTCTCCGACCTGCACGAGGGCGGCGAGGCCGTGGCCGCGCTGCACGCCTCCGAGGCCGTGATCTACGGACGGTACGGCTACGGCAGGGCCGCCGACGGCCTGAGCGTCCGGATCCCGACCGCGGGCGCGGTCTTCACCCGGCACGCCCCGGCCGATCCCGCGCTGCGGCTGCGCGTCGTCCGGCCCGCGGACGCCAGGGACGTCTTCGAGAAGATTCACGCGGCCGTGCTGGACCGCCGCCCGGGGCTGTACGCCCGCACCCCCGCGCGCTGGGACGCGGTGCTGAGCGACGAGGACTCCGACCGGGGGGAGGGGGCGTTGCGCGCCGTGGTCGCCGAGGACGACGAGGGACCGCGCGGGTACGCGCTGTTCCGGATGAAGGCGAGCTGGGACGAGCACGACGTCCCCGACGGCGAGCTGCGCCTGCGGGACCTGTTCGCCCTGGATCCGGCTGCCTACGCGCTGCTGTGGCGTCACGTCCTCGACCGTGACCTGGTCTCGCACGTCACCGCGGTCCGGCCCGGGGACGACCCGCTGATCCACCTGCTGGCCGACCCCCGCGCGCTGCGCGCGCGCTGGGCCGACGAGCTGTGGTTCCGCCTCGTGCACGTCGGCCGCGCCCTGCCCGCGCGCCGCTACAGCGCGCCGGTGGACGTGGTGATCGAGGTCGAGGACGCGACGTGCCCGTGGAACGCGGGCCGCTGGCGGCTGACGGCCGGCACCTCGGACGCCCGCTGCGAGCCCAGCGCCGACCCGGCCGACGTGACGCTGCCCGTCTCCGCGCTGGGCGCGGCCTACCTGGGCGGACGCCCGCTGGAGGCGCTGCGGGCGGCGGGGCTGGCGCGCGAGTCGCGTCCGGGGGCGCTGCGCGAGCTGTCCGTCGCGATGTCGTGGGAGCCCGCCCCCTGGAGCGGCCTGATCTTCTGAGCATCGTCCCCGGAACCCGGAACCCGGAACCCGGAACCCGGATGTCCGGTACGGCCGGAACGGGGCGGGTTATGGTGGCGGCATGGCACTGCAGAGCTTGCAGATCAACACGATCACCGCGATGCGGGCGCGCGACGTGTCGCGCCCGACGCGCGAGCAGCAGGAGAGCGCGGACCGCCGCCCTCTGCGCGACGAGACGCCCCGTAAGGAGCCCGCCCGCCGCGAGCCGGCGCGCAGGGAGCCCGTACGCGGGGAGTCCGCACGCCGGGAACCGCCGCGCGGGGAGTCCGCGCACCGCCACCGCTGACCCGCCCGGCCGGGGACCGGACGGTGGAGCGGGACACCGGGATGCGGGACCCCGCGGGATGCGGGGGGGGTGCCGGGCGCCTAGGGCAGCGGCGGCAGCAGCCCGTCGGTCTCGTAGGAGGCGAGCTGCGCGATCCTGCGGCCGTGCCGCTCGGCACCGGAGTAGGGGGTGCCGAGGAAGATCTCGACGAACCTCGCGGCCTCCTGCGGCGTGTGCATCCGCGCGCCCAGGCTGATCACGTTGGCGTCGTTGTGCTCGCGGGAGAGCCTGGCGGTCTCCTCGCTCCAGGCCAGGGCGGCGCGGACGCCGCGTACCTTGTTGGCCGCGATCTGCTCGCCGTTGCCCGAGCCTCCGATCACGACGCCCAGGCTGCCGGGGTCGTTCACGACCCCCTCGGCCGCGCGCAGCACGAACGGCGGGTAGTCGTCCTCCGCGTCGTAGACGAAGGGACCGCAGTCCGTCACCTCGTGGCCGTGTTCCTTCAGCCAGGAGACGACGTGGTTCTTGAGCTCATAGCCGGCATGGTCGGCACCGATGTAGACGCGCACCGGGCCAGTTTCGCAGGTACGCGGGGACGGCTCCACCCGGCCCCGGCTAGAGTAACGGTCACTGACCTTGCCCGCCCCTTACAAGAGAGAGCCCCCACATGCGTGACATCCGAGTGGTCGGCGACCCCGTCCTGCGCACCCCCGCCGAGCCGGTCGCCGACTTCGACCGCGACCTGCGCCGCATGATCGACGAGATGTTCGACATCATGTACGCCGCGCGGGGCGTCGGCCTGGCCGGGCCGCAGATCGGCGTGTCGAAGCGGCTCTTCGTCTACGACTGCAGCAGCCGCAAGGGGCACGTGATCAACCCCGAGCTGGTCGTGGACGACGACACCGAGGTCCTCGACGAGGAGGGGTGCCTGTCGGTGCCCGACCGCGAGACCCGCGCCCCGATCTACGCCCGGACGCCGCGGGCCGCCGGGGTGACCGTGCGGGGCCTGGACCGGCTGGGACGGCCGATCCGGATCAGGGCCAGGGGGATGCTGGCGCGCTGCTTCCAGCACGAGACCGACCACCTGGACGGCAGGCTGTACGTGGACCGGCTGGCCAGGGACGCCGCGCGGAAGGTCCTGCTCCAGGCTCCCTGACCCCGCTCCCCCGCGTCCCCGTTCCCCGTTCCCCGTTCTCCGCCCCCCGCCGGCTCCCGGCCCGGCGGGCGCGGCGGCCGGCGAGGACGCGGGCGCCCACCGCCTCAGAGCTGGACGGCCTTGATCTCCAGGTACTCCTCCAGCCCGAACTCGCCCAGCTCGCGGCCGAGACCGGACTGCTTGTACCCCCCGAAGGGGGCACGGGGGTTGAACTTGCCGCCGTTGACCGCCACCTGGCCGGTCCGCAGCCGCCGGGCGACCGCGACCGCGCGCTGCTCGTCGCCCGCCCACACCGCCCCGGCGAGGCCGTACGGCGTGCCGTTGGCGATGGCGACCGCCTCGTCCTCGCCCCGGGTGTAGGGGATGATCGCGAGGACCGGGCCGAAGATCTCCTCCTGCTCGACGACCATCCCGGGCTCCACCCCGGCGAACACCGTGGGCTCGACGTAGAAGCCGCGCTCCGCGGGCCGGTCGGCGCCTCCGGTGACCAGCCGGGCCCCCTCCTCCTGGCCCCGGTTGATGTAGCGGACGACCCTGTCGCGCTGCGCGGCCGACACCAGCGGGCCGAGCCTGGTCGCCTCGTCGAAGGGGTCCCCGACGGTGTACGTCCGCGCGGCCTCGACGGCGAGCCGGACGGCCTCGTCGTACCGGTCACGGTGAACGATCATGCGGGTCCAGGCCGAGCAGGTCTGGCCGGAGTTGAGGAAGGCGTTGGCCACCGTCACCTTGGCCGCCGCGCCCAGGTCGGCGTCCGGCAGGACCACGCTGGCGGACTTGCCGCCGAGCTCCAGCGCCACCCGTTTGATCGCCCCGGCGGCGAGCGCCGCGACCCGCCTTCCGGCCGCGGTGGAGCCGGTGAACGACACCATGTCCACGCCGGGATGGGCGACCAGCGCCTCGCCCACCCCGGGGCCGTGGCCGCTGATCATGTTGAACACCCCCGCGGGCAGGCCGACCTCGTCGAGGATGTCGGCGAACGCGAAGGCGGCCAGCGGCGCCACCTCGCTGGGCTTCAGCACGACCGTGCAGCCCGCGGCGAGCGCGGCGCCCACCTTGCAGACGATCTGGTGCAGGGGGTAGTTCCACGGGGTGATGGCGGCGACCACCCCGGCCGGTTCCCTGAAGATGCGGGAGTTGCCGACCTGCCCGCCCTCGAAGTCGTAGGTCTCGGCCAGCTGGGCGTAGGAGGCCAGCACCCCGGCCGGCATCAGCGTCTGCACCCTCGTCGCCACACCGTACGGCGCGCCCATGTCCGTGACGATGATCCTGGCGATCCGGTCGGAGCGTTCCCGGATCAGCTCCGCCGCCGCGGCGAGGATCCTGCCGCGCTCGGCCGGGGGCGTCTCGGACCAGGAGGGCAGGGCCGCGCGGGCGGCGGTCACGGCCGCCTCGACGTCGGCGGGCGACCCGGCGGGCACCCTGTCGAGCGTTTCCTCGGTCGCGGGATTGATCACGTCGATGCCCTCGTTCGACGCGGACGGCCGCCAGGTCCCGTTCAGATAAAGGTGACGCATGTTCCTCATCCTGGCGTGCGCGCCGTCATAACGCGAGGCCCGCCGCCGTGGGGCGGCGGGCCTCGCGGGCGCCGGGGAGAAGGGGACGCGGCGGATCAGCCGAAGATCGGGGACCGCGTCCTGGAGCGCTTGAGCTCGAAGAACCCGTCGGTGCCGGCCACCAGGACCACCCCGTCCCAGAGCCTTCCCGCCTCCTCGCCCTTGGGCGCGGGCGAGATGACCGGGCCGAAGAAGGAGACACCCTCGACCGAGATCACCGGGGTGCCGACCTCCTGGCCGACCCGGTCGATGCCGTCGGCGTGCGAGGCGCGCACGACCTGGTCGTACTCGGTGGAGTCCATCGCGTCGGCGAAGTCGCGGTCCAGCCCTGCGGCCTCCAGGGCCTCCTCGACGGTCTCGCGGAGGGTGTCACCGCCCTTCCTGTTCTGGTCGTGAAAACGGACACCGAGCTCGGTGTAAAGGCGTCCGACCGTCTCGGAGTCGTACTTCGCCTGCACGGCGGCCACCACGCGGACCGGGCCCATGGCGTCGGCGATCTGCGCGCGGTAGCTCTCCGGGACGTCCTTGTCCTCGTTCAGTACGGTGAGGCTCATGATGTGCCAGCGCGGCTCGATGGGCCGTACCTTCTGCACCTCCAGCAGCCAGCGCGAGGTCATCCACGCCCAGGGGCAGAAGGGGTCGAACCAGAGATCCACCGGGGTTCGCTCTGTCATGTTCTTCGACTTCCTGATAGTGAGGCTCTGTCGATGGCCACAACCGGAAGGACGGAGTTCCCTATTCCGTGCGGGAATTAATACCTTGACGAGCAGATTTATTCTCGAATTTGGGTATCAGTCGGCCGGTTGATCCGAAGCGGCGTTCCACGGCCTTACATGGCAGGATTCAGTCACCCCTTAGCAATGGAGCGGGGGATGTTGTGAAGAGGGAGCGGTAGTGGCAGGCAATCTGACCCGTGACGAGGCGCGCGAGCGCGCACGGCTGCTCAGCGTGCAGTCCTATGCGGTGGAGCTCGACCTGACCGAGGGTGAGGAGCGCTTCGAGAGCGTCACCACGGTCCGCTTCACCAGCACCCGCCCGGGTGCGGGGACCTTCATCGACCTGGCGGGGGCCAAGGTGCGCAGGGCGGTGCTGAACGGCACCGAGCTGGACGTGAGCGGTTACGACCCGGAGACGGGACGGCTGCCCCTGACCGGGCTGGCCGAGACCAACGAGCTGCTCGTGGACGCCGACTGCTCCTACACGCGCACCGGCGAGGGCCTGCACCGCTTCGTCGACCCGGTCGACCGGAGCGTCTACCTGCACAGCCAGTTCGAGACGGCCGACGCGCACCGGATGTACGCGTGCTTCGACCAGCCCGACCTCAAGGCCACCTTCGAGCTGACCGTGCTGGCCCCGTCGGGCTGGGAGGTCATCTCCAACGCGGCGCCGGACGCGGCCGAGGACCTGCCCGAGCACCGGGGCAAGCACGGGGCGCTCCAGGCGGCCAGGCGCTGGCACTTCCCGCCGACCCCGGTGATGTCGACCTACATCACCGCGCTGTGCGCCGGGCCGTACCACCGGGTGACCTCCGAGCACGACGGCATCCCGCTGGGCCTGTACTGCCGGGCATCCCTGGCCGAGCACCTCGACGCGGAGAACATCTTCGAGGTCACCCGGCAGGGCTTCGACTTCTTCCACCGGATCTTCGGCGTCCGCTACCCGTTCGGCAAGTACGACCAGCTCTTCGTCCCCGAGTTCAACGCCGGGGCGATGGAGAACGCGGGCTGCGTGACCTTCCTGGAGAACTACATCTTCCGCTCGCGCGTCACCGACGCGGTGATCGAGCGCCGCGCCGAGACGATCCTGCACGAGATGGCGCACATGTGGTTCGGCGACCTGGTCACCATGCGCTGGTGGGACGACCTGTGGCTGAACGAGTCGTTCGCCACCTACGCCTCGGTGCTCTGCCAGGCCGAGGCCACCCGGTGGGGCCAGGGCGCCTGGACGACCTTCGCCAACGTCGAGAAGTCCTGGGCCTACCGCCAGGACCAGCTGCCCTCCACGCACCCGATCGCGGCCGACATCGTCGACATGCACGCGGTCGAGGTCAACTTCGACGGGATCACGTACGCCAAGGGCGCCTCGGTCCTGAAGCAGCTCGTCGCCTACGTGGGCCTGGAGAACTTCCTGGCCGGGGTCCGCGCCTACTTCAACGAGCACGCCTGGGGCAACACCACGCTCGCCGACCTGCTGGGCGCGCTGGAGCGCACCTCCGGGCGCGACCTGTCCTCCTGGTCGAAGGAGTGGCTGGAGACCTCCTGGGTCAACACGCTGCGCCCGTCGTTCACCACCGACCCCGAGGGCCGCTTCCTGGAGTTCGACGTGCTCCAGGAGGCGCCCGCCGACCACCCGACGCTGCGCTCGCACCGCGTCGCCATCGGCCTGTACTCGCTCACCGGCGGTGAGCTGGTCCGGGTCCGGCGGGTGGAGCTGGACGTGTCCGGGGCGCGCACGGCCGTGGCCGAGCTGGTCGGCGAGGTCCAGCCGGACCTGATCCTGATCAACGACGACGACCTGACCTACGCCAAGGTCCGGCTGGACGAGCGCTCGCTGCAGACCCTGGTGAACGGCGGCATCACCGCGTTCACCGAGTCGCTGCCCCGCGCGCTGTGCTGGTCGGCCGCCTGGGACATGACCCGGGACGCCGAGATGTCCACCCGCGACTACCTCGCCCTGGTCGTCTCGGGGATCAGGTCGATCACGGACATCACGGTCATGCAGACCGTGCTCCGCCAGGCCCGCCTGGCCGTCCAGCAGTACGCCGACCCGGCCTGGCGCGCCGAGGGCATGGCGCTGCTGACCTCCACGCTGCGCGACCTGGTGGGCTCGGCCGAGCCCGGCTCCGACCAGCAGCTCGCCTACCTCAACGCGCTGGCGGCCGGGGCCACCTCGGACGGGGACCTGGCGTTCCTGCGGGGGCTGCTGGACGGCGAGACCGCGCTGGAGGGGCTGACCGTCGACGACGACCTGCGCTGGACGCTGGTCGGCGCCCTGGTCTCGGGCGGGCTGCTCGGCGAGGAGGACATCGCGCGGGAGCTGCGGCGTGACCCCACCGCCACCGGTGAGCGCATGGCCGCGCTCTCCCGGGCCGCGATCCCGACGCCCGAGGGCAAGGAGGCCGCCTGGTCGGCGATCACCGAGGGCAAGCTCAGCGGGGCCGTGCTCCGGTCGACCGTCATGGGGTTCATGGACCCCAACCACCCTGAGCTGCTGGAGCCGTACCGGGAGAGGTACTTCGCCGAGATCGGCAGGATCTGGAAGACCTGGACCTCCGACAGCGCCCAGAACTTCGCCAACGGCTGCTACCCGGCGCTGTCGATCTCCCCGGAGACGATCGCCAGGACGCAGGACTTCATCTCGGCCGAGGAGCCGCCGCACGCCCTGCGGCGGCTGCTGCTGGAGGGCGCCGACGGTGTCGGGCGCGCGCTGCGCGCCCGGGCCAGGGACGCCTCGCAGGCCTGACCCGTCCGGTCCGGGGGCCTGCCCCGGACCGGACGCGCATCTGCCCGGGCCGGCTCGGACCGGTCCCGGGCCGGCTCGGACCGACCCTGGAGTGGATCAGGAACGGCCCTGACCGGCCGGGCCGCGTGAACCTGACGCGGCCCGTCCGGTCAGGGCCGTTCCTGTCGTGTTCATCCGTGCCACCACGCGTACCTACATGTCCTGCCGTGTCCCTTCATGGACGGACAATTCCTCTGCCGCCTGCCGGCCATGAGAGGGTGACCGGGTGGAATCGGCACGTGATCTGCTCATCTCCCTGGCCCGGCGGTACGCCTTCGGCGACGTCGGGGCCCTCGCCTCGGGCGTGGTGGAGGACGCGGACGACATCGAGGCGACCTGCGAGTTCGCCCAGCGGCTGCTCTCCCTCGACGCGGAGGACTTCGCCATCGAGGCGCGGGCCGTCCCGGGCGACCTGCGCAGGCGGGCACGGGCCTGCACGATGCCGCAGACGCCCCGCGAGCAGCCGCGCGGCGCGCTGGAGTCGCTGCTGCCCGCGTACGAGCTGCTGCTGGAGGTCATCGCGGTCCGGTGGCATCGCCGCGAGCTGAGCCCCATGGTCGCCGCCCTGCACATCGCCAGCGAGTACCTTCCGCTGCTGGCCTTCGAACCGGTGCTCGGCAGCGCCGGTGACCCGGCGCGCTGGCCGGAGGGCCTCACCGCGCCGGGCAGCAGGTTCGGCGTGATCGGCGACCGCGAGTGCGACCACACCAAGCCCGAGCAGTCGGCCGCCAACCGGACCCTGCGCGTGGCGGGAGAGCCCGCCGAGGGCTGGCGCGCCTACTTCGACCGCCAGCACAGCCAGGTGGCCGGGGCGCTGGGCACCTGCGTGGCCGCCTGCCGCAAGCCCTGCACCGCGATGGACTGGGTGGAGCCGGACCGGCGCGAGGACCTCGCCCTGCGCTCCAAGGTGGCCCTGGCCTTCGCCGAGACCCCGCTGGTGCGGCTGCGCCACGCGGCCCCGGTGGGGCACGGGTTCGGGGTGCCCTCGCCCGAGGAGGTCACCGAGGCGTGGGAGCGCAGCCGGGCCGGGCTCGCCAAGTCAGAGGTGGGCCGGCAGGCCTCCCTGGACGACGGGTTCCCGCTGCCGGGACTTCCCTCCCTGTTCTCCGCCGTCGCGAGCGCGCCGGTGGCGCCGTCGACGCTGCTGACGGACATCAGCACCCACCTGGTGGGGCTCCTGCACGCCTGACCCCGGACGCGGACGCCCGGGGGGTCCAGAGGGGCCGGGGGTCCTGCGGACCGGGCGCGGACCGGGCGCGGGACGCGGGACGCGGGCGCGGCACGGTCGCACGAGCCGGGCGCCATCCGGCCCCGGGACGCGGGCGCGGGTCCCCAGGGCGGGTCACGCCCGGTTCACAGCGGGGTGCCGAGGAGCACCGGCAGGACGCAGAAGGCGATGGAGAGCAGCATCAGCAGGACGCTCCGGCGGATGTAGCGGTGCTTGGCGTCCGCCAGGGCGTTGAGCCTGCGGATCTCCAGCACGATCAGGTCGATCCGCGGTCCGCCCCCGGGCCCCTCCCCCTCGGCCCCGTGCGCGGCCCTGAGGCGGCCGGTGAAGCCCCGCAGGTAGCAGCGGCGTCTCTCCAGCGCCCTGCCCGCCAGGTTCGCGATCGGCGGGCACAGGGAGCCGACGAGCACGAGGAGGCCCATGCCCCAGAGGAAGGCGCCGGTCCACCACAGCCATCCGGTCTGGCCCGGCAGCTCGCCGGGCCTCCAGTGACCCGTCGTCACCCCGGTGACGACGGCCCCGGCCGCGGCGCCGGTGACGGCCAGCAGGACGGCCGCCGTCTCGTTCTCCCGGCGCACCCTGCGGCGGGCGTCCGCGAGCGCCTCCCGGACGTAGTCGAGGATCATGTCGGGCCGCCGCGTCCTTTCGGCGGCCTCCCTCGCGATGCGCGCGAGGTGAGAGGCCGGTCCGGTCCACGGGGCCGGACCGGCCGGACTCATGGGGTCGGTCCGGCCGGGGAGCCCGTAGGGAGGGGCACCGGCGGGACGGGCCGGGCCGGTGGGACCGCCGGGCCGGACGGGACCGGCCTGCGCGCCGGAGCCCGTGCCCGCGGGCCGGTTCCCGGAACCGGCGGGATCGGCAGGACCGCTGGGATCGACGGCCCCGGCCGCTCCGTCCGGATCGGTGAAACCGGCCGGCGGCGTGTCCCACAAGATCCTCGTCACGAGGTGATTATCCGGGAGAATCACCGTCCCGCGGTGCGGCAGGGCCCACCGGAGGGCGTTCCGGGGCTCGTCACCGGCGATCGCCCCTGCCGAGCGGAGCCGGAGGCGCCCGCGGCGGCGCACGGCCGAGAACGGTATCGGCGGGGTCGGCGGCACAGCCGGTGGCGGGGTCATTCGCGCCGGGCCGCCCGGTCGGCGAGCAGCAGGACCCCGGTGACCAGCCCGCCCACCAGGTCACCCAGGCCGAGGACCGCGGCCATCGCCGTCGCCGCCGACCGGCACTCGGCGTCGGGCAGCCACCGCCTGGCCGCGGTGCCGGTGACGATCTCCAGGGCCCGTGCCCGCTGGTCCACGAAGACGAGCACGGCCCGGTCGGCCTCCTCGCCCAGCGCGGCGTGCAGCCGCTCGCAGAAGTGCCGGCGCGGGCCGATCGCGGGCCCGAGGTAGGCGGCGAAGCGCAGGCCCGTGCGGCGCTCCGCGGCGCGCAGCGCGTCGCGCACGTCGTCCCCCTGCGCCGAGGTCAGTGCCCACATCCCCGTCTCACCCCGTCTCCCCGCCTCCCCCGCCTCACCCGGCCTCGTCGTGGGTCGTCGGACGTCACCAGGCCGCCGACGCGCCACCGGTGTGACGTCCGGGCTCCGAGGTCTCCGCGAGCGCGACCCAGTCGGTCTCGGGCGCGGCACGGCCGGACGGGGACCTGCTGGTCAGCACCAGCACCGAGCCGGTGATCCCGCGCTCGCTGCCGTGCGGGCCGCCCAGCCAGACCGCGCCCGCCGAGGTGCCCCTGGCGGCCCGGTCGCGCATCCTGCCGGGCATCGTCACGAGCAGGGTGATGAGCAGGAACAGACCGCCGGAGACCCCGATCAGGAAGCCGCAGACCTCGATCGCGCTGTCCACACCTCAAAAGTAACCCGGCGCCGACGATCAGTCGAGGGTCACCACGCGGCGGGCCTGCGCTCCCCCCAGAAACCGCCCCGCGCGGCCTCCAGCTGGGACGACACCGAGATCAGGGTGCCCTCGTCGCCGAACCGCCCGGCCAGCATCACGCCGATCGGCAGCCCGTCGGGGCTCCAGTGCAGCGGGAGGCTGACCGCGGGCTGGCCGCTGACGTTGTACATGGCCGGGAAGGCGGCGAACCGCTTCATCCGCTCGAAGGTCTCCTCGGGGCCGTCGACGTCCTCGAACCAGCCGACCGGCCGGGGCGGCTGGGTCACGGTCGGGGTGAGGACCGCGTCGTAGGCGTCGGTGACCAGCAGGCCGAACCGGGTGGCCAGCTGCAGGGCCGACTGGGCCTGCAGGAAGTCCGGGGCCGGGGTGGCGAAGCCGCGCTCGCGCAGCCAGGCGGTGAGCGGCCGGAGCCTGTCCTGCCTGCCGGGCTCCACGGGGTGCATGCAGGAGAAGGCATACCAGAGCGTTACGAACTGGGGCACGATCTCCGGCCCGAACGGCGGCGCGATGTCGACCACCTCGTGCCCGAGCGCGGCCAGCTCCGCCGAGGCGTGCTCGTAGGCGGCCAGCACCTCCGGGTGCACGACGGTGCCGGGCACCGGCGGCTCGGCGTAGCGGGCGATCCGCAGCCGGCCGGGGTCGCGGCCCACGTACGCGCCGAAGGAGCCGAGCTCGGGCTCGGGCGCGTGGTAGAGGTCCCCGGGGTTGTGGTGGGCCATCACGTCCAGCAGGGCGGCGGCGTCGGCGACGGTCCGGGTGATCGGGCCGTTGGTGGCCAGGCCGGCCAGGTCGGGGACGATCGGCGCGGAGCTGATCCTGCCCCGGGTGGGCTTGAGCCCGAACAGGCCGCAGACCGACGCGGGGATGCGGATCGAGCCCGCCCCGTCGCTGCCCTGCGCGGCGGGGGCGAGGCCCGCGGCGACCGCGGCCGCCGCGCCGCCGCTGGACCCTCCGGCCGAGCGGGACGGGTCCCACGGGGTGCGGCTGGGCGGGGACAGGGGCGTCTCGGTGTAGCAGGGCAGCCCGAACTCGGGGGTCGCGGTCTTGCCGAGCATGATCGTGCCTGCGTCCCGGAGGCGCTCGACCAGGCTGTCGTCCACCGGTGCCACGAAGCCCTCGTAGGTGGCCGAGCCGAAGTGGATCGGCACGCCCTTGACGAGGTTGAGGTCCTTGATCGGGATCGGCACCCCGGCCAGCGGCGAGACGTCCTCCCCGGCGAGCACCCTGGCCTCGGCCTTGTGCGCCTGTTCCAGGGCGAGTTCGGCCGTCACGGTCACGTAGGCCCCGACCTGCGCGTCCAGCCGGTCGATGCGGTCCAGATAGTGTTCGGTGAGCTCGACGGGGGAGATCTCCCTGCGCCGCACGGCCGCCGCCTGCTCCAGGGCATTAAGATCGTGAATGTGTGCCACGTCCTGCACAGTAGGGCGCCGGAGCGGTGGTCATCCAGAGCGGAAGCGCTTAGATACCCGATTCACGGCGTCGTCAAGCGGAGGACGACGGTCACAAAAGTATGAGATACGCAATACTAGGCACCCCCGAGGACGTCAGCTACCGTGAGTTACGTGGATTCCGGTCAGGTACCAGAAAACGGTAACACTGCGTCACCGATTTGGGTCGGTGACCGACAGGCCGAGGAGAGGCCGACGTCTCGACCCGCCCCACCGGCGACGACGTACGCGCCGGTCGAGCGCGCCTCGCTGCGCGGCCTGCTCGACCACCCCAAGTACCGCCATCTGCGCAGGCGCGTCGCCGTGTCGGTCGGTGTGGGCGTGCTCGCGGGCATCCTGCTGGCCAGCTGGCAGCTGGGCTTCACCGCCGCGGTGATCGCCGCGATCGTGGACACGGTGCTCCGGGCCCGGTCCAACTCCTCGGTGCCCGCCTGGCGGCGCGCCTCGGTCGCGGAGCGGCGCACCGAGGTGCAGCTCAAGCGGCTGGAGCGCGGGGGGTACCGCACCCTGCACGCGCGCGCGATCCCCGGCAGCGAGGCCCAGATCGACCACCTGGTCGTGGGCCCCACCGGCGTGTACGCGGTCGACTCCGAGAAGTGGGACAAGCGCCTGCCGGTCCGCGTCCAGTCGCACCGCAAGCTGTTCCACGGGCCGTTCAACCAGAAGCCCCGCCTGGACGAGGCCCGCTGGGAGGCGTCCCAGGCGAGCGAGCTGATCGGCGCCGAGCTGGGCCGCGAGATCAGCATCGTGCCCTCCCTGGCGATCTACGGCCCGGCCATCCCGTGGAAGGTCCTCAACGTCCGCGAGGTGGACGTATTCGACGGCAGTCGTGTCCGTAAATGGATCACCAAGCGGGAACGCTCACTCACCGACGCCGAGATCGAGAGCATCTACGAGGCGGCGGCGCGGGTCCTGCCCGCGCGCTACCCGGAGAGCTGACCCGCGCGGCCGGTCCCCAGGGCCGGACCGGCCGTCCGGACGGGCCCGTGGCGTCGACGCCGCGGGCCCTTTCCGCGCGTCCCGCTCCCCGGACCGGCGGCTCGCGGCGGTCCCGTGGCGGTCTCGCGGCGGTCTCGCGGCAGTCTCGCGGCATGGACGGGCGTCTCACGCACCGGGCGGTGGCCGTACCATTCGTAGACACGGTCTCGACGATGGGAGAAGGCCCCATGCCCGCCCTCAGGTCTCGTACGGTCACGCACGGCAGGAACATGGCCGGGGCCCGGGCTCTGCTCCGGGCGACCGGTGTGGCCGGGGAGGACTTCGGCAAACCGATCATCGCGGTGGCCAACAGCTTCACGCAGTTCGTCCCGGGGCACGTCCACCTCCGCGAGGTCGGCGACGTCGTCGCCGGGGCGATCCGCGAGGCCGGGGCGATCCCGCGTGAGTTCAACACGATCGCGGTCGACGACGGCATCGCGATGGGCCACGGCGGCATGCTCTACTCGCTGCCCAGCCGCGAGCTGATCGCCGACGCCGTCGAGTACATGGTCAACGCGCACTGCGCGGACGCGCTGATCTGCATCTCCAACTGCGACAAGATCACCCCGGGCATGCTGCTGGCCGCCTTCAGGCTCAACATCCCCACGGTGTTCGTCTCGGGCGGGCCGATGGAGGCGGGCAAGACCCCCAACGGCAAGCTCGACCTGATCGACCCGATGATCGCCGCCGCCGACGACTCCGTCTCCGACGCCGAGCTGCTGGAGATGGAGGAGAACGCCTGCCCGACCTGCGGCTCGTGCAGCGGCATGTTCACCGCCAACTCGATGAACTGCCTGGCCGAGGCCATCGGCCTCGCGCTGCCGGGCAACGGCACGATCCTGGCCACGCACAAGGCGCGCCGCAAGCTGTTCGAGGACGCCGGGCGCGCGCTCGTGGACATCACCCGCCGGTACTACGAGGCCGACGACGAGACCGTCCTGCCGCGCGCCATCGCCACCAGGGACGCGTTCGAGAACGCCATGGCGCTGGACGTGGCGATGGGCGGCTCGACCAACACGATCCTGCACATCCTCGCCGCGGCCCGCGAGGCCCAGGTCGACTTCGGCCTGAAGGAGATCAACGAGATCTCGCTGCGGGTGCCCTGCCTGTGCAAGGTCGCCCCCGCCACCGCGAAGTACCACGTCGAGGACGTGCACCGGGCGGGCGGCATCCCGGCGATCCTGGGCGAGCTGGACCGGGCCGGGCTGCTGCACCGCGACGCCTACACCGTCAACGGCGGCACCATGGGCGACTACCTCGACTCCTGGGACGTGCGCTCGGAGAACGTCCTGCCGGAGGCGCTGGAGCTCTGGCACGCGGCCCCGGGCAACGCCCGTACCGTCAAGCCCTTCTCCCAGGGCGCCCGCTGGGAGGAGCTGGACCTCGACCGCGCCGAGGGTTGCGTGCGCGACTCCGAGCACGCCTACACTCGCGACGGCGGCCTGGCCGTGCTGTACGGCAACATCGCCACCGAGGGCTGCATCGTCAAGACCGCCGGTGTGGACGAGTCGATCTGGCGGTTCGAGGGGCCGGCCGTGGTGTTCGAGTCCCAGGACGACGCGGTCGAGGGCATCCTCGGCAACAAGGTCAAGGCCGGTGACGTCGTGGTGATCCGCTACGAGGGGCCCAAGGGCGGTCCCGGCATGCAGGAGATGCTCTACCCCACCTCGTTCCTCAAGGGCAGGGGGCTGGGCAAGGTCTGCGCGCTGGTCACCGACGGCCGCTTCTCCGGCGGTACGAGCGGGCTGTCCATCGGTCACGCCTCCCCGGAGGCCGCCGAGGGGGGCACCATCGCCCTCGTCCAGGACGGTGACCTGGTCGCGATCGACATCCCGGGCCGTTCGATCGAGCTGAAGGTCTCCACCGAGGAGCTGGCCGCCCGCAGGGAGAGGCTCCTGGCCGAGCTGGGCGGCTACCGGCCGGTCGACCGGCGCCGTCAGGTGAGCGCCGCGCTGCAGGCGTACGCGGCGCTGACCACCTCGGCCTCCACCGGCGCCTCGCGCGACCTGTCGCAGCTGTCCCGCTGACGCCACCCCGCCCGGCGCCGTCCGTTCGACGCCTCCCCGGCCCGCACCTCTTTGACCTGGGCTTCCTGTCGGCGACAGATTCCTTACCCGACAGGAAGTTCGAAAAAATGTCGGTATCGAGACGTATCATCAGGGTATGGCAACTGTCGTGAAGCCCAACGCCTGCCCGCTGACGACCGCCGAGATCGCCGCCCTCGCCCTGTCCATGGCACACCTGGGCTCGGGCCCGCAGGCCGATGCCGCCCGCAGCGGCCTGCGCCACGCCTTCCAGCACCTGGAGGTCGACGACGACGTCGTCGCGGCCACCCTGACCACCCTGATCGAGCCGCTGCCCGCGTCCGTGGCCGACCGCGCCCGGACGATCGCCAACGCCATCACCTCACGCATGGTCATCCGCCTGCACTACCGTGACGTCTCCGGGCGGATCACCGTCCGCGACGTCGACCCGGTGACCTGCATGGTTCACCGTGACCACTGGTATCTCGTCGGGATGTGCCGCATGCGCGGCGCGATCCGGGCGTTCCGGTTCGACCGGATCGTCGCCACCGAGCAGACCTTCGTGCCGGCGCGCCCGCACCGGGCCGAGGGTTTCCTGCCCTTCCAGGGCAAGCGCGCCGAGCGCGCCAGGCACGCCGCCTAGAATCCGGTCCCGGGCGGGGTCGTCCCCGCCCGGTTCCGGACGCGTCGTCCGGTCTCGTCACCCTGCGCCCTCGTCAGACGCGGGCCGGGTGACGGGGCCGGACGCCAGGGCGGGCCGACGGGACGGGGTCGCCGCGGGCGGCGTCCGCTGACGGCGCCGCGCGCGACGCGGCACCGGCCCGCGTACCGGTGGGACGGCTAGCCGCAGCATCCTCCACCGCAGCACCCGCCACCGCCACCGCCACCGGCGGCGGGCCTGGGGGCGGCGGCGGACGAGGCCGCCGAGCCGCCGGTCACCGCGACCGTGGAGAGCAGTTTCACGGTGTCGTCATGACCTTCGGGGCACGGGGCGGGCTCGCCGGAGCGGGCCATCGGCCGGGAGACCTCGAAGCTGGATCCGCAGGCGCGGCACCGGAAGTCGTATCGGGGCATGCGTCAAGCCTACCCAGGCCCGCCCGATCGTTCACCCGAAGGTGACCGAGGCGTGCTCGGCCACCGGCCGGTAGCCGATCGTCCGGTAGATCGAGTTGGACGTGGGGTTGGACAGGTCGGTGAAGAGCAGCACCTCGTCGGCCCCCTCGGCCCTCGCCCGGGCGCTCAGGGCGTGCGAGAGCGCGGTCCCGTACCCCTTCCGGCGGAACGGCGGGGGCGTGTAGACCGGGCCGACCCTGGACATCCCGCCCAGCGGGGCGGACGCCCCGGCGAACGCGACCGGCCGGCCGGCCACCTCCCAGACGGCCAGTTCCCGCCTGGTGATCCTGCTGGCGACCAGCGGGGTCATGCCGGCGGGGGCGACGCCCTCGGCCTCGATCTGGAACTCCTCGCTCCACCGGACCAGCAGGTCGAGGTCACCGGCACCCGCGACCCGGAAGGTCCCCTCGGCGGGCCGATCGGGCGGGACGGGCGAGGCGAGCCGGTAGAGGCGCTCGGAGCGCCGCCCGGTCTCGGGCCGCCACCATCGGGAGGCGAACGCCTCGACCTGCGCGAGCGGCCCGTTCACCCCGGGGATCACCCGTTCGTCCTCGATCAGGCGGGTCACGAGGTCGGGCACGGTGTCGACGGGGATGTCGGGAAGCAGCAGGAAGTGGGGAGGCGTCTGCAGCACGACGGCCTCGGTCCGGCCGTCACGCTCCAGACGGCCCAGCAGCGGGCCGTCGCCCCACAGTCCCAGGCGCACCGTGCGCAGGAGGGTGAGGGGGACGGTGTTGCGCACCGGATCCCGCAGCAGCCACGGCTCCGCCGTCGCGGCGAACGCCTCCACGTCGGAGGTGAGTGTCCACGTCATCCGACGATGATCCCCGGCCGCGATCGTCGGTGCCAGCGGATATCCGCCGGCCGGCCGGACACGGCGACGCCGCCGCGGCGCGTCCGGGGACGCGACCGCGACGGCGTCGGCGGCATCGGCGGCATCGGCGGCATCGGCGGCATCGGCGGCGTCGGTGGCATCGGCATCGATGACGTCGCCGTCAGGCGGCGCTCTCCTGGAGGTAGGGCGCCCACTGCGGGTCACCGACGGTGTGCGCGCCGATCAGCCGCCAGTGGACGCCGCGTGGCACCACCGGGGCGACGCTGAGCGTCCACCCCAGTTCCTCCAGCATCCGGTCGGCCTTGCGGTGGTTGCACGTCGTGCACGACGCCACGCAGTTCTCCCAGGTGTGGGGGCCGCCCCGGGAGCGGGGGATGACGTGGTCGATGGTCTCGGCCCGCTGGCCGCAGTAGGCGCACCGGTAGTCGTCCCGGCGCATCAGCGCGGTCCGGGTCAGCGGGATCCGCGACCGGTAGGGGATACGGACATATCTCCGAAGCCTGATCACCGAGGGGACGTCGAGCGTGCGGCTCGCCGAGCGGAACACGGCGCCCCGCCCGTCGCGGTGCACGACGTCGGCCTTCTCCCGCAGCACGAGCACGACGGCCCGGTGCAGCGACAGGGTGGTCAGGGGTTCGTAGGTTGCGTTCAAGAGCAGGACCTGGCGCATCAGCGGGCCTGTCCCGCCGTACGACACGTCTGTTGAGGGGGCACGCCACTGCGTGCCCCGGCTGGCGGCCCCTCCTGGGGCCCGGGTGCTTCCGTCACGAGGACCTCCGCCGGACGGCCCAGCGGATGCTCACCACGGCACCGTCCTTCACCAAGTTTGGCTTCTGCAACGCGGTTCCCGCCACCCATAAATGACTGGAGAGACACCTGGTACGTTTTATGCCCGCATTACCACTTTTTAACTCCTCCCGCCGATGATCTGCTACGCCCGCCGCGCAATGCCCCGCCACCACCCCCGTACGGTCGCCCGGAGGTCGTAGGGTTTCGGCCATGACGCGACAGCCATACCCTCCCGCCAGCCGTGTTGACCTCGTCGAGGAGTTGCACGGGGTCCCCGTCCCCGATCCCTACCGATGGCTGGAGGATCCCGACGATCCGGCCACGAAGGACTGGCTCGTGGGGCAGGAGAGGCTGCTGGAGACCGAGCTGGACGCCCTTCCGGGGCGCGACGCCTTCAAGGCGCGGATCGCCGAGCTGCTCGCCTCGGGCTCGATCGGCGCACCGACCTGGCGCGGAGGGCGGCGGTTCTTCATGCGCCGCGCCCCCGCCCAGGAGCACGCCGTGCTCTACACCGTCGACCCCGACGGCAGCGAGCGGGCGCTGCTCGACCCGATGGCGCTCGACCCGACCGGGCTGACCACCCTGGACTCCTGGCAGCCCGACAAGGAGGGCCGCCTGCTGGCCTACCAGGTCTCGGTGGGCGGTGACGAGGAGTCGAGCCTCTACCTGATGGACGTCGCGCTCGGCGAGCGCGTCGAGGGGCCGATCGACCGCTGCCGCTACTCCCCGGTGGCCTGGCTGCCGGGCGGCGAGGCGTTCTACTACGTGCGCAGGCTGCCCGCCACCGAGGTGCCCGAGAACGAGGAGCAGTTCCACCGCCGGGTCTACCTGCACCGGGTCGGCACCTCCACCCAGGAGGACGTCCTGATCTTCGGTGAGGGCCTGGAGAAGACCAACTACTACGGCGTCTCGGTCTCCCGCGACGGCCGCTGGCTGCAGATCTCCGCCTCCCGGGGCACCGCGCCGCGCAACGACCTCTGGGTCGCCGACCTGCACGCCTCCGCCCCCTCCTCGCCGGACCTGAGGGTCGTCCAGCAGGACGTCGACGCCCAGACCGCCCTGTACTTCGGCCGCGACGGGCGGCTGTACGTCTTCACCGACCGCGACGCGCCCCGTGCCCGCGTCTGCGTGACCGACCCCTCGGACGCGCGCTTCGAGAGCTGGCGCGACCTGATCCCGCAGGACCCCGAGGCGGTGCTGACGGACTTCGCGATCCTCGACGGCCTCGACCGGCCGGTCATGCTGGTCGCCTGGACCCGCCACGCGATCAGCGAGATCACCGTCCACGACCTGGTCTCCGGCGAGCGCGTCGGGGAGGTGCCGACCCCCGGCCTGGGCACCATCGGCGGCATCAGCGAGCGGCCCGAGGGCGGTCACGAGGCCTGGTTCGGCTACACCGACAACACCACGCCGCCGACCATCCAGCGCTACGACGCCCGCAGCGGGGAGACGACCCTGTGGGCCGCCTCCCCCGGCGCCGTCGAGGTTCCGGCCGTCGACACCAGGCAGGTGACCTACCGCTCCGCCGACGGCAGCGAGGTCCACATGCTGGTGATCTCCCCTCCCGGCGCCGAGGGGCCGCGCCCCACCGTCCTGTACGGCTACGGCGGCTTCGGCATCTCGATGACCCCGGGCTACTCGGCGTCCATCCTGAGCTGGGTCGAGTCGGGCGGCACGTACGCGATCGCCCAGCTGCGCGGCGGCGGCGAGCAGGGCGAGGAGTGGCACCGGGCCGGGATGCTGGCCCACAAGCAGAACGTCTTCGACGACCTGCACGCGGCGGCCGAGCACCTGATCGCGACCGGTGTGACCACCTCCGCCCAGCTGGCCATCTCCGGCGGCTCGAACGGCGGTCTCCTGGTCGGCGCGGCCCTGACCCAGCGTCCCGAGCTGTACGCCGCGGTGGTCTGCTCGGCACCGCTGCTCGACATGATCCGCTACGAGCTGTTCGGGCTGGGCGCGACGTGGAACGTCGAGTACGGCTCCGCGGAGAAGCCCGACGAGTTCGCCTGGCTGCACGCCTACTCGCCGTACCACAACGTGCGGGAGGGGGTCTCCTACCCGGCGACGCTGTTCACCGTCTTCCAGTCCGACACCCGGGTCCACCCGCTGCACGCCTGGAAGATGTGCGCGGCCCTGCAGCACGCCCAGGCCGGGGACCGGCCGATCCTGCTCCGCAACGAGATGGAGGCCGGTCACGGGGCCCGCGCGGTGAGCAAGACCGTCGAGCTGGTCGCCGACCAGCTCACCTTCCTCGCCCACCACACCGGCCTGACCTCCTGAGGAGGGCGCCGAGAACGGGCGCGTCCGGCCCCGGGACGCGCCCCGGGCGTCCCGGGGCCGAACCGTCGGTGGGGCCGGTTATGGTCGGGGCGTGCACGACGACGCGAACGAGACGGGGGCGGCCGAGGGCCTGAGCTTCACCGTGGGGGAACCCGGTTCCCTCCTGCGTCCCCATGTCACCGAGATGTCGGCCTACAGCGAGCGGTACGCCCTGCCCAGGGCCCGGAGGCAGCCACCCTTCCCCGGCATCGTGATGATCTTCGGGTTCGGCGCGCCGCTCGCGCTGAGCGGGCCCGGGGGTGACCGTAGGCTGGCCTCGTTCGCCGCGGGCCTGCACGACACCTACGTCGACACCGTCACCGCCGGGCCCGCCGAGGGGCTGCAGGTCGACCTCACGCCTTTCGGGGCCAGGAGGCTGCTCGGGGTGCCCTTGCGGGAGCTGGCCAACCGGGTGGTGTCCCTGGAGGAGGTCCTGGGAGGCTGGGCCACGACCACGATCGAGCGGCTGGCCGAGACCCCCGGCCGGGCGGCCCGCCTGGCCCTGCTGGACGCGGTGCTCGGCCGGCGGATCGGCGAGGCCCCCGCCCCCGACCGCCGCGTCGCCTGGGCCTGGGGCCGGCTGGTCGCCGCCCGGGGCGCGGTGCCCGTGGCGTCCCTCGCCGCCGAGCTGGGATGGAGCCACCGCCACCTGGTCTCCCGCTTCCACGACCAGATCGGGCTGGCTCCCAAGGCCGCGGCCAGGGTCCTGCGGTTCCAGCACGCCACCGGCCGCCTGAGATCCGGCCTGTCCGCGGCCGACACCGCCGCCGCCTGCGGCTACTACGACCAGGCCCACATGAACCGCGACTTCCGGGCCATGGCCGGGGCCACTCCCGGAGAGATGACGGCGCCCGCGTTCCCCGTCCCGGGGTGACCAGGTCAGATTCGTCCAATCCCTCCGTGTTCTCCGGTGGCATCGTGATCGGGAACCACCACGGAGGAGAGAGACATGCGCACGGTGTATCCACTGGTCATGTACCGCGACCCGGTCAAGGCCGTCGACTGGCTGACCCAGGCGTTCGGATTCGAGGTCAAGGAACTGCACACCTCACCCGAGGGGAGGGTCGAGCACGGTGAGCTGCTCGTCGGCACCGGGATGATCATGACCGGCACGGGAGAGCCCGGCGGGCCGGGGGTCTACGTCGTCGTTGACGACCCCGACGCCCACCACGACAGGGCCGTCACGGCCGGCGCCGTGGTCACCAGGGAGCTGAGCGACCAGTCCTACGGATCCCGCGACTACGCCTGCAAGGATCCCGAGGGGAACGAGTGGTACTTCGGGACGTATCAGCCCTGATCCGGGGGGCCGGCCCTGATCTCGGGGTCCGCTCCTGATCCCGGGGGTCCCGGGAGCGTCGCGGGTCGTGTCCATGGGGGCGGTCACGACCCGCACGTCCCGGACGAAAAGACCGCGTCAATGATCAGAGCTTTGCCTCGGGTTGCCGAACCGGGGGTGTCGGCCCCGGGGCGGCCGATCGTACTGTGACGGCTACCGTGGAGAATACGGAGCGTCGACATGACCGCAGCAGCGAGTACGCGAGCAGTGCCCGTCCCGCCGCCGGTCACGGCCGCCCGCGTCGGCGCCCCTGACGTCCGGATCGCCGCCGCCGGCACCCCCGGCACCGGTGGGGCCTGATGCCCGCCCCTCCCCCGGCCCCGGGACGTCCTCGCGGCGCCGTTCCGCGTCCTTGCGGCGCCGTTCCGCGTCCTCCCACGGTCGTAGCCCGGGATCTCCACGCTGGAGGTATTCGATGAGCGTGCCGATGGACATCGCGCGGCGGCTGGCGGAGGCGGTGCTGTACGAGGGGCGCCTGCTCTACCCCCACCTCACCCCGGCGGCCAAGGACCAGGTGCGCCGGCGGTTCGGGGTCCTGGTACCACCGGGGTTCACGGCCACCGCCGACCACTCGGCCAGCGTGACCGAGTGCCTCCTCGAAGGGGCCGCGTACGCCGTGGTCCACCTGAACCTGCGTTTCCTGCACGTCAGGACGCGCTGCGTCGAGCGGGCCGAGGACGACGGCTACTGGCCGGTCCAGCAGCTGCGCAACGGCCACCGCACCTACCTCACCTTCGACGAGGCCACCGAGCGGGAGGTGGAGGCGGTCTTCCCGGTCGCCGGTCTGCTCGGCACGCCCGCCCGGGTGGTCGAGGTGCGGATCCCCGGCGATCGCGTGATCGAGCCGATCGCCTCCCCGTCCGGGGAGATCGTGGGCCGGCTCGTCTCCGAGCACCTGCCGCTGCACGCGGCCCTCACGGTCTCCGCCGAGCGCGTTCCGGGACCGTACGGTCTGATCAGGTTGCGTGCCCGGGTGGAGAACACCGACGACTGGAAGCCGCTGGGAGCCCCGCGCGAGCAGGCGCTCCGGCACTCGCTGATCTCGGCGCACCTGATCGTCGCGGTGACCGCCGGCGCCTTCGTCTCCCTGCTCGACCCGCCCGAGTGGGCGCGGCCGGCCGTGGAGACCTGCCGTAACGAGCACACCTGGCCCGTCCTGGTGGGAGAGCCGGGCCACCGGGACGTGGTGCTCTCCTCGCCGATCATCCTGCACGACCATCCGGACGTCTCACCGGACAGACCCGAGGGTCTCCTCGACGCCGCCGCGCTCGACGAGCTGTTCCACCTGCGCACGCTCACGCTCACCGAGCAGGAGAGCCGCGCCGCCGACACCCGGGCGGCCGGGTTCGCCGAGGCGGCCGGGGACGCGCCGCCCGAACCGGCCGAGGGGGCCGTCACCGACGGGACGGACGGGCACGGGACGGTCGCCTGAGGCCCACGTGAGAGGCACGCGACGACCGCACCGGTCACATGACGAGCGCGGTGATCACATGACGGTCGTACAGGCCACGTGACGACCGCACCGGTCAGGTGGCGATCACGGTGGTCAGCGGGGGAAGACGATCGTCTTGTGGCCGTCGAGCAGGACCCGCTGCTCGGTGTGCCAGCGGACCGCGCGGGCCAGGGCCTGGCACTCGACGTCGCGTCCGATGGCGGCGAGATCCTCGGCGGAGTGGGTGTGGTTCACCCGGGCCACCTCCTGCTCGATGATCGGCCCTTCGTCGAGGTCGGCGGTCACGTAGTGCGCCGTCGCGCCGATCAGCTTCACGCCCCGCGCGTGCGCCTGGTGGTAGGGCTTGGCCCCCTTGAACGACGGCAGGAACGAGTGGTGAATGTTGATCACGTTGCCGGCGAGCTTGCCGCAGAGATCCTCCGACAACACCTGCATGTAGCGGGCGAGCACCACCAGATCAGCCCGGTAGTGATCGACGAGGGTGAGCACCTCCGCCTCCTGCCTGGGCTTGGTCTCGGGGGTGACCGGCAGGTGGTGGTAGTCGATGCCGTACGACTGGGTCAGCGGGCGCAGGTCGGGATGGTTGGAGACGACCGCGACGATCTCTATGTCGAGCAGGCCGGAACGGGTCCGGTAGAGCAGGTCGTTCAGGCAGTGGCCGAACCTGCTGACCATCACCAGCACGCGCGGCTTGACCGAGACGTCGCGCAGCCTGAAGTCCATGCCGAGTTCCGGGGCCAGCGCCGCGACGGCCTCGCGCAGTTCCGCGTCGGGCAGCGGGGAGGCGAACTGCACCCGCATGAAGAACCGCTCGGCCACGGCGTCCCCGAACTGCTGGCTCTCGATGATGTTGCATCCTCGTCCGGCCAGGAGACCGGAGACCGCGGCCACCACGCCGGGACGGTCCGGGCAGGAGAGCGTCAACACATACTCGGCCCTGGAACTCATGCCTTCACCCTTGAGCTTGAGGAGGTGGATCGTACGGTGCTCGCACCTGACCTGGGCAGGGTACAGCGAATCCCGGCGCCGCATCCGCCGGTCCGGAACGCCGTCCACGACGCCTTCCGGGACGCGGGCCGCCACGGGGCCGTCACCGGGTCACACCGGGCTCCGGCCCGGCGGGGTACGGGTGGTAGCGTCCCTGGCCCATGGGGGACTCTCAGCCGAACGACCGGCCCGCGGCCAGGGTGATCTGTGTGGACGCCTCCGGACGGGTGCTCCTGATGCACTGGCGTGACACCACCAGCGGCCACACCCTGTGGGAACCGCCCGGTGGCGGTATCGACCCGGGCGAGACCCCCCTGCAGGCCGCCCGGCGGGAGCTCACCGAGGAGACGGGCCTGCCCGGGGAGGCGGTGCTGGACCGGTGGGTTCCGGTACGCCGGGAGTTCGACTGGCTCGGCGTCCACTACGCCAAGACCGAGCGGTTCTACCTGGCCAGGTTCGAGGACGGCCCTGAAGCGGGCGCGGTGTCGCTGACCGCCGAGGAGGACACCACCTTCCTGGGCTCCGGCTGGTTCTCCGTGGCGGAGATGACCGACCTGCCCGGTTTCCTGGAGCCCCCCGACCTGCCGGAGGTCGTCCGCCGCCTCACCCTGCTGGGCTGACCGGCGGATCATTCCGCCGCCCCGCCCGGACGCCCGAGGAAGAGCCGTCCGGATCGTCCCGCCCGCGGACCCCCTGCCGGACCGACCGGGACACGCCCTGGACCGACCGGACACACCTTGGACCGGCCGGGACACGTCCTGGACCGATCGGGACACCCCGCTGGAACCGGCCGATCCGCTTGGGGCCGTAATACACCCGACGCGGGACCGGAAATCCATACAAACGCGTCACACCTCAGGGGCCCGCATATTCCTCGACGCCATTACAGACCGAAAAAGGCCATCACAGGGCCGTAAAGTATGACGCAGAAGGGCGCGAGAGTGGTCCCCGATCCCATGGACCGGGGCCGCCCTCCCTCGCCGAAAAGACCTTCACCCCTTGTGGATGACTCCGGCGACACCACCGAGTCGGGAAACGCCGGGCTTGTGAACAATGATCTTTTTCATCGTACGCACCAGAGAATGTCGACGGATGAGAAGACCCAGTATTCCGCTGTTTCCGCGATCGGCAATACCTGGAGCGAAGCGGTTCACCAACTTACTGCGTTAAAGAGGACATAGCGGATATAAGGTCTTTTTCTCCGTAGATAACGGTGCATCCTCCTCGCTCCTCCCGGCGAATCTCCCGCCATCCGAATCTGCGGTAGAGCTCCATCGCCGCGGGCTGGTTCAGGGTGGTGTCCCCGCAGAGCCGGGCGTACCCCAGCTCGACCGCGCGGGCCTCCAGGGCGAGGGCCATCTGTGCACCGAACCCGCGCCGCTGGAACTCCGGATGGACCCGCAACCGGCACATCTCGGCGCTCCGGTCGTCGACGCGACGGAGCCCTCCCATCGTGACGATGCGCCCGCCGGGCATCTCGCCCACCAGGAACTCCCCCCGGTCGGCGAGATAGACCTCGCCGATCCTGGGGAAGTCGTCCTCGTAGTAGACGCCGTCCCCGGGCGCGAGCCCCACCTGGGCAAGGCATATCTGGTGCAGCGCCCAGACGGTTTCGAGGTCGGACCAGCGATAACGCCGGAGCGTCGGCCTCAACTCTCCCTCCCGTCGGCCACCGGATCCGCCACCGGGACGCCGCGGCTGCGCAGCGAGTCCAGGTAGATCCTGAGCTTGGGATGGCCGGGAGCCTTCACCTCGGCCTGCCGGGCCACCTCGTGCGCGCGCTGCATGAGGATGTCGGGCCTGCACTCGTCGTCGAGGCCCTCGATCGTGCGCTGGGCGATGTCCAGGGCCTCCTCCACGTCGCCTTCGAGGATCTTGCACTGGGCGCGGTCGAGTTTGATGATGGTCGGATCCAGCCAGTCGGCCGGGCCGTACTTGGTGAGCGCCTGTTCCAGGATGAGGTCGGCCTCCATCGCCTGCCCGAGCTTGACCAGCGCGTCCCCCTGGTGGAAGTACAGCTGGCGCTCGGTGTAGCCGAAGGTGGAGTCGTCCTGTTCGGCGGCGGTCATCTGGGAGAAGGCCGCCCTGGCCCGGGACAGGGCCCGTTTGGCCTGGTCGACCACGTCCTTCTTGCCCGCGCCCGACATCATCGCCAGCGCGCGGGCCTCCACCACCGGGGCCATCGCCTGGGCCGCGCAGGGGGTCTGCCCGGCCAGGTCCCGGCTCTTCTTCGCCAGGTTGAGCGCCTCGCGCGGATCGCCGTAGTAGAGCGGGACCAGGGCCTCCCTGGCCGTGACCCACGCCCGCAGCGCGCGGTCCCCGGTCTCGTCGGCGGCGGTCCTGCCGGTACGGAAGAACGACCGGGCGAGCCGGTGGTCACCGAGATTGATCATGATCATGCCGCTCAGCCCGGCGAGCTGGGCGGCCATCCGGCAGAGCCGTTCCTGCAGGTCGACCGGCTGGCGCCGCTCCATCGCCTTGCGCACCGCGCTGAACTCCAGCATGACGTCGCACAGCAGCCGGAGCGGCGGAGTGTTCATGTACTGGCGGCCGAAGCCGATGGTCGACTCCTCCCACTGGTCGAGCATGGCGGGCGAGACGGTGGCCGAGACCAGCGTGTCGTCCATCCTCCTGCGGATGCTCTCCACCGATCCGAGCACCTGGCCGTCCAGCGCGATGCCGCTGCCCGCCAGGAGCTGTAAGAGTGTCCTCCGTAGCACGTTCTCGTCCTCCTCGCCCCCGTCCGCGGAAAGGCCGAGGCCGATCGGCTGGATCAGCAGCTCTCGCGGACCAGGGGAAGTGTCGGGTCTTCCATCCTGGAGATCGCCTCGGACGACACCGGGCATCTTGTGGCCGTGGCCGCAGATGCACGGGCCGTCGTACCCGAGGGAGGCCGGCTCGACCCGGTAGGCGGAGCACAGGTAGTGCAGGTACTCGGGACCGGGCCGCTTCAGCCCGCTCTCGTACGCGGACAGGAGCGTCTCGCCGATGCCCGGGGCCGACTTGCCGTCGCGTTCGAACAGCGCCCGTATCTGTTCGATGACGTCCGCGAGGGCGACGCCGTGCGCGAGCCGGTGACCTTTAATCCGTGTGGTCCCGAATTGCGCACTGCATTTGTCATGAATTTCCTCGGCTATCTGCGCCGAGGACTTCCCGGACGCCAGGCCACGAGCCCGGATCCGTCGTGCCAACTCTGTCTCCCTGTGCTGCCTGCCGGACATACCGGCCCCTCTCTCGTGGCCAGCCGGGGCTGGCCGGCACACGTTGTCCCGACCGGTCCTCTCCCCCTTGACTCAGTGTGATCTTTCTGTCGCACTGCGCCTACCGAGAATGATGGACCACGTTTGACTCATCCGGAACGCACAAATAAAGCCATGGGCTAAGAATCGTCCTCCCGGGGGCTGTTTCTTTCAACCCACTTGGCACAACGTCCACCCTGAACTGGGTTTTCCCCGAATTGACCCATGGGCCCACCGTGAGTCATCTTTGGCGAGCAGCACCGAATGCGTGATCGAGCGAACACGGTTCGGCGCCGGCAACCGACATCACGAGGAGGGACGAGGTGGGTGAAGACGATTTCCGGCACCTGGAACGACTGGTGACGGAGCTTGACTGCCGCGGGCTGCACGCCCGCGTGGTACGGACCCACTCGGGCCGCACGTTCGTGCGTGTGATCAACCCCAAGGCGACCAGCCTGGCGGAGAACGTCACCTGCCGAGCCCAGGCCGCCCCCAGCCATCGGGATTGGTACTACTGGTGGTCCTGGGGCGAGAAGATGCACACGGTGGAGGACCCCGCCGGTGCCGCGACCAAGGTCGCACGCGTACTCGCCGCGGTAGGAGAGTGAGGTGAGCGGCGCAACGGCCGGTGTTCCGGCCGGTGCGCCGCGCCTGCCGCGGCTCGACGGAGCCGGCGGGGCGACCGGTGCGGAGCGTCCTCGGACGCTGGTCGTCCCGCCGGCTCCGAATCGGCCGGACGGGCCCGCCCCCTCGGGCCCGTCCCGGCCCGGCGGCCACCCTCGCGAGGTGAGCCGCCCGCACGGACCGGCCTTGCGAACCGGTCGCCCGCGGGACCTCCCGCGACACGCCTCGGCTCCGTCGGGCCGAGGCCCCCGAACCGATCCGAAGCACAGACTGCCGTCCGGCCTCTCGTCCGGACGGTGACAGGAGGGGATTCCTCTCGGGAACGACACGGGACACGCTTCCGGGTGCGTGTCCCGTCCGGGCCACCCGTCACCGGGGCATCCGGGTCCGCCCCCCGCGGCCCCTGATCCGGATGTCCCCGTCTTCCCCGGCGTGATGTGACGGAGGCCGGTTCGATCGGCAAGATGGGTGGGTCATCAGACGCGCCCGGCCGGCCATCGATCCGATCCGAGAGGGATCCACTCCGTGTTCCTGCTTTCCCCCACGCCCGTTCCCACCCCGAGTCCCAGCCCGTCCCCCGTCCCGACCCCGACCGTCACGACGACGCTGGATCCAGCCGAGAGCGTCAAGGGGCTTTTGGACATGAGCGCGGGCCTGACGAGGGGATGCGGGGACGGCGGGGGGATACTCTGCGATCTCGTGCAGACCATCATCCCGGCCAACTGGGCCCCCGTGGTCGCGGCCGCCCTCGCCCTCGTGCTCGTGATCGTGATCGCGCTGATCCTGCGCAACGTGGCGCACCGGCTGATCAACCGCGTGGTGCGGCGGGCGTCCTCCGGGCGTACCTCACTGGCGGGACGGCTGCGCGGCAGGGACACGCCGGCCCCCGAGGGCCTGGACGCGATCCTGGCCGAGCGGCGCAGGCAGCGGTCCGAGACCATGGGCTCGGTGCTCAAGCACGTCGCCTCCATCATCATCCTCGGCACCGCCGTGCTGACCGTCCTGGAGCGGCTCACGATACCCATCGCCCCCCTGCTGACCAGCGTCGGAATCGTGGGCGTGGCGATCGGCTTCGGCGCCCAGGAGCTCGTCAAGGACTTCATCGCCGGGATGTTCATGCTCCTGGAGGACCAGTACGGCGTGGGCGACGTGATCGACGCCGGTGCCGCGGTGGGCACCGTGGAGGCGGTCACCCTGCGCATCACCCGCCTGCGCGACGCCGACGGCCGGGTCTGGTACGTGCGCAACGGCACCATCACCCGGGTCGGCAACGAGTCCCAGGGCTGGTCGCGCGCCACCGTGGACGTGCCGGTGGCCTACACCTCCGACGTCCCGGCCGTCCGCGACCTGCTCAAGGCGACCGTCGAGGAGATGTGGGAGGACCCGGACCTCCGCTCCGTCATCGTGGAGGAGCCGCAGGTCTGGGGCATCGAGCAGATCTCCGACACCTCGGTCATCTTCCGGATCAGCGCGAAGACCCTCCCCTCCAAGCAGGCCGAGATCGCCCGCGAGCTCCGCCTCCGGGTCAAGACGGCCCTGGACCGGGCCTCCATCCCGATCGCCGGCTGACGTCGATTAGGCTGGAGCACGTGTCCGCCACCCCCGAGGAACCAGAGTCCTTCTACGACGCCGTCGGCGGCGAGGAGGCTTTCAGGCGTCTGGTGCACCACTTCTACCAGGGAGTGGCCACCGACCCGCTGCTCCGGCCGCTCTACCCCGAGGACGACCTCGAAGGCGCCGAGGATCGGCTGCGGCTGTTCCTCATCCAGTACTGGGGCGGCCCCAACACCTACAGCACCCAGCGGGGGCACCCGCGCCTGCGGATGCGGCACAACCCGTTCGTCATCCGCTCGGCCGAGCGCGACGCCTGGCTCAGGCACATGCACGACGCGGTGGCCTCCCTGGAGCTCCCCGAGGACCTGGAGAAACGCCTCTGGGACTACCTCGTGTACGCGGCGCACAGCATGGTCAACGCCCCCGACGCATAAACCCCGCCGACCGGGGGCAACCCATGCTCATGGAAACCCCCTGGTGGCGTGACGCCGTCGTCTACGAGATCTACGTTCGCAGCTTCGCCGACGCCTCCGGAGACGGCGTCGGCGACCTGCCCGGCATCAGGCGACGCCTGCCGTACCTCGCCGAGCTCGGCGTGGACGCGATCTGGCTGACCCCCTTCTACCGCTCCCCGATGGCCGACGGCGGCTACGACGTGGCCGACTACCGCGACGTCGACCCGCTCTTCGGCACGCTCTCCGACTTCGACGACCTGGTGGCCGACGCGCACCGGCTGGGCCTGCGGGTCATCGTGGACATCGTCCCGAACCACAGCTCCTCGGCGCACGAGTGGTTCCAGGCCGCGCTGCGCGGCGAGGGACGCGACCGCTACATCTTCCGCGACGGAGGGGACCTGCCGCCCAACAACTGGCAGTCGACCTTCAGCGGCCCGGCCTGGAGCAAGGCGCCCGACGGGCAGTGGTACCTTCACCTCTTCGCCCCCGAGCAGCCCGACTTCAACTGGCGCAACCCCGAGGTGCACGCCGAGTTCCTCGACGTGCTGCGGTTCTGGCTGGACCGGGGGGTGGACGGGTTCAGGATCGACGTGGCGATGGGCCTGTACAAGGCCGAGGGGCTGCCGGACACGCCTCCGGAGGACCAGGCGTTCAAGGCCGAGTCCCCGATCTGGGGACGGCCCGAGGTGCACGAGGTCTACCGCGAGTGGCGCAAGGTGCTCGACTCCTACGACGGTGAGCGGATGGCCATCGGCGAGGTCTGGACCGACTCCGCCGAGGACCTCGCGCTCTACGTCCGTCCCGACGAGCTGCACCAGAGCTTCAACTTCGCCTGGCTGGAGGCGCCCTGGTCCGGGGCCGCGTTCAAGAAGGTCATCGACGACACGCTGGCCGCCGTGACCGCCCCCACCTGGGTGCTCTCCAACCACGACGTGATCCGGCACGTGACCCGGTACGGCGACGGCCTGACGAACTCCACGACGGGTCTGGCCCGCGCGCGTGCGGCGCTGCTCGCCATGCTCGCCCTGCCGGGATCGGCATATCTCTACCAGGGGGAGGAACTGGGCCTCCCCGAGGTGAAGGATCTTCCCCCGGAGGCCCGCCAGGACCCGATCTTCGCCCGGTCCGAGGGGAAGCTGCCCGGCCGGGACGGGTGCCGGGTCCCGCTGCCCTGGTCGGGGGTGTCCGAGCCGTACGGCTTCTCCCCGGACGGGACGCGGCCCTGGCTGCCCCAGCCGGTCGAGTGGGTGGTGCTGTCGGCCGAGCGCCAGTCGAACGACCCGGGCTCGACGCTGAGCTTCTACCGGGAGGCCCTGCGCGCCCGCCGCGACCTGCGCGGCACCCTGCCCGACGAGATCACCTGGCTGGAGAGCTCCGGGGACGCTCTTGTCTTCAGGCGGGGACCGCTGACCTGCGTCATCAACTGCGGCATCGAGCCGGTGAAGCTGCCCCCGCACGACCGCGTCCTGATCGGCAGCGCTCCGGTCGAGGGGCACCTGCTGCTGCCGGACACGGCGGTCTGGCTGGCCACCTCCGGCGCCTGACGCCCCGGGGGGGGGGGGGGGGGGGGGGGGGGGGGGGGGGGGGGGGGGGGGGGGGGGGGGGGGGGGTGGGGGGGGGGGGGGGGGGGGTGGGCG